>JANQOE010000040.1 GCA_028279245.1 Alphaproteobacteria bacterium
TGTCGACCACCGCGTTCACCGCCCGCGCCGCCAGCTCCGGATCCTCCGACCGGAAGTCAACCGTAATCACCCGCGACCGGAACACCGGCTGCACCTTCAACGCGCCGCGAAAAGCGTTGACGATGGCGATCCGCTCGGTCACCGCCGGGTCCAACTTCGACGGGTCCGCCGCCGGCAACTCGACCGCCGCATCCGCGCCTCCCGACAACACCGACCGCGCCCGCCCGACCACATCCTGCACAGCCGCCATCGCCTCACCGGGCAAGATCAACGGCAGCGCGCTCACCGCCACCGGCGCCGCGTCGGTCTGTTCCAGCAGCCGCGGATTGAATTCGGCCACCGCATCGAGCGCCAGCGCGTCCACCACCTGTTCCGCCAGCGGCCGCGACTTGAGGATTTCGGCTTCGGTCAGCACCGCGGCGTCGCCATAGTCGGCCAGGCCGGAGACGACGTTTTCGATGTCGACGACGTTGGTTTCGCGCGCGTCGATCACCACCTGCGCCCGCGCCGTGTATTTCTCGGGGATGGAGGTCAGCACCAGCGCCCCGGTCCCCACGACCGCCAACACGATGAGTGAGATCAGGTAGCGCGCCCGCCACACGGTGGCGAACAGTCCGGTCAGATCGATCCAGCCGTCGTTCGCCTGCATTTCGGATTCCGCCAATGCCGTCCCCGTTCGCAGCCAGCCTCACGCGCCGGAAAGCGCGCCCGATGCCCGCAGTTGCGCGGATAGCTTTAGGAGGAAGATAGGCGTGCCCGCCCCGGCGGAGACTGAGTCAAACGTGAGTCGGCCCGCCGCCCGGAACGCCCGGCCCGTTCGGCGATCACCTGCTCATAAACCCGCTCCAGCTGCGCGCCAATCGCCGCCCAATCGTATTTCTCACGGACCAACCAATACCCAGCCTCAACCATCCGCGCAGTAGCATCCGGATTGTCGAGCACCCGCGCGATCCCTTTTGCGACATCCCTGGGATCCAGCGACGTAACAACGCCGGCCCCCGCCGCCGCAATATCCTCCTGCACGCCGACCCGGTCCGAGATCACCACCGGCAGTTTCGCTGCCAGCGCTTCGATCACCGAGATTCCAAAGTTCTCGCTGTGCGACGGCAACACGAACACATCCGCATTCCGCAAAGCCGCCAACTTCGCCTCGCCTGATAGCATGCCCGCGAACACTACGCGTTTCGCCAGCCCAAGCGTCTCAACGCGGCGCTTCAGGGCACCCTCCGCGCCATAGTCCGGCCCAGCGAGCACCAGTTCAACATCTCGATTAGATGCGATCTTCGAGAACGCCTCCACGAGGATGTCGGCTCCCTTGAACGGATGCAGGCGGCCCAGGAACAGGATCCGGCCCGCCGCCCCACGCCGAGGCGACAATGCACGCCTGTACCTTTCTGAGAAGACACCTAAGGGCACGACGTATCCCGGGCGACCGTGGACGCGGGACAAACTTTTTGCCCGCTCATCCTCTGTCATAAAATGGAAAGCTGCTGCACGCCTCGACATGCCATTCTGAAACGCGCATTCGACAAGCCGCTTCCGCCGACGGTGTCGACTCCAGTACGTGGGCACAAGACAACCATGTGCGCTGATCAGATATGGAACGCCAAACCATCGGCACAGCGTCCCCGCCACCCAGTCGTGATAGAGATACAGCGAGTGAACATGAACGATATCAGCCTGCCGTATTGCGCAGACCAACCCCCGCGCCAGACCAATGGATAGGTTGAAGGGACGCCCCAATTGTGCCCGATACACGCGTGTCGAAGCTTTCCCATCGGCTCCATCCCGGATAAGCGAGATCTCAGCGTCCCCATCCGGCATGTTCACGTCCGAGGCACACACGACAACTGTGTGGCCCCGACGCGCCATTGCGTCCGCAAACCCTAGGCACGCCCGCGGTGTTCCACCATGCTTCGCGGCGAGCGAAGAAATGACGTGAATCACGCGCAACGACCAGCCTCCTTGGGTCCTTTCAGGGCCGGACGAACCTAGAGCAATCGTGCAACGCCACCCGATGTCATCCCGGTGTCGCCTGCCGCCGGCAGATTGGCCGCCACCTTCAAGTCGGATAAGAAACGAAAGACACCACGAGCGGGCACGCAATGGCCAAACTTGCCGAATCCATCACGACCACCCCACGGGTGACCGCCATCGTCCTGACGAAAAACGAGGAGCGGAACCTCGAAAAATGCCTGGCGTCATTAGCCGAATTAGAGCGGGTCATCGTCATGGATTGCGGCAGCACCGACGCAACCGCCTCCATCGCCTCCCGATTCGATAACGTCGATTTCAAGTATGCACCGTGGCAAGGGTATGCGCTGAGCTTTAACCACGCCGCAACGCATGTCGACCCAGGCCATTGGATACTTCGGATAGACGCGGACGAGGAGCTCGTTGGTGACATCCACGCGTGCCTCGCGAAGACATCACCCGAGGCCAACGGCCTGGTAATAACCAGGACCATCAAGTTTCTCGGTAAGGCGTTGAAGTATGGCCCCCACGCGAACCTACGGTCCGTCCGCGTGTTTCGCGCAGGACTGGGAGCCTGCGAAGCGACCAAGCAAGATCCCCACGTGGTAGTTTCGGGTTCAACTGACTACGAACCAGGGCTTCGCCTTATCGACGACGACCGGAAACCGTTCGATCAATGGCTTGAGAAGCACATTCGGTACGCGAAACGTGAAGCGACACAGGTACTGTCGCGCAAAAAACCTACCACAAAGAACCTCGACGCTCCGACGAGGGCAAAGCGAATCCTGAAACAGAACGTTTACTACCGACTGCCTCCGTTCCTGAGACCGGTCCTCTATTTCCTCTTCCGACTCCTCGCTCAGCGTGAATGTCTTGGCGGGCGGGCCGGCATTTCCTGGTGTGTTATGCAAGGATTGCTCTACCGAATGCTCGTAGACTTCTACATTCTAAATCGCAGCCAGCTCAGCAACAGTTCGCAGTCTAACTAGGCCTAAGTCTCCCGCCCGCACCAAACCAGCTCCGCACCCCTAAAGCACTTGTGTCCAATCCGAGGCTCTCCCTTATCTTCCAGAACATATAGGTACTCACCAGTACGTGACTGGTGGCTTTTGCATAAGCTGCGCCCAATGCACCAAATCGCGGAATGAGAAAAAAGTTCAGAGCTACGTTAAAGAGAACCGCTGCCCCAAGCGACCACGCAACCGCCCGATGATGCCCCGTCATCATTAACACCATCGCAACACCACCCAACGCGACACCCAAATAATTCGCGATGGCCAGAACACGTAAACCTTCAACACCAACCAGAAACTCACGACCAAACAAGCCCAAGAATACTTCACCAAAGAACACCATCACAATCATAGGCGGCATAGAAATCACCAAGCCAAGCCGGGCCAACTGAGTGAGCGTTCTCTGCGTTTCGGACAGCCTTCCAACTGCCGACTGCCGCGCAACAAGAGGTCCAACAGAAGGCACGACCGCCCCCAACCCCAGCAATACCAACTCCGACCCTCTCGTAACCGCGCGATATATCCCCGCATCCTGCTCGCTACCGAGCCAACCAACCATCAACACATCAAGGTACGTTTTCGATGCATGCATTGAAGCCGCGAACAACAGGAAGGCGCCTCCAGACACCCATGTCCCCACTTCAAAGTCCAACCGTCCGGCCACTACTCTATCTGGCCACAAACGAATCAGCGTTACTGCCGCAAAACCGGTCCCAGCAAAAAGCGACAGAACAAAGCCCCAAACAACCAACTGCGGATCAATTTCCCGACCAACTACGACGACACTGCCACCCAGAAAAAACAGCAAAGTGAGGGGCCGCAAGACTGATGCCACCTGCGCAAGGACCACTTTCTGGAGGCCGGAAAGGCACTCAGACGTGACTGCGGTCAGCCCCAGAAGTAAAACCCCGATACCCACCGCAACAGCCTGCACGACCGCACCGTTGCCACCGTCCCCTCCAAAAACGACCCAAACAACCAACCCAACGGCTATCGAAAGACTGGCCACTACCATCGAGAAGAAACTCACCAGCCCTCGAAGTTTCGTCCAATCCGAATACGACTCATAGGAAGCGGTATATCGCCGAACAACATTCCCAAAACCGGCTGAAAGAACCATTCCGAACATGGATATCCAAGCGGTAACAAGCACGTAACTACTAAATCCATCAGCGCCAAGCAGCCGCGCCACAATCACCGAAACCGAAAACGACAAGAGCAGGTTTGCGACCGATATCAAGAACGACCAAGACACCGTCCGGACAAGCCGGCTCTGCAATAGCTGCCAAAAAGTACTCAATAGACGCAATCCCTAGAAGCCCGACCCGTTGCCGTCAAATAACTACCGGTCTCTAGCATTAGTCGATAGAGAAGGTCGCGAATACACTGTCAATAACAGCGCAAACGCAAAACCCGCTGCAACTCTGCCCTGGCCACCAGGAAAAACCGAGAAAAAGATATCCCAGACGTATTGAATCGATAGGAATGTAGTCAAGGCAAGGTATTTGCCGACCCTACGAAAACCAAAGAGCAAGTAGTGTCCTATTACCACCAAAAAGGTAACCCACAGCAATCCACCGGCGACACCCGCCTCTACCCACGAGCCAAACAAAAACGAGTGCGTTGGAATAAGGTCCGAGTTCTCTTTCTGAGGGCTCTCATCTGCTTTAAGAACTAGAAACTGATTTGAGAATCGAACATCGCGCGGCCACGAACCGCGACCCAACAACGGCGACTCAACAATCGCCGGAACGGATACAAGAGATTCGGTCCTTCCCCCTAGCAAGATGCCTTTTCCCAAGGCTAATTGCTGATAGTACTTCGCAGCCGCTTCCTCTCCCAACCGTCCTGTCTCTACTAAGAAACGATATCCATTCAGCCCAACTATGCTTGTAGAGGCTGCGACAGCGATAAGAAGCAACGCTGGAACAGTCGCGAATTTTGCCCGCCCAACAGTGTATTGAACCACTACAATCGCGCCCGCGCAAAGGCAGATTACCGCCTGCGCACGCGCACCCTGGAACAACAAAAAGAATCCAAGAACGATGAAAAACGCGCTGCAAGAATACGACGTACGCGCCACAGGCCAACGAACCGATAGCATCGCTGTTACACCGACTGCCACTGCAAACCCCAGGCCAAACTTCCAAGGATTCTCGAGCTGGTGAGTACTCGGGAAGAAGGAAATCTTCAGAATTTGACCAGCTGCAATACCGATCCCAAACAGAATAACGCGTTCCCGCCTCTCACTAATCAGAAAATACACTGAGGAGAAACTCACTAGAAAGAACGCAATCTTCGCCCAACCTCTAGAGTAATCAGCAAATGCAGTCTCTCGAACGATATCGGTAACTATCTGCGCCACGAGCCAAAGCAGGACCAACGCACACACAAACCAGAACAGCGGCGCGCGTGGAACAACACGATAATTTATCAGCCATACAAGCAAAAGAAGTGCTAGCAGCAATTCCGTAAGGAGAAGCTCTCCGCCAAACCTAAGCGTTATGAAAGATATCGAAGGAACAAACAGACACAGAACAGTTATTAGACGGCCAACATCCCTCCCGTCCCCGCGGGACTCACATCGCGACACCCGCCTCATGCCGCTCTAAGCCGTTGCCCCAACTCTGGAGATGAAGATAACCAGAATTGACGATCATACTTCGACCAAGCATGACAGCCAAACGGCAGGCGACGCCCGTTGAGTTCGTAACAACGCGCCGGCGCTGTTTCAAACGCGAAATCAAGGGCTACCCTCGCCGGCGCCACCACAAATGTCGGATCGAAGTACGCGGCATGATAGGACCACCAGTGGTCCTCATTCGCATCGAACCGATCCGGATGGATCGTCGTCGGCCGCGCCGCTCGTTTCATCGTTACCTTGAGTGGATCCCGAAACAGAGACGTCCTCAGTTTCGGCACTCGACCACTGGCGCGTGCAGCAGCAAGCGCGGTCAAGGACGACTGAACATTACGAAGGGAAAACCCACCGTTCCCGCAACGGGCCTCACGCAAATTGGTGTCTGGGTTTATCCAAGGAGCTCCTACAAAGTCATAGCCCTTTTTGCACCAGAATAAGAGGCGGTCGGACAGCACTAGACAATCTGTTTGGTATATCAATATATGGGTGTAGTCTTGGAACCGTTCGTAGAACTCACGCCTAAGCATGAGTTTGTTCATCGCACGTGAACTAGAGAAGAATTCCCGCGGAAGATAGTGGACCCGAAAACCGTCGAGAGGTCTTGTTCCGTCAGGTAAGACGAGGAACCGGTCAAACTTCCCTAGGTGCCTCTCAAGAAGAGCAATCGAGCACGCGCCATCGCTGTCCAACGCGGTAGTATGCGTGGGAACGACAACCGCTGCCCTGACGTCGACCCCTACCTTTTGGTTCATGACGTGTCTTCATACCTGATTAGCCACCATCGTAACCCACCGCGAAACTCGTCGTTGTGTCTTCGCCGAGTCACCAATCCGTCTGTGACTTTACGGAGTCGCAAATAATACGGGCCTGTCACCTTCATGCCCCACCACGCATAATTGCACCATGAAGGTATCGATCGTAACACTCTCCTACAATCAAGCATCCTTCTTGCGGAGAGCTATGTGCTCCGTCCTCGGACAACAGCATGGCGAGATCGAGTACATTGTCGTCGACCCTGGATCGACGGACGGAAGTCGGGAGATCCTAAAGGAACACGATGGGGTAGTCTCGAAGCTGATTCTTGAGCGTGACGAAGGGCCTGCCGATGGCCTCAACACGGGCCTACGTGAGGCAACCGGTGAAATCTTCGGATACTTAAATGCCGACGACGCATACTTGCCTGACGCAATTGCCCGTGCAGTCACGGCCTTTCGGAACACAGCGGCGGACGTCGTCTATGGAAACGGCTTTGTCGTTGACGAACATGGACGAGTTCAACGCCGGTTCCTATCGGCGCCCTTCGACTTGGATCATCACATCTGCGGAACAGCGCCAATCATGCAACAATCTACCTTCTTCCGACGTTCTGCACTATTGGAAGTAGGCGGGTTCAACACGACAAACTCAACATGCTGGGACTCAGAGATTCTTGTAGACTTGGCTTTGGCCAAGAAGGCCTTCGCACGACGAAGGCAATATTGGTCATTATTCACAATCCATCCGAACTCGATCTCTGGAAGCGGCCGCCTTAACACGCTTTACGCAACTGATCGTGCCCGGATTTACAAGAAAGCGACGATGCGAGATCCAGTCCGGAACACCCAAGCGCGCACCATTCTCCATCGAGCGTCCAAGCATCTTCGCGACCCATACAGCGCGGCACTTCGTATTGCTGATGTCTTTCACTACCGACCAACCACGGTGGCACCGTGCGCCTAGCACTTCTATGGTCACAATTCTCCGGCTACATGAATGCCTCATGCGCCGAATGGGCCAGCATTCCGGGAACGAAACTTTTTGTGGCGCATCGAGAAGCAGACAACGCGGTTCCGTTTGATCCAGCATTGTTTAGCTGGATCGACTATCAACTACCATATTCTGATAAGCCAAACTATCATCAGCTATGCGCATCTCTAGATCAATTCCAACCCGACGTGTTGCTTGTCTCCTCCTGGCACATCAAAGAGTACCGCCGGATCTTGCGGCGCTTTCGACAGCGCGCTCTACGAGTGTTGTGTATGGATAACCAATGGCACGGTACCTCCAAGCAATGGCTTGGTGTGGCCTCGGCGCCCGTGTACGTCCAAAGGCTCTACGATGCGGCTTACGTACCAGGTGATAGGCAAGCTGACTTCGCAAGTAGACTATCTTTCAAGGACACGGCTATCTGGCGCGGATTGCTAACCTGCAACCATTCGGATTTTGCAGCCGTTTATCATTCCCGGGAAGGAATCCAGAAGCTGCCACGAGCATTTGTCTTTGTCGGCCGGTTTGCCGGGGAGAAGGGCATAGAGACACTCTTGTCAGGCTATTCGCTTTACCGAGAGAGTACAGACGCACCATGGCCGCTGTTTCTTGCAGGTAGTGGCCCTCTGGACCACGAAGTACGTCAAACCAAAGGCTGCACTGTTCTTGGTTTCAAGCAACCACAGGACCTCCCCGAAGTTCTGGGAGCGGCAAGCTGTCTTGTACTTCCTAGCCGAAAGGAGCCTTGGGCCGTCGCGATACATGAGGCAGTGACGGCCGGGTTGGGTGTAATATGCTCAAGCCGATGCGGAGCCGGAGATCACCTTGTCGAGCATGGCACCAACGGATTCATCATCGATCCTGAAAACCCAAACGCGCTGGCCCACGCCATGGCAGAGTTCTCGGCCCTCAACGAAGACGACTTAAGGACGATTTCCCGGCACAGTTTCGCGATGTCCCAACAATTCACGCCTCATCGCTGGGCAAAAACGATCTACGAGAACACGGTCGGGTGGAAAGATAGTAGCCGAATCAGCAACGGATTCAGCCTCAGATAAGACTAGGTCGCAATCTCTCGCTTACATCCACCTCGATCTTCAGGAGCGCTAGATGCTTGTCCTTTGTAGCGGGATGGCAAGGTCCGGATCCACACTCCAGTACAATCTAGCGCGATCCTATCTCGAACAAACGGTTGGCGTTGACGAGCACGGTTTTTTTACTCGTGAAGACATCGAGGGGATGTTCTCAGAACTAAAGACCTGGGCCAGCAGGTCGGATTGGCACATCTTAAAGTGCCACGACCTACCTTCCATCGAACATTGGGATCGTCTTCAAATGCCCGTCTTCATCCTTTATGTCCACCGCGATTTGAGAGATGTCGGGCCGTCTTTGCAGAGAGTATTTGGCGGAACTGATGAAGAAGTTCTTCACCTTATTGAAGGCGCGATTGAGTTCCATGAGCGGGTAACGAACTTGAGCATGACTAAAGTGCAACGATATGATGACCTTTGCATCAACCCGACCCGTTGCCTAAGAGACATATGCCAGTTCTTGCGGATACCAATTGATCATCAAGTTATATACCGTGTCGCGAAAATGCACTCGCCAGATCGAATGAGACAGATAAGCTCAAAAGTCAGCAAGACGAAACTATACGTCGTGAAGCGACTAGCTTGGAAACTAAAAAACCAGCTGGGTATCGGTAGTCTTCTGCGGCGTTACCTTCCAGCATCTTACGTACGAAACATTCGACGGCTCATAGAGGTCCACGATCCGGAGACAATGCTGCACCCAGATCACATCAGATCTGACGTGCCTACCATCACTCAGCAACACAGTCGCCTATGTCGGCAAATAGACATACACTTCGCAAGATGGCTAACAGCGAACGGGTATGGAACTCTGATTCGGGCTAGCGCCGACCGAAGCTAGATCTTCTCCGCAACCGCTATCATCGACTTAGCCATCACTCTAACGCGCCCAACATACAGGACCCGCCTAACACTAAATCCGGCCTCCCCCAGGAGGCGAGTTAGCGTACTCCTCGACCAGAATTTGATATGCCCGTGAAGCGACAGCGGATGGACGTGTTGGTCAAACCGCCCAGCTGCCGCAATAGCCAAATTCTTTAGATACCCATGATAGGGCGTCGAAACGATCACCCGTCCACCCTTCTCCGAAAGACCGTACAACGTCGAAGCAAAGCTTTGAGGGTCGTAAAGATGCTCAACAACTTCCAAGCTGACGACCACAGGAAATTGCCCATACTGGCGCCCCAATTCGTCGTAACATGAGCCGTTCGCCAGGCGAAGATGAGGGTATGCCCGATTTGCTTCCCGGATACCGGACACCGAGGGGTCGACACCCGTTACTGTATGGCCCTTTAGGCTAAGGGCATTGGCGATAGCACCATTTCCGCAACCAAGATCGAATATGCGCGTTGGTCTCTCTATCAATTTGAAAAGCGCCGGCAGGAGATATTGGTGGCTACGCGCGGGTTGAGCATTCTCGTGAACGAATGTGGAATCGTCTGCAACAACACTTGCCAGTGCCATGAGCGCGCCCCTGCTGTGGTCGAGTAACTTGACTACACAGAGGTTGTGCAGCGTCATGTCAAACCAGAGTCGACCCACCCCCCCACCCTCCGCCCCAACCCACCCCGCTGCTAACTTCTGCGCCACACCAATCACAGCGGGGACAACATGGGCACGCAGCAGGTCGCGTTAATCTCCGGCATCACCGGGCAGGACGGGTCGTATCTGGCGCGGCTCTTGCTCGACAAAGGCTACCAGGTGCACGGCATCAAACGCCGCTCCTCCTCGTTCAACACCGGCCGCGTCGACGACCTGTATCTCGACCCCCACGCCGGCAACGCCCGCTTCCACCTGCACTATGGCGACATGACCGACGCCACCAACCTCATCCGCCTGGTGCAGGAGGTGCAGCCGACGGAGATCTACAACCTCGCCGCCCAAAGCCACGTTCAGGTCAGCTTCGAAACAGCCGAATACACCGCCAACGCCGACGGCCTCGGCACCCTGCGCCTGCTCGAGGCCCTGCGCATCCTCAAGCTGGAAGACAAGACCCGCTTCTATCAGGCCTCCACATCTGAGCTATTCGGCGATTCCCCCCCGCCGCAGAGCGAGGCCACGCCCTTCCGCCCGCGCAGCCCCTACGCCGCGGCCAAGCTCTACGCCTATTGGATCACCACCAACTACCGCCAGGCCTATGGGATGCACGCCTCCAACGGCATCCTGTTCAACCACGAAAGCCCGATGCGCGGCGAAACCTTCGTTACGCGGAAGATTACCCGTGCCGTCGCCGCTATCGAGGCCGGCCTCCAGGACAAGCTCTACCTCGGCAACCTCGATGCAAAGCGCGACTGGGGCCACGCCCGTGACTACGTCGAAGGCATGTGGCGCATCCTCCAACAGGACACGCCGGAGGATTATGTACTCGCCACCGGCCGCGCCTATACTGTGCGGGCATTTGTCGAGCGCGCCTTCGGGCAGGTTGGCATCGACATCGGCTGGGAAGGGAAAGCCATGCACGAAAAGGGCATCGACACCCGCACCGACCAGATCCTGGTTGAGGTCGACCCGCGCTACTTCCGCCCGACCGAGGTCGACTACCTGCTCGGCGACCCAAGCAAGGCTGAGAGCCAGCTCGGTTGGCGCCACGAATCGACCCTGGATGACATGGTGGCGGAGATGGTGGCCTACGACCGCATGCAACTCGTGCCCCAGCCCAACGCCACCCTGGCCCAGCGCATCTGAGCGGTGACGAGCCCCGACACCTTCTGGCAGGGCCGGCGTGTCTGGGTCGCCGGCCACCGGGGCATGGTCGGCAGCGCCCTCGTCCGCCGGCTCAAGCGCGAGGACGCCGAAATCCTCACCCTCCCCCGCAACCAGGCGGACCTTCGCCGGCAACAGGAAACCGAGGACTGGATTGCCGAAACCCGCCCCGACACGGTGTTCCTGGCGGCCGCCAAGGTCGGCGGCATCCACGCCAACAACACCTACCCGGCCGACTTCCTCTACGACAATCTGCAAATCGAAACGAACATCATCGAGGCCGCCCGCCGCACCGGCGTGCGCAAGCTCGTCTTCCTCGGCTCGTCCTGCATCTACCCGAAACACGCCGACCAGCCGATCCGCGAGGACGCCCTGCTCACCGGTCCCCTCGAACCGACGAACCAATGGTACGCCATCGCTAAGATAGCCGGCCTCATGCTGTGCCAAGCCTACCGCCGTCAGCACGGGTGCGACTTCATCGCCGCCATGCCAACCAACCTCTACGGACCGGGCGACAATTTCGATCTGCAGAACAGCCACGTCATGGCCGCCCTAATCCGCAAGGTCTATGAAGCCAAGGAAGCCGACCGCAACACTGTCGAAGTCTGGGGCACCGGCAATGTCCGCCGTGAGTTCCTACACGTCGATGACTGCGCCGACGCCCTCGTCTTCCTCGCCCAACACTACGCCGATGAGCCGCCGGTGAATGTCGGCACCGGCCAGGACATCACCATCAGAGAGCTCGCCGAACTCATCGCCGATGTCGTCGGCTACACCGGCCACCCAACCTTTGACACGTCGAAACCCGACGGCACGCCGCGCAAACAGCTCGACGTCAGTCGCCTCACAACCTTAGGCTGGCAGGCAAAGACCACTATCCGCGACGGCATCGCCCAAACGGTCAAATGGTATCAGCAAAATCGCGAAGCCGT
This sequence comes from Alphaproteobacteria bacterium, assembly GCA_028279245.1. GTDB lineage: Bacteria > Pseudomonadota > Alphaproteobacteria > UBA6615 > UBA6615 > JANQOE01. The sequence goes on from JANQOE010000040.1 coordinate 12,101, forward strand.
GACAGTGGGTCGGGTCGTCGCGTAACTAAGCCGCACGCGTCGCGGCAGCCCTGCCCGTGCCGTATTTCTCGTAGTAGTACTGGATCGTTTCCCGCAGGACGTCCTCCAACGGCATCCGCGGCTCCCAGTCAAGCAGTCGCCGCGCCTTTGCGAGGTTCGGCATTCGCCGATCGCAATCCTCATATCCGGCGCCATAGAACTCCGCACTCGAAACGTCTTCGATCGGATGTGAGAGATACGAAACGTCCCCGGACACGTCGGCATAAATCCGTCGCATCATTTCTGCCAACCCGCGCATCGTGACTTCGTTGGCTCGGTTGCCCACGTTGAACACCTGGTTCGCGGCGGCATCGGGACGCTCTAGCATCCGCACGACCGCATCAACCGCATCGCCGATCCCCACAATGGTTCGCCGCGCCATACCGCCGTCCACCAACAGCATCGGCTTTCGGTCCAGCAACGCTCCAAGGAAGCAAGCCAGCACCCGCGGCACCCCCTCCCCTTCGCGCCCTGGAATAAAATCCATGCGCGGCCCAAAGAAATTAAGAGGCCTGACTATCGTAAAGCGCAGCCCGAATTCGGTATGACAGCCGTAGATGAAACGCTCCATCAACTGCTTGGCGCAAGCATAACTCCAACGTTGGTTCGCCACCGGCCCCATGACCAGCGGCGTTGAGTCTTCCTCAAGTTCATAAAGCGCCGGGTCCGCATAGCTGTCGTCGACATAGCTCGACAGCGTCCGTCCGTAGACCTCGCTCGTCGAAAAATGCAGCAGCCAAGTTCCCGCCTCAGCGCACATCTGCACCGTATCGAACGTATCGACGAAGTTCGCTCGGATCACCTGGTACGGCTGCGTGTTGTATTGAGCGGGATTGCAGATAGCCGCTAGGTTGAGCACCACGTCTGCATCCCGCAGGTCGACCAACAACTGGCCCCGAGCGTCCGGGTCGGCGCAGTTCCCTTGGCGAAAGATGAAGTTTGGGTGGTGAACAAGGTGACGGATCTTCCGGTCGTCCAGATCCCACCCGACGACTTCGGGCACGGCGCCACCAAGCCCGTGCGACAAACAACGATCCAGCAGGTGGCTCCCGACGAAACCACCGCAACCCAGCATGACAATTCGCCTCATACGCGAAACTCCAACATCATCAACACGGAGGTAAGCATGCTGACTCTGCGCGGCCCCGTGACTTTTGTGAGTCGGTTCGGTCCACGGATAAGGCAATGAAGCGGCACGACGACACGGTCACACCGGGAAACCCGTGCGGGTAAGTCATGATTCCACGGCTTGGCTATTCCGCGGCCAAGCACATGCCGCCGGTGTCAGCCCTAGGCGCCTTGTGGAACACCCCGTCTTTCATGATTCCGATCAGCCTATCCGCGTCCTGCAGTATGGAGATGTCGGCAATCGGATCGCCGCGAACCAACAGCAGATCCGCCAGCGCACCCTCTCGGATCTGGCCAACGTCCATCACCATCAGCGCGGCGCCACCCGCTGTCCCCGCCTGGATCGCCTCCATCGGCGAGTAGCCCAGCAAATTGACGAAATGCGCAAGGTCGCGAGCATTTGTCCCCTGCGGGTTGCAGAACAAGCCATAGTCGCCGCCCGGCAGGACCCGGATGCCACGCTCCCGCATCGCCCGCACACCGTTTATGAGTGACGCCAGTTCGGATTCCAGGCTAGCCTGGGTCGCGTCGTCGTGCTCGACCCCAAAGTCTTGCGCTTCGTGGACCAAGGTATAGGGAAAGCCGACTGTCGGCGCGACGAATACCCGGTCTTTTGCCGCCTCGAGCATGTCCAGCGCTTCCTCATCGCACAGTGCAGCGTGGTAGATCACATCGACGCCGTGACGAACACACATCTTCACGCTCCCGGCACTCGTCGCATGGGCGGCAACCTTCTTGCCTCGCGCCCGCGCCACTTGCACAACCGCGGCAAGCTCTTCATCCGTAATAACGGTTGCGTCCGGCCCGGCGCCCCACTCCTCAAAGCCCCTATCCCCGGACACGTTCACCTTGAACGTATCGACGCCGTTTCTGGCGGCCCGCCGGCATGCTTGCCGAAACGCATCCGGTGAATCGCATGTCACGGTGAAACGCACCGCCTCCGGCAGTGTCATATAGTCAGTGTCGAGATCGCCGAGATTTCCGGAGGGAGTCATCTCTTGCGTTGCCGCCCGTAGGCGCGGTCCCGGAATGCGCCCGGCGTTGATGGCGTTCCGAACCACCACGTCAAGCCGCGGTTTCGCCGCGGCGGCGCTGAAGCAACTGGTGAACCCCTGATCTAGCAGGAGCTTCGCGTTCTCGATCGTCGCCAGCAGATGCTCCTCGACTGGCAATCGCACGGACTCGAAGAGGTCCTGCATGTTCGTGAAGCTAAGGTGGGCATGCGCTTCCACCAGGCCCGGCATCAACGCGCATCCACCACCGCAGACGACCTCAGCGCCTTCGACACTGATCCGATCCGGCGATTTCGCCACACGCTTTATGCGAGCCCCTTCAACAAGAACGTCTCCCGTGTACGGTGCCCTCGCCACGCCGTCGATGATCTCCGCGTCCGCGAACAGGTACATATTGCGACCTCCTCCGATGCTTCGGGCCACTATACGCACGGCTACAGTCAGTGTCCCCGCCCCACGCTACGGACCGGTTCGATAACCATGTCCTATCAAACTGGCTACCAAATCCGTATTGCCGGCAGCAGTACAAACCTCACCTCCCCACATATGGTTAATGCTAGTCGGGAGGCAGCGAATGGCACGGGTTTCAGCCAAACAGCAACCAAACGTCGAATCGCCGACCAACATCGACAAAGAAGCCATCAGCGCGTTTCGCGGCCTAACCATTGCGATACCCGCAGGCGGTGTACTGTGGGCAGGAATCATCGGCGCCGCGATCGCGGTTCTGTAATATGCGCACTCCGTATGTGAGCGCAGTCCGGCAGACGTTGATAAGTTTTGGCGACTACGACACCTGGTCGGTCAACGTCGCACGGACCCCGATAACTCGGGTTCGGTCTGCGTCGGCGATCTGGCCCAAAGTAGCTGTCGCTGTTTATGAACCGGCGCGGGTTTTCAATGATCGACCTGACCCGCGAACAAAGAGATTTCAGGGATATAGGGGCTATAACCCGTCCGCCTCAGTAACCGTACCAGCTCCAACCCATTCATCGGCTCCATCTTGAAGTCTGAAATGAGAAGATCAGGCTCATGCTGTTCAAGAAGACGGAATGTGTTGATCCCGTCCATCGCTTCATAGACCCGTTCTGCCGAGCGCGTAGGTCGGCTAGTCTATACCCCGATTCGCAACCATCCGCTGCTTGCGCCGGTGACTCAGGCGTAATCGCAGGTGCCGCTGTCGGATGACCCCGTGTCATTCGACGCGCTTCCATCTGTCAAGATGTCGTTGGCCTGAATAGTTCCCGGCAACCACGCATCACTACCCTGCCAGCAGTCCAGGCTGCGGACAGTGCTCTGCGGCACCAACGCCGAATGCTCTGCCGAAGACGCCCCGACGTTTACGGGCAAGCCAGCCACTATCAACACAATGGCTGCGGTTCGAATCACACCCATCTCGCGTCCAACCTCGTCACGGTACAAGCCTATACATAAAGATCGATCGTTCGGCCAACCGTCGGATCGGCGGGAACACGTGCCGTCGGATCAACCCTCTCGACCGCGTCTGCGGCCGCCTTATCGCGAGCCCAGGATCTAGGGTAAGGAGTGGACACCGCGTCCGCGCGAACCCGACCTATAAGGGCGGTAACCGGGGGGATCGCAGTTCCACGCATTCGGGCGTCCACTCCTCTAGGGGCTGAGGTCCTAGTATCAGGAAGATGGTCTCAACAACCCGAACAAGCCATTTGGTTCTGCCACCCCGGTTGATAGGGATGACCTATCTGCTAGGCCTCGACGGAAACGCATTCGACCTGCCGGAGTGAACGTCGGATGAGTTCGGCCAGCGTCTCGAACTCGTCATGCCGAACCGATTGCTTCCGCCACACCATGCCCACCAGCCGAAACGGCGTCCGCCCCTTTATCAGCCGCGCCGCAACCTGCTTGTCCTCCATCACCTCTGACGTCACATACAGCGCCGGCATGAACGAAATGCCCATGCCCATCCCGACCATCTGCCGGATGGTGTCCAAGCTGGTTCCTTCGTAGTCGAGCGCCAGGTTGGCGTCATATTGATCGCAAAGATCGCGAACTTGCTCGTACAACCGATGCCCTTTTTCCAGGGCCAGGATCGACTCGCCACGAAGGTCCGATCGATCCACCTCCCCCCGTTGCGCAAGGGAATGATCGCTCGGCGCGACGATCCATAGCGGTTCCCGAAACAAGCGCACGGTCACCAGATCCGCACCCTTTAGCGGTAGCGGGAACAGCAATAGATCCAGCGAGCCGTCATCGAGCCGGTCCAGGAGTTCTTGTGGCATGCCCTCGCGAACGTACAGCTTGAGCGCCGGGTAGCTCTCGTGCAGCTCCGGCAATATGTGGGGCAATAGATAAGGGCCCAGCGTCGGTAACACCCCCAATCGTACAGTGCCACCAAGTAGGCTCTGTCCCTGTTTGGCCAAGCTGACGATGTCGTTCACATCGCGCAGCACCCGCTGGGCGCGCACCGTGATCTCTTTGCCGATCGGGGTCAGGACAACCCGGGCGCGGCTCCGCTCGACGAGTTGCACACCTAGCCGCTCCTCCAGTTCTCGCAGTTGGCCGCTAAGCGTCGGCTGGGTGACATTCGTCTTCTCTGCCGCCCGCCGAAAATGCAGCGTCTCCGCAATAGCCACCAAGTACCGCAGCTGCTGGAGTGAGACCATCCCCTATCCCCGGCCAAGAGATTCTAACTATCAAATCGATCATCAAGTTTGATCCCATCAATCGAAAATCAAGCGAAAACCGCCCGACAACGGTGCTGATAGGCGAGGACTATCACCAGGTTAGCGATCTCCGATTAGCCGCAACCGATTGATTTCCCTACTTGATCGAAAGGAAACCGGCCAAACGGGGCACCGGTTCAGCAAGCCAAACCAGGGTAGCCAGGGATCTTGGGGATCGAAATCGCGCAAGCGGCAGTCGGACTATCGATCGGTCTAGTGCTGCTCTATTTCGGAGGTGAGTGCATCGTTGGCAGCGGTGTGCGGATCGCTCGGCGGATCCGCATCTCTCCGCTCCTGGTTGGCATTGCGATCGTTGGCTTTGGCACTTCATTGCCCGAAATGATCGTTTCCTTGAATGCCCATATGAACGGCTACACCGACGTCGCGGTTGGCAATGTCGTCGGCAGCAACATCACGAATATCCTGCTCGTCCTCGGCGCCGCCGCTATCATCGCCTCCCTGCCATGCTCTAGGACAGCGCTCCGAACCGACGGCCTCGCACTGGTAGCCGCCACCGCGTTATTCGTCGGACTTGCCCTGTTCAATCTGCTGACCTTCGTCAGCGGCGCGTTACTCGTCACCATCCTCGCCGCCTTCCTGTTCTTTCGCTACACGTCCGAGCGTCGGCTCCAAACCGAAGCCGGACCGGATCCCGAACCCAATTCCACGGGCGGCCCCGCCTGGAAAGACTGGCTTTGGATCGGTGCCGCAATGGTAATGCTCTGGGCTGGATCGAAACTGTTCGTGATCGGCGCGGTCAAAAGCGGCGGTTTGATGGGCCTCAGCGGCGCCGTGATCGGCCTGACCATCGTCGCCCTCGGCACCTCCCTGCCCGAATTGGCGACAACCGTAGTCGCCGCCTTCCGCAACGAAACCGACCTGCTGCTCGGCAACATATTCGGCAGCAACATGTTCAACATCCTATGCATCGTCGGGATCGCTGCGCTGGTCGCCCCTATCCCCGTCGCCAGCCGCTTCATCACCGTGGACCTGTGGGTCCTGGCCGCGGTCACCGCGTGCCTGCTCTTCTTCGGCTACACCGGCCGCCGCCTCGCACGCTGGGAGGGCGCCACGTTGTTCGGCGGATACTTGGTGTACCTGTCGGTGACGCCGATTATATAAGCCCGCTCTGACATTCCGACAGAACTGCGGTTCCGTCATCCGGTCGCTTCAGAGTCATTCGTGAAATATCTGACTCAGCGCCGCCTGCCGTATCAACGGGTGCATAAATCGATAGGTTACAGCTGACTCATCTTGCTGCGGCTTACTAGCAAACCTGCCAAGATCGGCACCCAGTCGAAAAACACTACGAAGAAGACGGGACCGAATAATCGGATCGTAGTATGCGTAGACCGCACGATACAAATCCTGATCCTCCGGGTGTTCGTCATAAGGTATTTTGAATGAGAGCGGCTCGAACTCCTGCGTACATATAACCTCACCCTGGTCAATGCCCGGCGCCATATAGATGCAGGTAGCCGCTGGCCTTTTCCGGACCAACATTGACCATAGCAATCCGTCCGCACCCCTGACATCCGGCAAGACCCCAGGGTGAATGTGCAGATACCGCGCACCTGCGATACTCAGCAGGGATTGCGGCACAATACCTCCACCCGTGTACAAGACCACAGCTGGTGCGGCTCCTGACACTACATCGATCAGTTTCGAATCCCCCAAACCGCTGACCATGACTCGACGTACGCGTCCGGCATAGTCCTCATACTTCCACCGCTTGTTATACATCTCGTCATGGAAGTCAGAGCAAAAGTCCGCCGCATCACAGCAGTCATGCGTCATCCTTGCCACCAGGCCCGCGAATTCCTTACGCAGTTGCCGCCCCCAATAGTTCAGCTGAATGTCCTGCATCCTCTCGGCATAAGCCATACGCATCTTCTTGGGCCACCAACGACCAACCTGCTTGTCGTTTGCCGGGGTTGCCTCGTAGACCATAAGTATGAGAGTGGCCGGTCGCAGTCCCATTCGCCGGAGACAGGTAAGGTAGGCTCGGCCAATCGGGCCTTCATGCTGGAGCACGACAAGTGGCGCGGTTGTCATGAATCCAGAACCGCTTCAAGCGTTCGCGCACAAAAGACTCGAAGCTCGCTGGATAGATCCTCACCCCCGAGAAGATCATATTTGTCCAGCGCGTTCATAGCCGAGTTGACGAGCCTGAGGGCCTTTCCTGCAGCCGTGGCGTCCACTATCTTGAGTGCACAGGCCCCGTACAGAAACCCCAAAACAAGAGCTGGCCAGACCACCGACGGGATCGGTGTTTTGGCAGCCGGCTTGTCCCAGTTCGCATCGTAGGAAAGCCATACTGTTCCAACGATGTCGACTTTGCGTGACAATCGTTCTAGAGCAAACAGCGTCTCGGCGGTTATTGGTCGACCGGCATTCTGCCCAAGTTGGTATAAGACAGCGGAAGTCACCCTCGCACTACCCTGGTGATCGTGTGTTGGCAACGTCTTCCTGGCCCGGTCAAGGTTTCCCGCCAATTCGTGAAACAGGTTCAGGAGCGTCGAGCCGACAGACCTTGATGCTCCAACCATCGAGTATGATTTGTCCGGGTGAGGATCTCTCGATGCGCCGCCGAGTACGTGGCTATTGCCGTCCGGTCGCACCTTGCCAGGGACGAAGGCCATGGAAGCCCCCTCGCTACTTGTCTGCAAAATACCGTTACCCAGTGTTGCTATCGTTCTTGAGCAAACTTGTGGGATAACAAACCACTAGGCTAAAGAATCGCTGGAGAGAAAGCCGAAGACAAGCATTTAAACGTCGCATCCGGGCCAAAAGAGATCGGCGGCTAACTACCCAACTCAAACGTCTAATCTGCGGCCCCTAAGTTACAAGTTGTCCATCACATCCTAGTCAAGCCGCATTTGCCGTTGGATCCTGCTCCGCTGGTGCGGGCTCGCCCATGGCAAGCGGCCCTTCAATCAGCCATTCCCACAGTCTACTTATCTCAGTGGATGCCTTCGATCCCGGTTCGCACTCACTAACAGCCCAGCCGTCAGCTAGCGCAGATGAAAAGACGGTTCTCTGACCTATCGAAACCGCAGCAACCTCATGTCCCCAATCCTCAAGTGCATCTCTGGCTTGGCGTGCTACGCCTGACTCACCGCAGAGACCGCGCGGAGGACACGCGTTCAGCACAGCTACAGTTTCCGCATTTGCTTCATGCAGAAACTGCATTGTTCCCCCAATCGCGCGCAAATCCATCGCACTAGGCCGAGTCGGAACCAGGACCACGTCCGCGTCGCGAACCACTGGCAGGAGCCCGGACGAAGCGGCCCTTGGAGCCGTATCAAAGAACAGGTGCGTGACGCCTTGTTGTCGCGCAACGCCGGCTACCTGCCTCGCCTGATCCAATCGGCACTCAACGAGAGTCGGCTGTTCTGATTTCCGCAGTCGCCACCAGTCACCCAGGCAGCGTTGCGGATCCGTGTCCACCACGCAAACCCAATTTCCCCTCCGACGTGCCACTTCGACGGCCAAGTTTAGGGTAAGCGTTGTTTTTCCAACACCACCCTTTTGATTGAAAACTGCGACCGTAATCATCTGGACTGCTTCCGAACATCTAACACCTAGACTTGGTCGCTGAACGCAGCACATGTCGCAGTTCTCTTGAAATGCCCTAAGACCGAATTCACTGCTTTGACCCTATCGGCAAAACTCGACCGGAACCTTTGGGCCGTTGCGGTTACATCGTGTTTCTCCGATCCTTCGATACCATTCCAGCACCATGTCGGAGGCCAACCGACACCCAGCGGAGGCAATCACCAAAACGCCATGTCATTGGCATTCTACTCACTTGTCTTGACGGCATATGCGGTCACTCTTCCTGACGAACTGCTTCTTCCGTCATCCCAGAAGTTCATCCTCCTACTCGGTGTCATTGGTATTTGGCGATACGGATGGGGCGGTCTTCACTTCATCCGTTCGATTGTCTTCCGGAAGCTTGTTTTTCCCGCCCAAAGGCAAAGAGCCATGCAGCTGGGTGCATCCAGCAACCCGCCGCATGTTTATCTGCTCCTAACGACCTTCCGCGTCGACGCTGAGAGCACACGCCTCACATACCAAGCGGCGTTTGCCGAAGCCGCGCGTGCCTCCTGCCCCGTAACGATCGTCGCATCCATCGTCGAGATGAGCGATCAAAGGACGATCAAGTCACTGTTTGAGGAAAGCGGCACACCGCAGCATGTTCGGCTAATACTCGTTCGGATTCAGGGAAGCGGAAAACGCGACGCATTGGCCGCCGGGTTCCGCGCAATCTCCCATACAAGTCCGCCGCCAGGATCTTTGACGGCAGTTCTCGACGGTGACACGATAATCGCGCCAAAGACCATTGAACGGTGTGCACCATTTTTTGTCCTCAACCCAAAGCTAGGTGCCCTAACCACCGACGAGGACAACATAAGTGTAACGCGCTCACGTCTATACCGTGAGTGGTATCATCTACGTTTTGCGCAGCGACATATACTCATGTCATCCATGGCGCTCTCCGGTCGGGTTCTCACGCTTACCGGCCGGCTATCCATGTTCCGTACCGAACTCGTTACCGCGCCCTCATTCATCGCTCAAGTCGAGAACGACTTCATTGAACATTGGCGCCTTGGCCGGTTCCGTTTCCTCACAGGCGATGACAAGTCCACATGGCACTGGCTGCTACAGCGGGGTTGGCAGATGGCCTACATCCCCGATGTTCGAATCCTGACTATTGAACAACCACCCCATCCGAACTTCTTCATTGGCGCCACGAAGCTGCTGACACGGTGGTCCGGCAACACAATAAGAACAAATGCCCGGGCACGGCGCGTACCTGCCTCCACCATTGGGCCGTTCGTCTGGTGGGCACTGATAGACCAACGTCTATCAAAGTGGACATCACTATTCGGACTGACGCTGGCGACACTGGGTGCCATAGTTGCCGGCATTCAGATCCTATACTTCTACATCTTCTGGATTGGCCTCACACGGCTCATGCAGACCTTCATGCTACTCAGCGCAAGATCACACATATCCGCGCTCCATCCATTTCTCATCTACTTCAATCAGATATATGGATCCCTGATCAAAGTATACGTGGCGAGCCACATGGACCGCCAGAAATGGACCAGGCAGGACACCGCGCTGCGAGATATGAGGGCGGGGCTCGCCCGAACATTTAGACGCATATCATCAGGCTATGTTGTTGCGACCTCCGTGATGACTCTGGTGGTTGGTGCGGGATTCGTCGTCGGCGCTTTTGGAGACGCCGATCTCCACCGCGTCGTCAGCTATGTAGGCAGGGGAGTACATTGAAGGCATTGCAGTTAACCTACGAAGCGGAGCGTCAACGACAACACGCGCGCTACCGCATACCCGCCATCGCCGAAATCAACGGAACGCGCTTCGTCGTAGCCAATTGGTCAGTTGGAGGTTTCTGTGTAGAGAATTTCCACTCTTCCGCGGCGCTTCCCGAAACATTCCCGACAACACTAAGGTTCCAGTTTCAGTCCTTTGAATTAGCTCTCGACGTACAGGCTGAACTTCAACGCCGGGTAACGGATAGCGAAGGCGATACGATCGGATGTCGTTTTACCGGCATCGACCAACACCAACGATCACAGCTCCAATACGTCGCGAACGCATTCTTGTCCGGTGAGATTGTGTCGACTGGCGACGTCCTTCATGTCGTAAGTCGAGAAGACCTCAACCAGGTCCAGCGTGCCCTCCAGATCACCCAACAGAAGACCTTGGGCACCCGGATGAAGCGCTTCGCCGGCCTTGGTCTAACGACCCTTGCCGGCATCGCACTGTTCGGCTTCATTGCCGACACAGTCTTCAATCGTGTCTTTGTTGTCGACGCTTTGTCTGGGGTTGTAGATGCCCCCATTGTCGTCGTCCGGTCACCACAGCCCGGCTACTTCGAACCATTTGGGGGCGGATCCGGCAACAACGTAAGCGCCGGAGAACCACTTGCCGCGGTCGAGCTCATTGGTGGCGGCGCGACCACACTCGATAGTCCGTGCAACTGTAACATCATAGAGTACCACGCCCGATCTCGAGAGTTCGCCGCCCTGGGCGAACCATTGATCACACTCCTGCCGGAAAAAACGGGCACCGAGATCCTCGCTGAGGTCTTCATCGCCGACTTTCAACGCATCGCGATTGGTGACCCGGCGACCATCAGGTTTCCGGATAGGCGCGAGTTGGCAGGCCGCGTGCTACGCGTTCAGCACGTGACCACGCCCGAGCAGGATCGCTCAACCCAACTTCAGAGCCCGCCCGCAAACCCCCTTACTTACGGACACGTCGTTGTCGCGCCGAACGAACCTGTTAACGTAAGGTTCCTCGGCACGCCCGTAAGCGTGCGGATCAACACTTTCCGCGCGCTGGCCGCCTTCAGCGACCGTACCAAAGCATTTCCCACAAACGTTGCCCGCGCGGATTCGGGTCGACCACCAATCCCAGAGGAGCGGTAAAGATGGCTGGACTTAGCGAACAGTTAGCTGACAACGAAGAAGTGAAACGCGATTGGACAGAACGGCCGTGGGGAACCCACGCCACCATCTACCGGTCCGATGCCGGCGTGATCCACATCATGAGCGTCAAGCCCAAGGCACGTCTCTCACTTCGGCAGAACTTCGACCATACCGAACACTGGACCATTGCTCAGGGCAACGCCGAGGTTCGGCACGGTGAGCAAATCCATAATCTCGGCAAGGGCGGCTCGATTCTCATACCCAACGGGACTGTTCACGCGCTTGAGAATGCTGGCGACACGCCGCTGGTACTTGTCCAACTCCAACTGGATAAAGCCACCGAAGGCACAGACGAGGATATCCCGGCCACTCAGACATACCCCGCGAGTTAATGCGTCGCACAGCAACGAACCAAAGCCGTACCGGGTTCTTGCCGGTTCTATCTGCGTATGGCCGTCCACTCGTGGCCACGCTGTGCGCTGCTGCCCTCGCAATAAATGTCGGACTCGCCGACGCCCGCGCGGCTGAGAACACTGATCCACCAATCGAAATCACGCCAATTGATGGACCGGTCTATCATCCGGCACTCCCCGAACTCCCCGACCTTACACCCTACACCACGGAGGCCGTCCGCAATCTGATACCCCGGACCTTCGACGGCAGGAAAGCCCAGCTCCGCCCGCTGCAGGACGTCCCCACCGTCTCCTTGGCTCATCTGTTCGAGATGAGTCCCTTCTGGCTAGAGCAAGGCGACCTAGACCCGAAGGGCATCGTCCTGCAACGCGGCACCTACACCCTGGAAATGCTCGAGCAGCACATCGACGATGCCGCCGTATTCGCCAGAGAAGCGGAAAGTACCTACCTGCTACGACGGCCCATAATCGTCCTTCCGAACGCCACCCTGGTCATCCGTGACGGAGAGTGGTTGAAGCTAGATCTGCACGCCGGCGTCTTCATTTCTGTCACCGGCCAGTTCATCATGGCGGATTCCAGCCTCACCACCTGGGACAGGCATACCGCCACCATCGGCAAACGTGAGGAAATACCTCCCGAAACACTGCTTCTCTACGGTCTACAAAAACCCCGACCGTTCTATCTAGCAATGAACGGGTCCAAGACTTACATGGCGAACTCCCATATCGCCGGACTCGGCTACAAAGGCATCAACAGCACGTTCGGGCTATCGCTATCACCAACACCAAAGAACGAACTCGGATTGGGCAAACACTTGAGGCGATTGCCGGATCCAACGGGCTGGTTCATCGGCAACAGGATCGAGAGCTTGTTCTTCGGTTTCTACACGCATAAGGCCCGAGATGTTGTCGTTGTCGGGAACGATTTCGTCAGAAACGTCATATATGCGATTGATCCACATGACTATTCTGTAAACCTCATCATTGCGCGAAACATCGTCCGCGAAACCAAGAAAGCCCACGGCATCATTTTCTCGCGCGGCGTAGCCGACAGTTGGATATTCGAGAATGTAGCGTACCGAAATGCTGGAAGTGGCATCATGCTCGATCGCGACAGCACCGACAATGTAATTTACGGGAATACCGTCATCGAAAACCTGGGTGACGGCATCGCGATATACGAAAGCAACAATGCACTCGTCTGGGGAAATGATATTCGACTAAATGGTCGGGACGGCATTTATGTTCGCAACAGCTGGGACGCCGAGATTAGAGAGAATAACATTCAGAGAAATGGCGAGAATGGTATCGAAGTCGCGGTCGTCAACATCGATTTTCTAGAGACGAGAGACTTCGAGCTTGATCCATACGACAAGCGGTCGAAGGCTCGAATAGTGGCGAACATCTTCGACGCGAACACAAACAGTGCAGTCGCCACCAAAGACGCCGACATAGTCCATCTAGCCGAAAACCATTACATGGACTCCGGACCGCTTTTCTTTTCCGGGGACTTAGAGACGATTGGCGGAAGACTAATCCGGGATCTGTTCGTGAAAAACCTCTCTGTCGATATCGTCAAACGTGGAGTGTTGAATGACTGAATACCGTCGGAGAACCAAGTCCAGAAAGCAGGAAATGAAGTCATATCCAAGCACTTTCTTGATCGCGACCCTGCTTACTCTGGCCGCCTGCGGGGCCGCAAACACCAGTCCCACATCTGATCAGGGAGCCGAACTCACCCAGCCTCGATCAGAGCAATCAGCGGCAGATCGGGCAGGTTCGGAACGCGCCCGCGAACTCCTGCAACTTGGCGAACGCGCCGAGTTGGGCATTGATCGGCGTCAGGACTACTGGAAAGCGTCATGGTGGTATCGGCGTGCCGCTCAACAGGGAAGTGAAGAGGCGCGCGCACGGTTAGGCGCCTTGTACGTAAACGGCCGCGGTGTCTCGAAAAACGTTGAGGAAGGGCTCCGGCTCCTGCAAATCGCCGCAGACCGCGGCCACGGTCCTGCCTCCGCGCGACTTGGGGAAATCTACGAGAAGGGCAAACATGTCGAGCGGGATCTAGCAACCGCGGCACACCACTACGAAAACGCTGCGCAAGCGGGCGACCCCGAGGCAATGGTCAAGCTCGGCGAACTCTACGAAGCAGGCACCGGCCGGACACAAAACGAAACGGAGGCTGCAAAGTACTTCCAACGCGCCGCCGATGCCGGTGACACCACAATCCTCCGCAAACTCGCCGGATACTACGACAAAGGCATCGGAGTGGAGCAGAGCTACGCCGTCGCGGCCGACCTATACAACCGCGCAGTAGCCGCGGGAGATACCAGAGCACTCCGCTCATTGGCCTCTTACCACGAAAACGGACTCGGCGTACCGCAGAGCTTCGACCAGGCCGCAGCACTTTATGACGCCGCTGCCGCAACGGGAGATGCTAAAGCGCTGCTGGGCCTCGCCTCGCTCTATGAGCGCGGCTTGGGTGTCCCACAAGACATTGAACGGGCAATTCAACTACACGAGCAAGCCATTGCCGCCGGCGAGAAGAAGGCCTTGCGACAGCTCGCTGACCTGTATGTGAGCAACCCGTCCATACTCGAAGGCGAAGCAACAGTTGCACAGGCCGTAACCGATCAACAGCAATGGGCCCAAGCGGAGACTCCACGCCGTTCAAGTGCCTTCGAGCAAGCCGCTGAGCTCTATCGCCGCGCGGCGGAGGCAGGTGACGTCACAGCACTGAGACGCCTAGCCGAGCTTTATGAGACCGGACGCGGCGTCCAGCGGGATCCTCACCAGGCTGCGGATCTGTACAAGCAAGCAGCGGATGCCGGTGACGTGAAGTCCATAAAGGCCTTGGCCGAAATGTATGTGGTCGGCCGCGGTGTCGAACAGGATTACCGTCGCGTTGTAGAGCTGTACGAGCAAGCCATCCGGCATGGCGATACAGACGCGGTAATGGACCTCGCCGATATCTACAAAGAGGGCAGAGGTGTCCCGCACGACTATGACCGGGCGCTTACACTCTACGAGCAAGCTGCGGCAACGGGCGACACCAAAGCTCTTCGCCAACTCGCCGAAATGCACAGAGTCGGCCTAGGCGTGGAAATAGACCACATACGCGCCGCGGAATTCACCAAAAACGCGGCTGATGCCGGCGACCTAAGAGCGATGCGTGATCTGGCCTCGCTGTACGAGAACGGTGAAGGCATCGAGCAAGACTTTAGCCAAGCCGCGGAACTGTACCAAGCAGTGATCGACGCTGGCGATGCGAAAGGACTACGAAAGCTCGCCGCGCTCTATGAGAAGGGGCGGGGAGTCACCCAGGACTACGACCAGGCGGCAAGCCTGTACGAACAGGCCCTTGAGGCCGGAGATCTTCAGGCAATTCGCAACCTAGCCAAAATGTATGAGGAAGGCCTGGGCGTTGATCGTGACTTGGTTCGCGCGGCTGAGTTACTTGAACGCGGTGTCGCGGCCGGCCAAGTAAAAGCCTTACGGGATCTGGGCGCCCTGTACGAAACCGGACAGGGCGTCACTCAAGACTTTGAACGCGCCGCAGAGCTGTACGGCCAGGCAATCGAAGCAGGTGACAACAAAGCAGCACGCCAACTGGCCGCGCTCTATATGGACGGCAGGGGCGTAGCACAGGACATCCCACGAGGCATACAGCTCTACGAACAAGCAATCGAAGCTGGGGATCAGACAGCACTTCGCACCCTGGGAAAGATGTTCGCCGACGGTGACCAAGTCGAACAGGACATCCCACGGGCTCTGGAACTCCTGAAGCGCGCAGCAGACGCCGGTGACACGCGCGCAATGCTCGACCTAGCTGAACTCTACATCGAGGGTCACGGCGTGGAGCCCGATGCCGACCGTGCTATCGAGTACTACGAGAAAGCCAGTGACGCCGGCGACTTGGACGCTCTAAGGAGCCTCGCGCAACGCTATGCGGCAGGCGCGGGAATCCAACAGGACCCCGACGAAGCGATCAGGCTACTGACTCGAGCTGGCAACGCAGGAAGCACCCAAGCACTGGTGGATTTGGCTGCGCTTTACATTGATGGTGAAAACATCCCAAAAGACCCATCTAAAGCGGCTGCCTTGTACGAGCAAGCCGCGACAACCGGTGACGTAGCGGCACAGCGCAAACTAGCGGACCTATTGCTTTCCGGTGACGGTCTGGCGGTCGACCCAGTGCGAGCAGCAGGCCTCTATCAGCAGGCGGCAAACGCGGGTGATGCCAGCGCTGCCGACAAGCTCGGAAGGCTATATGAGAGTGGCATCGGCGTGCGCCAGGACCACACGCATGCCGTCCAACTCTATGAGCAAGCAATAGCGGCTGGCGCAGGCGCGGCCGCAAAGCGGCGGCTTGGAAAACTGCTGGTCGACGGCCAAGGCATCAAACATGACCCGGGCCGCGCGGCACAGCTGTTTCAAGAGGCGATTGACGGAGGCAGCCACGCCGCAATCCTGAACCTGGCAGAACTGCTTGAGGACGGCCTGGACGATCCACCCGACGACCTTGCGCAAGCCGCTTCCCTATATGAGACCGCAGCGAGCGTAGGCGATGCAACTGCGGCACGACGGCTTGCGAACATCTACCGCAACGGACGCGGGGTGACCCGAAACTACGAACGCGCCGCAGAGCTATTCCTAACAGCGGCGGAAAACGGTCAGGCCAACGCACTGATAGAACTTGGGACCATGCATGAAGAGGGCGAAGGCTTCCCGAAGGACATCGGCCAGGCCGCCGAACTCTACTGGCGCGCGGCCGATGCCGGCGAACCAAAAGGGCTCAGGAAGTTGGCCGATCTGACGAAAGCAGGGCTTCTCGGCCCGGAAAATGATACCGGCGCCATAGAGCTATACAAGCAGGCTGCGGATACAGGAGACGCCCACGCGTTGACTCGGATTGCCAGCATGCATGAGGCGGGCGTCAACGGCGGCGACCCAGATTTTGAGATGGCAGGCAACTACTATCGCCGCGCCATCGATGCTGGTGACAACTCGGCAAAACGTAAACTGGCAGCCATGTACGCGGACGGTCGCGGTGTTCCGCAAGACTTGGCGCGCGCCGCCCGTATCTACGAAGACGCCGTCGAATCGGGCGACTACAAGGCGGCGCCTGCTTTGGCCCGCTTGTATCAGGAAGGGCAAGGCGTTGCGCAGAGTCCAGCCGACGCGTTTCAACTTTATCAGCTTGCCGTGGACAACGGCGACCAAGCTAGCCTGCGACCACTCGCCATAATGTACGAAGAGGGCCGCGGGACCACACAGGACTTCGTCCACGCCGCCGAACTCTACGAACGCGCCGCCGCGAACGGCGACGACAAGGCATTAGTCAGGCTCATTCTTTTGCAGGAGCGGGGAGCCGTCCCATCTACCGACAAAATGAAGCAAGCTCTCCTAGATCAACTGATCGACGCCGGTGAAGCTAAGCAACTCAACCGCCTAGCCGACACTTATTTGGCAAGTCTCGATGTTGAGCGGATCGCCACAAGCGCCATCCCGCTCTATGAGCGTGCAGCAGACCTCGAGGACCCCCACGCCCATCTCCAACTGGCCAGGATCTTTGATGAGGGCTATGGCACATCACAAGACTATGAACGGGCAGCCGAACACTATACGGCGGCGATCGAACTCGGTAACGCGGGCGGACTACCTGGACTGGCGCGGCTCCACGAACTCGGCCTTGGCATGCCCCAGGACCCTCAACAAGCCGAGGCGCTACATGACAGAGCTCTCAAGGCGGGCACCCCAACCATGCCAGAGAGCCTCGTGGAATCAGCACGACTACGGCGTGGAACGGAGTTGCTCCAGTCAGAAAACAGCCAAGATGCTCAAGTCGGAGTCCAACTCATTCAGGAGGCTGCAGACGGTGGCAGCATACGGGCAATGCGCCAGCTAGGGCAGTTGTACGAAAAGGGTGAGTTGGTGGCTGCCAGCCCAGAACTAGCGGCGGAGTGGTACGAACGAGGCGCGCGTGACAATGATCTTGCCGCTGTCCACCGGTTGGCCATGCTGTACCTAACCAACCCGACAGCAACCGACACGCAAAGGCAAGAAGGATTGGTCCTACTGGCCACTGCTGTCCAACAGGAGCATCCGCCAGCCATAGCTGAATTCCAGATGGCCCTGGACACCCTAGGCATTGACGAAGGGCAATTCGAGGCGGCTCTCGAAAACGCCGGTACCAGACTTGCGTGTGGTGTGTACATCCTGGACGGTGCGAACTGTGCCACGCCTTGATCCGCCGCCCGCTCGCATCTCCAAGCGGGGCACACACACCATCGTCAGATCCATAAGCAGCGCCATAGTATTTTTTGCCGCTGCGGTGGCCACGACGACGGCCGCGGCTGCGGACACTCCCGTCGTTGACCCCAAGCGTTTCGAGGCCGTGCAAGCGCTGAACCTTCAGCTAGAGGCTACGACCCTGGCGACCTCGGAACGCAGTCCAAATGATTCACAACGCGTCAACGGCAATCAAAGCCGCAAAACCTTGGCAGAAATACTTAACAGCGGCCCAGCCGAACGTTTCCAGCGAAAGATGGCCGCCAGCAACCATCTTCATCAGCTAAGAAACGAACGGGTTGCACGCGAGCGCGCCGAGCAAGAGGAAGCCACCGGAGAAGATCGAGCCCGCATCGATCGCGCGACAAGTCGACGCCGCGCGAGCGAAGTTATCGCCCGGCACATACCGAAAAGAGAGGTCGATGAACTCCAAGCCGCTCTCACCGAAGCGATGGACCTCGTTAACCTGCACCGCGAGGCGGAGAACCTGATCCAGCTCGAGTTCGACCGCTAAACCGTTTGCTGCCGCCTCAAATCATCAACAGCCACGGCCTCATTCTGCTGGTCCCGGCGAGAAGACAAGAGTTCCATAAGCCGAGCCGCCCCGACCGAGCCGCTCCGACCGACATTAAACACAAGCCGATCCCGTGCAGTTCGAATACGTGCAACCGCAACCTCATTTGCATCCGTCGCTAGTCGTCGGATCACCGCTCCAATCTCGCCGAGCTGATCCGGTGACACCACGGCGCCAAGTTCCGCCCGAACGCTGACCTCCACTGGCTCCAGACCCAAGCGATGGTAATCCGGGTTACGTACCTTCCGCGGGACGTCCACAAACACCACCGGTCGCTCTTGGCTAAACGCAAAGTCCAGCGCCGCCCCAGACCAATCGCTCACCATGATATCCGCGCCAAGCAATGACTCGGCCGACGAGATGTTATCGTCGTAGACGAACCGTTCATGAGATCCGAACCGGCTCCGTATCTCCTTTAGTGTGTTCGCGGACCGCCGCTTCGTCTCTGGATGGGGCCGAACCGTGACCGCCAACCCGGCATCGATCAACGCACCAACGACTTCGTCCCCCAACGTTTCCAAAAGACCATCTGGCCCCCATGACGGGGCGACAAGAACCGATATCGGGTCATCAGGTCCTCTTGTCCGCTGGAGTCCTTGTGCTCGTCCAGCAATTATCCGATCAAGGCGACCATAACCATGTTCGAACAGCCGTTTTTCCGGCAACCCATGAAGTGCCTCCGCCGCACGTATCTCCTCAACATGATGCGGTCCGGCACAGAATATCTCATCGAAATGGTCGAACGCTTCTTGTCGATAGACCATGTGCGAGCTGACGATCGAGTGATGGATATACACATATGAAACAGGGTAGACGGAGCGCTTTAGCTGGAGGGTCTGCAGATCGGGCGTGGTCATGACGAGAACCTCCGCCTGCAGGGTCCGGAAAAGCATGGTTCTGGTAACTTGGTCGCCAACAAAGAACCCGGAAACCCGACCATCGTCTAGCTTGAGGCCAGGGTCATTGCGGTCCGACGCCAAGTAGCAGATGGATTGGCCGTGATCCTTCAGAAGGCTCAAAATCACCGGCTCCAGATGCGGCCAGCTAAAGCTCCCCTCCGAATAGAAGACAATCCCACGCGCCTCGGCGGGCAGTGACTGAAAGCGGCGCGAACCACGCCAAGCATCCATCAAGCGCATAACAACTCGCCTGGCTCGGCCAACTGACAGAATCGGGCCAAGTCCCCCCTACTCTTCCTATCTTCGATGAAGTTGACATCTGCAACCGAGTCCACCTCAAGCCAACCACCGCTAATACACGCCGCATGTACAGGCTCACCGCGATCAACCATGATCTGCAGGAAGTCTGTCATGTACAGGTCGCGTTTCTTCCGCCCTCGGATGCCAAAGTCGTTGTCCAGATTTCGGTAAAGATCTACCAGATGGCGGCCCGACCCAGCAGCTATTTTCAGTAATCCGACGTAACGAGCATCGATGTCGTCGGAGCTTGTTGGTACATCCCCGATCTCCGTAATAAGGTTTGACGGACCCATCTTAAGGGTTTCCGAGTCCTCTAGAAGATCGTTGTACCGAGCCCGCCAATAAGCCCGCCAGGACGTGTCCACCGTCACGGCAACGCTTCCGTCCTCCTGCAGCAGGCTTCTTAGTACCCGCGCCTCAAAAACGATATCGCCGTACGAAATGATGGCGTCTTCACCAGAACCAAGCACCTCCTCTGCACACATCAGCGACTCAACCATGTTTGAGGTGGCGTAGGCTGGGTTACGAATTGTGCGGCAACCGGAAGGCCGAATCTGATCGCCTTCGAAGCCGGTCACGATGGTTATGTCGGTGATACCGCACTCACGGAGAACCGCCAGCTGACGGTGCAGAATGGGCACCTCACCGATCTCCACTAAGCACTTCGGTCGATTGGTCGTTAAGGGACGGAGTCGCGTCCCCTGGCCGGCCGCAAGAATGATCGCCTGAGTCATTTCGTTCCTTCAAACAGCCGCTTTATCCGGCCAATGTCCGATTCTCGAGAAGGTCCCGGGCGCTCCGGGTGCCACATGAACCCCTCGCAACAACGCCATGTCTTGTGTCGAAAACCTTCGATCGACCCGTCGTCGGCGACTACAGTCGGGTCCAAGTTGTCGGCAACGCCACTAGGCAACACGGCATAGTCATGAAAGCTGTTGACGCTGAATGAGCGCGATCCGTCTGTCGGGTCCAAAGCAAAGACCGTGTGCTCTGTTCCCGCGTGTCCCTCTATGTGATCGAGACTGCCGCCAAAGTGTACGTTGAGTACCTGCATGCCACGGCATATCCCCAGTATGGGAAGCGCGCGCGCGTGGCATTCACGCACCAGCCGAAACTCGAACTCATCCCGTTCGGCGGCCGCCGTGCGCGCATCATCAAGATGCGCCAGGTCGTTCCCACCTGTGAGGATGACGCCACAAAGGTCTAACGCATCCAAGTAGGTCGAGGTCTCATCAGTTACCGAGTTGCTCAGCGGTATGGGCAGGAACCCAATCGTCCATAGGAGCCGGGCCCAAGCCTGATCAAGACAGTCGCGCCGCTCTTGTCCCGAATAGAAGACCTCGACACGTTGGGTGAGCCCGATGCGTCTCACCGGACCGAAGTCACGTGCATGGCTGCCTCGGCTCGACGGTGTCACCAAACGTTCCAACCGAAACGCCGCCCGGATTGAACCGAACTACGTTGCCACAAATCCGACCCTGTGGCCCACGCTGCAGCTTCACCGCACCAGCTTCATTGTCGACGAACTGGTTGCCGTAGATATCGTTGCCAACGCCGTCCGTCTCCTCGGCGCCGCCAACGCGTATCCCCGCACCTACGTTGCCCCAGACCGTATTGTACCGGAAGATGTTGCCACTGCCCCGTGAACCCAACCCGCCGGAATTGGGGTCTAACTGCCCTGTGCAGAAATTGTGCTCAACGATGTTCCCAAAAGAGCCTTCTTTTACTTCGACGCACTCATTTCCTTGCGTGTCGAAAGTGTTGTGATGCACCCAATTGTTCTGGGATATATCGACGCCATCCGTCGGGCTTTTCCCGTCACCATATTGTTTCGGTGACGTGCCGATGTAGACGCCCTCGCCACTCTTGCCGCCTTGGTCGAACTTGAAGTCCCTGACACCACAGTTGCGGAAAGTCGAGTAGGCGATCTCATTGTCGCTCGCATAGTACCGGAGTCTAACGCAACGGCCGCGCGCGTTCTGAAACGCCACACTCAGAATGCGCATCCCTTCAACACCATCGAACGGCTCAGTGCCTTGAGCCCAAAGCAGTGTCCCCCGATAGCTGTCAAGATCATCGTCTTCATCGAACTTGCCGTCGATCTCTAGGTCAGAGATGGTAATGAAGTCATGGTTGATCTCGACAATCCGGTCATCCCCGCCACCTTTGATCACCGCGCCAGGCGTGCCGGTAATGAATATCGGCTGTTCGGCTGTTCCATGCCGGACGGAGCGAACGTCCTGCATATAGACACCCGGGCCCAAGCGCACGACGTCGCCCGGCATCGCCCGCCTCAGCCCCTCTTGAATACTTTGCAGTGCCGCGGCCGCCGAACGCCCGTCCGCGTCGTCATCGCCATCGGGACTAACATGGTAGACTTGCCCTGCCCCAAACCCGCTTGAACCACTCCTGATCGGACGGTCAGTTGTAATAGGGTCCGGTATTGAACGGTCACGCGTCTCATTGGATTCCGAACCGCCGCGACTAACCGCAGCAACCTCAAGCGACTCCACAGATGACTCAACCGCCCCAGTGTCCGGCGCCGCGAACGTTATCTCAAGGCGAGGTCGATCCTTACGATCGTCATCGTCGCTTGAGCTAAACTTGAGTCCGTCGTCGGCTTCCGTATTGAGTATGACAAAGCCCCTATTCGGCTCACTACCGTTCACCCACGACTCAACAACCGCAAGTCCCGCATCGTTGAGCGTTGCACTACCGGCCCGGCTATCGACAACACCGAGAACTTCATCACCCCACCCTTTCCGGTAGGTTTCCCAGGTCGTTTCGCGGTCGTCCCAGTCGACGAGCGATTCATAGACTTGATACTGTTGCTCACTTTTCTGCGTAACGTTGATGGCGATACTCGCCCCAACGACCTTCGATCCCTCGGGTATTCTGGAGATGTCCCACGCCATCAAAGCAACATAGTCACGGCCTGAGCCATTCGGCCGGTCGCCGTCAACAACAAGCTCCTCGTCTCGGCCGAACTCTTCGTCCGGCTTAGACGCTGCCACATAAGTGTCCCGCGCACCGTCATAGTCACGACTCGGTGCGACGCCGCCCTGAAACGCCTCTGTGACCGTGCGCGCCTCGGCAGCAGCGGGATCGCCGCCAACCACGGCCCCCAACAGTGCCAACACAGCAATTCTGGAAACCGAGGACCGCCTCAGCGGGCCCCAACCGGCAACTACCATTTGAATGGGACGTCCTCGTGCACCGTCCAGTTATCATCCTTATCAACGGAATAGTGGTTGATATGCCCAGCCTTGAGGTCACGGCCAACAGCCAACTTGTCTCCGTTCTTATCAAGCTGGGTTGTTAAGCCATGGTAGATGTCCACACGATCCCGCTCCAGGATCGTTTCTACCGACTCACCAGCATGCTCATCTGACATACCGGTCAACGCGTACACGACCTTCGGAATGTCCAGTAACTGGACCAGCTTGTCAGAGACTTCGACCGGTTCGCTAGGAGCGAATGGCGGCTTGATCAGCAACAGCGCATTACTACGTGCGTCAATCCCAACACCGTTCTCTCGGCGGACATCCGCCTTCTCTATGGCATCCGCGTCCTCGTCCGAGATCGTTATGAAATCCAACTCCGGTCGCTCTTTCCGAGCCTTTCCACCTGCAAGCCAGCTCCCATGGTCCGACTGAAATATGATCAACGAGGATTCAAAGCGGCCGAGCTGCTTCAACTGACGAACATATGCTGCCAGCAGGTCCGTCACGTGGTAGCTTTGCTCAAAGAAATCGGCATTGTCCGGATCAAACCGCCCATCGCGCATGACGTGGTATGGCCGATGCGGTGGATTCAAATGCGCGAATACATACTCGCCGGCATCACCCCGCCGGAACTCGTTGTCCATTATCTGCTGGAACTGATTCAGCGACGCTACGGTTCGCAGGTCCGACACCGCCCCAACGCCGTTTCCGGCCGCACGCGTTATCGGCCCCCTTCCATCATGAAACACCTCTTGCCGCAGGAACGTCGGTGCTATCCGCATCAACCACAGGTCGGCCGCCAACTCCAACGACACCGGGTTCCCCACATATTGGCGATTGGCATACGGGTTGGCCGTCGAGTTCTTGAACGTATAGCCGGTCGTATTGAACCCCGCTGTCTTCAGTCTGAACAGCACCGACTCGTCGAAGGTTTCATCAAGCCAACGCTCAACACTCGTCTCTCCGGGATACACTTGCCCACTTATGAAAGACGGAACCGACGCTTTCGTGGCCATGTAGTTACTTCTCGCGCGCGGGAAGTGCTGGAAGCCATCGAAATCACTCTCGACTCCCATCTCCGCCACAGCGTCCTGAAACCAAGGACCGTGATACCCGTCCACGACGATATGATAGACGTTGCCCGAGAAGGAGGCCGCACTCGGTGCATCCGCACGTGCTTCCGTTGTCACACCCCGACCACCCAGAAACCCGGTTCCTGCCACACCAAGCTCAACCACCACCAAAACGATCGCAATAGGCCAACCAAGCCGGTAAACGACCGCCTTTGGCACAAACACAAAAGCAGCGGCTACCAACACGAACAGTCCCGCCTCCAAAAGAATCGACAGGAATGGTTCGTCGGGTGTTTCGGTACCTGACTCGAACTGGTCAATTGTCAGCGGCGCAACAACATCAGCCAGCAATACAAAAACACCCAGAAAGAACAACCCGCTGACAATCCAGCCCAGGGTCTTCTCTCCCGTGACTTTGGCCAGCACGAGAGCCAACAACAGATACCCGACAAGCGCCAGAACCGCATACAACGCAAGCACCTCGGGCTGACCCAGCTCCTCAAGGTTCGTTGATATGATCCGCATCGGAAAAGCGAATAACACCACAACCCCGAAAACGGCAGCAGCACCAATCGCCCGCATTCTCATTCCAGCGCTCATACTTCCAACATCCAATTGTTCGCTATATCGACGTCTAGTCTTCGCCTCGCGCAAACTACTACAGAGCCAAAACGGACGCAGGGTCCTTTGGGATCGTTGCAATCACTTTCTAAACGGGATTCTTCGGTACTTTCGCGCGCGCTAGTGAGTGCCCCAAACAGCCACGCGCTCCGAGTTTCAATCGAATTAAAACTTCGTAACAGAAATGTTACAACCAGAACTATCGGCCAGCACGCAACCGAACTTCTGCCAAGTTGCACGCCTTCTTCGCCTGATTAATCCTCGTCAACGATTCACAACCGCTCAATTTGATCCAGTGTCGTTGAGCACGGGGACGATCCGGCTTAGGGGGTTTAATGAGGATCAGTGTGTTCGGTATCGGCTACGTCGGCTCTGTGTCCGCTGCTTGCAGCGCCCAACAGGGCCATTCCGTCGTCGCCGTCGACTCAGACGAAAGCAAGGTCACGGCCATCAACGCGGGCGTCGCACCGATTGTCGAGGCCGGTTTGTCAGCCTTGATCGCGGAGCAAGTCAGCGAAAATCGACTGACTGCAACCGTCAAGGCGAGAAACGCAATACTTGAAACGGACGTCAGCTACATATGCGTCGGTACACCAAGTCTCGAGACCGACGACATCAGCCTCAAACAGATCACCCATGTCTGCACGGAAATCGGTGAGGCTCTGCGCAGCAAGAACGAGCACCACACTATAATCACGCGAAGCACAATGCTGCCCGGCTCGATGGAAAATGTGGTCATCCGGCTAATTGAGAAACACTCCGGACTGACGGCGGGAACAGACTTCGGGGTCGGGATTTATCCGGAATTCTTACGCGAAGGCCAGGCGATATTCGACTTTACGCACCCGTCCACGATTGTCGCTGGGTGTCTCGACGACCAGACAAAGGAGATTCTCCGCTCTCTAACAAGCCAATATGATTGCGAGAAGCACTACATCGACATACGCACCGCCGAGATGGTGAAATACTGTGCCAATGCGTGGCATGCTTCAAAAATCAGCTTCGCCAATGAAATCGGCTGGCTCTGCAAGAAACTTGAAATAGACGGTCACAAAGTTTTGGACGTCATGTGCTCCGAAACGCGTCTAAACATGTCTCGACACTATATGCGCCCGGGCTTTGCGTTTGGCGGGTCATGTCTCCCGAAAGACCTCCGCGCTCTCCGCCACAAGGCCAGGCATCAGGACATTAGTACACCGGTCCTTGATGCGATCATGTTGGCAAATGAACGCCAGATTGATCGTGCAATAAAACTGATTACGGGTAGTGGCAATCGTCGTGTTGGCTTGCTCGGCCTAGCTTTCAAGGCCGGCACCGATGACTTGAGAGAGAGTCCGTTGGTCGCGCTGGCGGAGCGTCTGATCGGCAAGGGCTACGAGGTCATCATATACGACCGCGCGGTATCCGCCTCACCGAGCAAAGGAAACAGCCGCGCGGTAGATCGGGTTCTGCCGCACCTTGCCTCGATCCTTGTCGATGAACTGGACCACGTCATCGATTGTTCCGACACGCTTGTCGTCGGTACGGAGGATGAAGACTTCAAGAACCTGAACGGACAGATCCGCCCCGAGCATACGGTGGTGGATCTGGTACGAGCCGACCCCGGATTGAGCGAAAGGTGCAACTACCAGGGCATCTGCTGGTGAGGCGCATCGAATAGACCAAATCTCTTGTGAAAGGATGGATCGGACGAAATGACTTTGCAAACGCGGATTAAGTTCGGAGCTAGCGTACTATTCGTCGCATTGACCGCAAGTGCACCAGCCTACGCGTACCTGGATCCCGGTACAGTCACCATGGCCTTCAGTGCTATCGCGGCTGGCCTTGCCGCCGGGCTCTTGTACCTCAGGGTTGGTTGGTCAAAAGCGGTCGGTTTCTTCACAAAACGAAAGAAAGTGGACTAGTTGCACATGGCGTCGGTCGCGGCGGGAACCTTCCTCGAAACGGATCAAACCATACCGCAGAGTGCCAAGTTCTGTTCCGATGGCGAGGTTGAAGAACCACTTGGCCTCCACGCCGCCAACTCCTACCTGGCGGTTATCCTTGGTGCGGGGCGGCCATTCCGTGGAATGGAGCCCTCCGCCCTGGCCAGTACGCCCGACCATCGGCGCGTACTGGATTGGTTGTTAGAGGCCTTCGCCACGGTCCCCGCTGATATCCACTATGTCGGCGGATATCAGCTTGAGGATGTTGCCCGCCATGTCTCGAACTTCACCTTCTCTGTAAATCCGGAATGGCAATCAACCGGGAGCGTCGGCACGCTATTCGTCGCACCCCTCAGTGCGCAGCAATCCTGCATCGCCTGCTATAGCGATGTTGTTTTTACGAAGATGGCAGTGGACGGCGTTTGCGAAGCCGCTGGCGATGTCGTCCTAGCGGTAGATCGGACTTGGCGTCAGCGCTACTCAGGCCGTACGAGAGCCGACTTGGATGCCGCTGAAAAGGTGCGTCTGAACCGGGGTTCACTGGTGGCCATCGGGACCGACATTTCCCCGGCTGACGCCGACGCCGAGTTCATTGGCCTCGCAAAGTTCTCACCGCAGGCCGTGAAAACCATACTCGCACTACGGGCCTCGGCCGGTGACGTGTTACGCAAAACCAACCTGCCCGTTCTCGTCGACCAGCTGTTGGCGAGCGGTCTGCGTTGTAACGTGGTGGATGTCGGTGGCAACTGGGCCGAGCTCAACGCGCCACAGGACCTGGCCCGGTTCGTGCTCGGAACAAAAGCTGAAACGCTGGACGCCCTTCGGCCGGTGGTTCGTGAGTGTGTGGTCTGTGACCAGGTTCGGTTTACAACGGGGGAATGGGCCAAAGATAGGGCCCGCTGCCTTGACAACGTGGTATCCGCGTTCGGCCCAATCCCGGTGGTGGTCCGGAGCAGCACACTCACCGAGGACAGTTGGTTATCCACTTGTGCCGGCGCCTTTCTCAGCGTCCTCGATGTGCCCTGTGGCGATCGCGAACAACTGACGGACGCTATTGAGCGAGTCATTGCCTCCTATGGCGATGACAACGCCGACCATCAGGTGCTTGTCCAAGAGATGGTCGAAAACGTTCAGATGAGCGGCGTTGCGTTCACACGCTCACTGAACTTTGGTGCGCCCTACTATACCATCAACTACGACAACACGACCTCCAGTACCGAAACTGTGACCAGCGGCGTTGGCACGGACCTAAAGACTCTGGTACTGCACCGTTCGGTACAGGAGTTATCGCCCGACACACCACCAGCCCTGCGCGCGTTGTTGCCAGCGCTCCGCGAAGTCGAGTCACTGATTGGGCACGATTCACTAGACATCGAGTTCGCCATCAACCGCGACGGCACTGTCTTCTTGCTACAGGTACGACCTATCGCCGTTGATCACAGTGCCTGGCGTGGCTCCGACGAAGCAGTCGAGTCCTCGCTCGAAGCCGCGGAGAAGGTCTATCGGCTGAAACAAACCCCGCCACCCTTCACCCACGGCGAACGGACAGTTTTCGGCGTAATGCCGGACTGGAACCCGGCTGAGATCATTGGCACCAGTCCGCGCAGGCTAGCCCTCAGCCTATACCGGTATCTCTTTACCGACGAGGTATGGGCGGCCCAGCGAGCCGCGTATGGCTATCGCGATGTCCGGCCCCAGCCACTAATGATAACTCTCGCCGGCCATCCCTATATTGATGTGCGGGCAAGTTTCAATTCGTTCATTCCGGCCGATTTACCCGATGAACTCGGTCTGCGGCTCGTCAACCACTATCTAGAGCACCTGAGGACCAAACCCGAGCTTCACGACAAGATCGAGTTCGATATCGCGTTCACTTGCCTGACCCTCGATTTCGATCAACAAGCAACGCGCCTTCATGACGCCGGCTTTAGCCCCGACGAGATTGACCAACTACGACAATCGCTGCGCGGCGTCACCAAGTCTGGCTTGACACGTTCAGACGATGACATGCGTCAGATCGCAAAGCTCGAGACGCGGTTCGATCGCGTGATGCGATCGTCCCTGCCTCCGTTGGAACGGGCTTGCGTTCTGCTGGAAGACTGCCGCCGATACGGCGCTCTCCCGTTCTCGCATCTGGCCAGAAGTGGGTTCGTCGCGGTCGCATTGCTACGTTCGGCCGTCGCGCGCGGAATCATGAGCTCCGACCAGGTGTCGGTCTTCCTGAACTCCCTGAACACTGTCGCCAAACAACTCACCCATGATGCCAAGGCGGTCGTCGACGCCACGATGACCTCGGAGGCCTTTTGCGCTGCGTACGGACATCTTCGTCCCGGCACATACGACATTACGACGCCAAGCTATGCCGACGACGCCCAACGATACCTCCTGCCGATTATTGAGAAGACCCGAGAACATGGTCCGGAGACGACCGTCAAGTTTGAGTGGGATGAGCAGCTCCGGAGCGGCCTATCGACTGCCCTACGAGAAGCGGGTCTCCCCGAAGACATAGATCTGTTGGATCGCTTCTTTAGACAGGCAATCGAAGGCCGCGAGCGGGCGAAATTCGCCTTTACCCGAAACCTAAGCGCCGCCCTAGACTCGATTGCTGAGTTTGGAAATCAGCTCGGGATCTCAAGACACGAGTTGGCAAACATATCCTTGGAAGACTTCCAGACCGTCCGTAGCGGCAACGAACCGCCTGACCTACAGGCCTGGCTGCTTCAGCGCGCGGAGGAAGGTCAATCCTCGCACAACCTCTCAGAAGGGATCGAACTGCCTCCACTCATCACCGCTGAACAGCAGATACGGACCTTCCACTACTCCGACACCCAGCCAAACTTCATCACAAGTGGGAAAGTGGTGTCTGAAATCGTATCGGTCTCGGAAAGCTGTGCCGGAGATGAAATCGCCGGCAAGATCGTTGTAATTCCTCAGGCTGACCCCGGTTATGATTGGCTGTTCGGTTACGAAATCGCGGGGTTGATCACGACCTACGGCGGCGCCAACTCGCATATGGCAATTCGGGCCGCCGAGTTTCAGCTTCCGGCCGCAATCGGGGTCGGCGAAGTCCGATACGGCCAACTGACGCGCGGTACGCTCGTTTCCCTTGATTGCCAGAATCGACGCATCGACGTGATTCGATAGCAGCGATTGAACAAATGGAATAGCTGCACCGCACACCCGCTCGCTTATCCACCGGACCGGCTAACAGCAACATCCAAAACGCCGATGACTGGCTCGTTGTTCAGTTAACCGGGTGCGGAAAACCAAAAGAACCGGTTCTCCACTATCGCACGAGATGCCAACGCCGATATCCCGCAGATGACTTGGTTATCTCCGGACACTCGGACAGACAACGCCTACTGCGAAAAGGATTATGGCTTCCTTGCCTCGGAGGCCCTACGAACTATGACGGAATTATGACACGTAGTGACTGGAGAGCCAGCTATGGGGGTGGCGAGCACTTCTCTCGTGGAGGCACGAACCGAATCATCCGATGATACACACTCCCATCGGATCGCAACGATCGTCATTGGCCGAGACCGTGTTCTTTGGGAAGGTCTACGCAGTCTCCTGCCGGCATCCGAATTTGACGTCATCTGCGCCGTGGAAGATGTAGCGCGATTCTCCACGACAAAAGTCACGACCGCCCCGGCTGACCTAATCCTACGAGACCTTTCCACGGGTGCGACAGATCTGAAATCAGAACTCCAACACCTGCGGTCGATCATGCCGGATGTGCATGTCGTCGCGATTACTGAGCGGTTCGACCCAACACTTCTATCAGAGTGCGTTGCTGCAGGTGTTCAAGGCCTCCTAAAAAAAGACATCACAGCAGACGTACTTGCTCGTTCGCTACGCATGGTAATGCTCGGCGAGAAGGTCTTTCCGACGCGTCTGACCGGACTGCTCGTCAGCGGAAAGGTCGAAGCACGGTCGCCGGTCAGCATGCCGGACGCCAATCCTCGCAAGCTTTCGAAACGGGAAATGCAAATCGCCCACCTCGTAGCGCGCGGTGAATCGAACAAAATGATTGCGAGTCGGCTGGTTATCTCTGAATCCACGGTTAAGGGTCACATGAACAATCTACTGCGCAAGACCAACGCCTCAAATCGAACCCAAGCGGCCATTTGGGCGATCCGGGAGAGTGGCGTTGAACCAACGCCTCAAATCCCGCATAGCCGGCGTCGATGACACGCCAGTGGGCACCGTCAAAGGCAACAAGAAACGCAAGCGTCGTCTACTCGTCGTTGGCCTAGCAGCCTTCGGCCTAGCTGTAGCCGCGACCGCACTACCAGCCTACAATCTCGCGCGCGATACCTATGATCGAATCACTGTTGAGTCCGAACTCGGCACTTGGCGCCCCCTAGCCGACCAGGGCGACGCGCGGGCACAAAAGAACCTCGGACTAATCTACGCCCGCAAGAGCCCACTCCAGGACGAGGTCGAAGCAGCGAGTTGGTTTCGCCGGGCGGCGGAACAAGGAGACCCAACAGCACAAAAGAACCTGGCAAGCATGTACAGGGATGGGCGCGGTGTCGGCCAATCGGACGAACTTGCGGCACAATGGTACCTCAGCGCCGCAGAACAGGGTGACCGCACAGCACAGAAGAACATCGGCCGGATGTATGCCGACGGCGTTGGTATTGAGGCAAACGACACCGAAGCCGCACGATGGCTGACCATGGCAGCCGAACAGGGAGATCTCGGCGCGCGGAACATGCTGGCCGGCCTCTATAGCAACGGCAGTGCAAATGCTGACAAGCTGATCGAAGCGGCCGCGCTCTACACATCAGCAGCAGAAGCGGGCGACCCCGAAGCCCAACACAACCTCGGGAGCATGTACCGCGACGGCCGAGGCGTCGCGCAGGACTACGCAAAAGCCCTCAGCTTGTACCAGTCAGCGGCGGAGCAAGGCCACCTCGGTGCAAAAGCAAACCTAGGCGGGATGTATCGCGATGGAAAAGGCATCGCGCCGGACGATGCAGCCGCCATCAAATGGTTCCGAGACGCCGCAGAACAGGGCCACGCAAACGCCCAGAGCAACTTGGCAACAATGATTCGGGTCGGTCGAGGCACAGACATCGACTACAACGCGGCTATCGAGTGGTACACCCTGGCGTCAGCACAGGATCACGCCGGTGCCATGAACAGCCTCGGCAACATGCACAGGGACGGAACCGGCGTCACCCAAGATTACGAGAAAGCCATCGAATGGTATAGCCGAGCGGCGGCTCTCGGTCACACCGGCGCACAAAACAACCTAGGCAGTATGTATCGCGAAGGTGACGGCGTGACGCGCGATCTGGCCACGGCCGCAAACTGGTACGAACAGGCTGCGCGGCTTGGCAACGCAAAAGCCCAAAGCAACCTCGGCGATATGTACCGCGATGGCTTAGGTGTCAGGCAGAATTTCATTGAAGCCTACGTATGGCTGGGTCTGGCTGCGGAACAGGGACTGGAGGAGGCGATCGTCGATTTAGAGCGCATCACAACCCTGATCGGACCAGTTCAGTTGGCTCGGGCCAAAGACCGTCTGCGTGAAGCCAAGACGACGCCTCCCGTTACTGCAGACTAGATCGGTTCGCCACACCTCAAAGGAAACGCAACCACCGCGCCAGACGGTCAGCGCCATTTCAACGACCGCACCGTCCCGGTCAGCGTTCGTACCGATGGTTCCGAGAACGGTTGGTTGGACGGCATGCTCAACAGCAGCATCTCACCTGTCCGTCCCACGCCGCTACGACGAAGGCCGAAAGTCACCAATCGCGCCACGGAGAACGGTGACAGCCGCCGCGATTATCGAAGAGGTTGGTGCCGGGCACTACGTCGCGGCCTGATGCCGGTCAGGTGGTGCGTCGCCGGTCCACGTCAAATAAGGGGCTCCATCTTTCCAAGCAGCGTTTTGATGAGATTGACCTCGATCTGACGGGTCGACTCATTCACCTCTGGAAACGGACCCACCGAGTGGTAGTGCATATAGAAATCCTCATGAAGAAAGGAAATCGGCTCCTTTCCGTGCCCAAGATCAAAACAATCGGTCAGGCGGAACAGCCTAAACTCATTTAACAATCCGCGAGGAAGAACATAGGAGAGCGTCGCCCTGATGCCTCCCAGAAACGGAGGGTGCTGCTTCTTTCCAACCGTCCAACTGTTGCGGGGATGCATGTCCCTTTCGATGTCCTGTTCGACAGCTCCTGCCACGGCCTCATCGCGGATGATGAGGGCCGTCTCGGTGTTCAGGTTAAAGGAACGCGGGTCCAGGTTGAACGACCCAATCCAAACCGAATGGTGATCCGCAACGAACGTTTTCGCGTGCACGCACGCCTGGAGGGTCGGCGTTTCGACCAAGCCCGGCGCTCCCTCCTCGCGATCTTCGGAAAGCCGCGCGCCAAATCGTGGCATGATTTGCATGATATCGCCGGGCTGGGGTTTGAGCTCAAATATCCTGATGCGCCATTTGTGAACATACCGCCGCTTCTTTCCGCATGCGAACGCGTACGCCAAGACGTTGTCGGTGCTCGCCAAGCTGTTTGTTGAAACGGAGATGTCGAGTGGCGGGTTACGGCGCCGCAACTTCCTGATCACCGAGTCAGGACGCTTGCCCAGGACGAAGTAAGGCGTTTGCAGCAGAATGGACTCGTGTGCTTGGGACAGAAACTCAATCAGTTTCTTTGACGTAACACTCCCGCGTCCAAAGCCGGATAGCTTGTTCTTTCCGGGAGGGTCAGCAACGAATTCAACATCCGGCACATCGAATATATGATCCGTGAGACGGCGTCGCACCAACTCAACGTCCGCGAGTTCGGAATCCAGATCGTCGAAGGAACCTTCGATATCGAAGCTCTCTCGCGTCTCGAAGCGAGGGTAACTGCTGCGTTCGACATAGGGCCGCACATCGACGAGGTCTTCAGCTGGAACAGAGAATGAGGAGGTCCAATAGTCGTCGAACGATTGACTCATCTCTGAGACAGCTGGCCCCAGCACGAGGACATCCCGATCCTTGAAGTTCCGAACCGTCCCACGGTCGTAATAGTCGTTCTGGTAGTTCCGGCCTCCGGTAATGCCGACGCACCCGTCCATGAGGAACAACTTGTTGTGCATCCGCTGATTCACTTGCTTGAAGTTGCCCAGCATGGCTCGGGCGAGACCCCAAGTGGACGGACGGAGGTAATTCGCGCTTGCATTATAGAACTTAACTTCCAGGTTGGGGTGAGCGATCGCATCGAATGCGACCAGCCTCGGCTCGGCATCGAACGGCCACGCATCGATCAGAACTTTGACCTCGACGCCGCGTTTCGCTGCTTGATGAAGCTCGTAGGCCAGGTACCGGCCCGTCTCATCGTCCTTCCAGATAAACGTCTGAATGAAAATGGAGGCCCGCGCCGCTCGGATGAGATGAGCCCTGACGAACAGAGCATCCTCGCCGAGGTTCAGCAAACGAATAAAATGCGTGCTCCGAGAAAGGGCTTGACCGGCCAGCGAGTGGATTGGCGAGGGTGTCGTTCCAGAGAACGTCATCGTTTCAGCATGGCCGGCACAGATCGATCATGTTGACACGAAAAAGGGCCCTGAGAGAGGCCAAGTCATTGAAAGACTGGCGCGCCCTGGAGGATTCGAACCTCCGACCTACGGATTAGAAGTCCGTTGCTCTATCCAACTGAGCTAAGGGCGCCCCGAATATCTGCTAGTGGCTCCACGGCACACGCCGGCTGTAGGCGAAGTTATCGGCGTAGGCCTTCGGTCTCATCGTCCGCTCTTGCGGCTGCTTCACCGAATAATCGAGTTCGTGGCGTTTGGCGAAGGTGATCGCCTCGGCCTCCGTCCCGAACTTCAGCCGCACCTGTCCCTGCGTATCCCCATGCCCAGCCCAGCCCATCACCGGGTCGAGCCGCATCCGCGCCGTCGGCTCGAACTCCAACACCCATTCCCGGGTCTTGGCCCGCCCCGATTGCATGGCCGTTTTGGCCGGCTGATAGATCCGCGCCCGCATACCAGTCTCCTCGCGAGGGTTGCGACCCCTATAGAACCAGATGCCGCGCCGCGCAAGCACTGCCCCAGCCCGCCGGCTTCTAGCTCTCTCGCCGTCCCATCCGCTCGATCTGCTTCAGCCGGCTCTCCACAGTGGCCAACAACAGCTCGTAGTCGATCGGCTTGGTAATATAGTCGTCCGCCCCGAGCTGCCGCCCGGCGATCACGTCCCGGCGGTCCGCCAGTGCGGACAGGAAGATGATCGGCACATCGGCCAGTTCCGGGTGTTTGTCATGCACCTCGGCGATGAATTCGAAGCCGTTCATCTCCGGCATCGTAATGTCGCACAACACCAGGTCCGGCCGGCTGTCGAGCAATACCTTCAGCCCCTCGCGCCCGTTCTCCGCCTCCAATGTCTGGTGCCCCGCATCTTGCAGGGTTTCGACCACATCCTCGCGGATGGCCACCTCATCCTCGATACAGAGTATCCAAGCCACACTGCCCCCTTGCACCTACCTCTTCGCCCTCAACAGGACGGCCCCCAACATCCGGCGCCCGGACCCCTTCGCGCCCCGATCCCAGAGCGTTTGACGAAGTGCCGCCTCTACCGGTCCTGCTCACCGGCGACTTTGCCGCCTGCCTCCCCCATGTACTCGAGTGGCAGCCGCACCAGAAAGGTCGATCCCTCGCCCTCGATACTGCTGGCCGTGATCGAACCGCCGTGCAGTTCGACCAGCGACTTCGACACATGCAGGCCGATCCCCGTCCCAGCGGTGCCGGTCGATGTCGTCGCTCGAAAAAACTTCTCGAACACCCGCGGCAGTTCCACCGTCGGTATGCCCACGCCAGAGTCGCGCACCGCGACAACCGCCTCATCGTCCTCCACCCAAAGCCGCACCTGCACGGGGCTGCCCTTGGCGGAGTATTTGACGGCGTTCGACAGTAGGTTCGTAAAGACCTGATCCAGCATGTTTTGATCGGCGGCGATATCCAGCTCTTCATCGCCGACATGCACTTCGATGCTGTGCTCCGGCGCGATGTCTTGCTGCCGGCCGCACACATCAACGATCAGGTCGGAGAAACAGAATGTCCGCGGTGTCACGCTGATACGTCCCCGCTCGAGCCTGGAGGAACTGAGCGTGCTCTCGATCAGCCCGGTCATCCGCGCCACGGCATCCCGGATCTTGCTGAGCCGCTTCTGCAGATAGTCCGGCGTCATCTTGTCCATGCGCGCCGCAATGCGCTGCGCCGAACTGTCGATGATCGTCAGCGGCGTGCGGAACTCATGCGACGCCATCGTCACGAAGTCGCGGTGCAGCGCGCTGTATTCCTTCTCCTTGACCAGCGCCTGCTCCAGTTCCTGCGTCCGCTCCTTGACCGTGTCTTCGAGCTGGTCACGGTGCGCCGCCAACTCGCGGCTCTTTTCGGTGAGGTCGGCATTCGCCTGTTTCAGCGCCTTGCCGCGGGCCTCCGCTTCCTCCTTGGCGGCGAGCAACTGGCGCTCCGCCAGTTTGCGGGCCGTGATGTCCTCATAGGTCGCGACCGATCCGCCGTCTTCCATCGGCTCGTGCATCACCCCAATGACCCGGCCGTCGCTCAGACTCTGCTCAAGTACGGACCGCTGCCGCATCGCCGCATGGCTGGGCCGGGCGGCAATCGCCCGCTCCGCTTCCGCCTCGCTATAGTTTCCGAGCGAGACGCTGTACTTCATGATCTCGCGCAGCGTGATCCCGGGTTTCACAACATCGGCGGAAAACCCATACATCTCCAGATAGCGCCCGTTGCACACGATCAGCCGCTGCTCGGAATCAAACATGCAAAGACCCTGGACCATGTTGTTAAGCGCCGTGTCGAACTGCACGTTGCGCCGTCGCAGTTGTTGCGACATCTCCAGAATGTGCGTCTCACGCGCCTTCAGTTCCGTGATGTCGGACCGTATGCCGACGATCCCGCCATCCTCGGTCCGCTGTTCATGGACCCGCATCCAGCGGCCGTTCGAGAGCTGAACGTCATACGGCGCGTCGGGATGCCGGTGCTGCCGCACCCGCCATTCAAAGAACTCATCCGCCGACCGGGACCCCATCTCGAAACCGCCCCTGGCGATCCCAATGCGGAGCATTTCCGCAAACGAAGCACCCGGCGTTATCAGGTCGGCAATGTGAGGGTTATATTCGACATACTTGGTGTTGTAGATAACCAAACGGTCGTCGGCATCGTACAAACAAAACGCATCGGCCATGGCACCAAGCGCCTGGCCCAACTGCTGTTGCGCCCGCTTTGTCTGGATCACGCTCTCCGCCGTAGAAGCGCCGCCGAAATCGTTCACCGCAACCCCGTCCGGGAGGCCCATCGCCTCCGCAATCGTGGAAATGCCCAACCCGCAGGTAGGAATGCTGGAGAAACGCACGACCCTATCTGCAGTAGCCGATACGTCATACTATCCTAGCGTGACGCAGTAAAACGAATGGCGCTTATTCTGGAACGAATTGATTAGGTCGAGACTAACCGTACGCTGCGCAGAACAACCCGCCAGCGCCAATTCCAGCCAGCATGCAGGATTCCACTCCGTCGGCTCGTTCAACCTAACCCTTTTGCGCGGACCGACAGGCAATGGCAAGACTTTTGACCCAGGATCTGTGACCCCAAAGTAGGGTCAACCCGTGGGCAACGCCCGCGCAGATCAAGAGTGGGCGAAGGGCGGCCTTACGCCCCCGAAAAGCCGCCGCGCTCCCTGTAGAAACCCTGCAGCACAGCAAACGCGGCCTTACGCGTGGCCTTGTCCGCGCCGATCAAGCCCTTCCGGTTCCATCCCTGTTGGAAGGCATTTTGCCGCCGCTCGGTCCGAAAGTCGTATAGCAGCCAGGGCGACAATCCACATAGCGCCGCGCAGCCCCGCAACAACTCGATCTGCCCGCGATAGACCGCGGCTTGGTATGCCTCGGAGAACAACTCGGTTTCCGACCCGTCCCACCCGGTCAAAGCACCGGCGCCCACTTCGGAAATGAACAGCGGCTTGTCCAAGTCATAGGCGGTGAGCGTTTGAGCCAGCCCATCCATATCCGGCTCGTACCAGCCGTAATACTCGTTGATGGCAACGATATCGATGACCGCCGCCAACCGGTCTTCCAGCCGGTAGTTCCCTTTGTTGATCAGGCAGGCGGCCGAGATCAGCCGGGTCGGATCATGCGCCCGCGCCGTCTCCGCCAGCTTCGTCTTGAACGCCAGCCGCGCATCCGTGTCGGCATTCTCGTTGCCGATCGACCAGACAACGACACTAGCCCGGTTCCGGTCCCGCTTGATCAGTTCGAGGAGTTGGTTTTCGGCGTCGGCCAGGGTCGCCGGATTGTCGAACGCCACCGCCCAATAGACCGGCAGTTCCTCCCACAACAGGATCCCGGCTTCGTCCGCCAGCTGTGCCACCATTTCATGATGCGGGTAGTGGGTCAGCCGCAGGAAGTTGCACCCCAATTCCTTCGCCGTCGCCAGCATCCGCCGCGCATCCTCCTCGGTACGTACCCGGCCCAGCGCTTCATCATCTTCATGCACACAAATGCCGCACAGAAACACCGGCTCGCCGTTGAGTAGCACCTGGGTTCCGTCGACCGTCACCTGCCGGAATCCGATCCGGTCCCGCACCTCGTCCGCACCGCACCGCGCCACGACATCGTACAGCTTGGGTGAATCCGGCGACCACAAGTCAGGCTGCGCCGGTATGCGCGCCGTGCCGGCACCGCCCCGCAAGGCAATGGTCGCCGAAACGGCCAGTTCGGGGATCTCGAACACCAAGATTTCCGCTGACCGGTCCGACAGCGTCACATCGACCTCGATCACCCCGGCATCATCGGGGGCCAACCGAACAAACAAGTCGCGGATGAAGACCGGCGGCAGCCGCAGCAGCGCGACGTCCCGGTGCACGCCACCATAGTTGAACCAATCGAAGTGCCGCATCGGCACCCGATCCAGCGTCCGCGTATTGTTCACACACAGTTGCAGCCGGTTCCGCGCCGCCAGCCCATCCGTCAGCTCGACGAAAATCGGCGTCGAACCGCCGAGATGATTGCCGAGGAACCGCCCGTTCAGGAACACCTTGGTGTCGTAGTTCGCCGCGCCGATACGCAGCACCACCCGTTCCCCATCCACGCTTGGCGCATAGTCGAACCAGCGCGTGTACCAGACCGTGCCTTCATAGTGCCGGAGTTCCGGCTCCTGCAGGTTCCAGCAGGCCGGCAGCTCCACCGGCGCCCCATGGTCCGGCTGGAAGTCCCACGGCATCCCGCGCTCGGCCGCCGGCACCGCCTCGTCCCGATACCAGTGTTGCCGCAGCCCGGTATCGAACGGATCGATGACGAACCGCCAGCCATCGTTCAGGCTTTCCGTCAGCCGCCCGCCCATGAACACCATCGACTGATGATCCAACGTCCGCGTGTCGAAGGGCGCGCCATAGTCTTCGTCATGCAGGAATCTGACGGTGTTGCTGGCTTCGGTCATTCCGGCGCGTACCCAATGCCGACCATCCGCCGGAATCCCCAGCGGCGCCAGTCGGGCCACAGCAACCGCGCAATGTGGGCGATGGTCAGCACCCGGAACCAGGTCGCGAAGGTATTGCTGATCCCCTGTGGCTCTGCATAACCCCGCACCCAGCCGTCAAGCCGCAACGTGCCGTCCGTCGCGTCCCCAAAACCGCCATCCTCATTCTGCCGCGCCAGGACCGCCTCCAACTTCCGCGCCAGCCACCCCTCGATATCCGCGCGGCGGTAATCGTCGAACCGGGTGAGCGCCGCCAGTATGTCCACCGGATCCACATCCAGGCACGCCGTCGAAGCGGCGGGGTCGAGCGACAGGCAATAGTCGGTCATCACCCGCGCCCGCGGCACCGGTCGGCCAAGCCGGTAGTAGAGGTGCAGATTGTGCGTCGCGCCGGCCATGGCGTGCAGCCGCGCCTCATCGGTTGATGCCCCATCGACCCAGAACCCCGTCGCCGGGTCCTGCGTCGCATCATGCCAGTCGAGCATCCGTTCCAGCGCCGCGCCCGCCGCACCGGCCTCCGCCGCCGCGCCATGATCCCGCAGCAACAGCAGAAAGCTCGCCAAGTTGACGACACTGTTCCCTTCCTGCCAGGGCTCGCCCATGTCGCGGCTAGCCAGCCAACCGTCGAGTGTCTCGCTATCCAAATACGGCCGCACGAAGTCCAGCCGCAAAGGATCAAGCGCGTCGATCGCCTCCAACGCCCCCAACGTGTAGTTCGTCACGTGGAAATCGATGTACCGCCAAGTCTCGGCCTGGTCGCCATTCTTGTGGACGTCCTCGTCGTGCATCCCGGTGATCCGAAACACACCGTCGTCGCGCTGAAACCCGCGCAGAAACACGCCAAGCAACCGCCGCGCATCGGCGTCGAGCCCATCCACCCCACCGGTCAGCGCCAAACAACACAGCGCGTTGTAGGTTCCCGGCAACAGCACCCCGGGCCACGCCATCGGGTCGTGCTGCGCGCTGAACCGGAAGATCCCCTTGGTGCGCCCCGGGGCCTGCATCGACCAGATCCAACGTTCCGCCCGGCCGACGGCACCCTCCACCGCGGCGGGCGAAACGGCGCCACGCGCCAGAGGTTCGGCAGTCACTGTCATCCCGCTAGCCCTTGATTGCCCCGGCGGCGATGCCCTGCATCACCCGCCGCTGGGTCAACACAAACACGATGACCACGGGCACGGTTGTCAGTGTGGCCAATGCCATGATCCCCTGGAAGTTGGTGCCCAGCTCGCTGTTCATGCTCAGCAGCGCCGCCGGCAGCGTGTAGGTGTCCGGCGTCCGCGAAATCACCAGGACCGGGAACCACTGCGACCAATTCAGCAGGAAAGTCACCAGCGTCACGGTTCCCACCACCGGCCGCGCCACCGGTAATACCACCCGGAACAACACCCCCAGCTCCGACGCCCCATCCATCAGCGCCGCGTCGATCAGCTCCTTCGGAAACGACCGGAAGAACTGCTCGAACAGAAAGAATTGGATCGGCCCCAGGCTGAGGAACAGGATGATGCCGCTGTAGCTCCCCAACAGGCCCAGGTGAAACATCACGATGAACACCGGGATAACCAGCAGCATGAAGGGGTACATGATCGTCAGCAAGAAGCCGTAGCGGATCAGGTTGAAGCCCAGCATCTTGGGCCGCCGCGTCAGCGCGTAGGCGCCCAGGGCCGTCACCACCACGGCAATCGCCGTCGACGCCGTGGTGATCCAAAAACTGTTGACCGTCAGCCGCAACAGCGACGCTCCGCCGATCGAAGTGATCTCGCCATAGGCCGACAGGTTGAACACCTCCGGCAGCAGGCGCAGCGGCGCCGTCAGGATCTCTTCGGTCGTCCGGAACGAGCCGACGAACATCCAGTAGTACGGATAGACAAACAGGATCGACAGCGAGATCGCACACGCATAGGCCAGGACGTAAGGGATCCGCGCGGTCATCGCCAATCCGTCCGTTCCAGCGCCCAATAGAGCGCATAGGTCAACACCAGCACCAATCCGAACAGTGT
Source organism: Alphaproteobacteria bacterium (assembly GCA_028279245.1). Taxonomy (GTDB): domain Bacteria; phylum Pseudomonadota; class Alphaproteobacteria; order UBA6615; family UBA6615; genus JANQOE01. The sequence continues at coordinate 53,262 of JANQOE010000040.1, forward strand.
CGAAGCCATCGCCATCGCCTCACCGTAGGACGCCTGCTCAAACTTCTGGAAGGCGTAGTAGGAGATGAAGTTGGTCGAGAAGTTCGGCCCGCCCTTCGTCATCACCACAACGACTGTGAACGTCTTCAGGAATTGGATCAGCGCGAACACGACATTGATGGTGATCGCCGGCCGCAACTGCGGCAGCGTGACGTACCAGAAGCGCTGCCACGCCGTTGCCCCCTCCAACTCCGCCGCCTCGTCCAGCGCGGGGTCGAGCAACTGCATATTGGTCAGGAAGATGATCGTGTAGAAGCCAACATGCTTCCACAGCTCCGCGACGACCAGCGCCGACAAAACCGTATCGGAATCAGCGATCCCGCCGAACAGCGGTAGCCCCAGGCTGCCCAGCGCCGCATTCACCGCCCCGAAATTCTGGTTGTACATCCACTTCCAGACGATGAAGCCGGCCACATCCGGCGTGATCACCGGCAGGAACACCGCCAGCCGAAAGAACGTATTGCCCCGTTTCAGATACCGGCTGCTCAGCAACACCGCGTAGCCCAGCGCGAAGGCCACGTTCAGCACGACGGAAATAGCGGTGTAGAACAGCGTCACGTTTAGGGACGCGATGAACCGCCGGTCGGAGAAGATAGTCTCGAAATTCTCCAGGCCGACATAGTCGGGGTTCAGCCGGAAGGCGGTCGCCGAACTGGCGAACGACAGCACCAGACTTTGCGCGATCGGCCACAGCCCAAACACCACGACCAGCGCCGCGAACGGCAGCACGAACAGGTACAGCACCCGGTAGCGCCACATCTCCCGCGCCCATGCGGGCAGGGCTGTCGGTTGCGTCATCGGTATGGAGGCCGTTACCGCCATCTAACTCACCGGTAAGGGTAAGAAATGGTGGCCGGTCCTGTCACCCAACCGGCCACCCAGCTAGGGAGGAGCTAGCTTTTCTTTTCGTCCGCCAGTGCCTGCAAATCGGCAGCCAGCGATTCGACATACGCCGACCAATCATCTGGCGGGTTATCGATCGCGTCCAGCAGACGGGCGTGATACTCAGCCTCGATCTCCGGGTAGGCCGGGTTGATCGACTCCGGGAAATCATAGGCATTCAGGTTGTGCTCCGGTTTCGCGAAGAACAGCCGGTTCGGGCTCAACCCTTCCATCTCAAAATCGCCGCGGACCGCCGCGCCGACATTGTTCAGCGAAGCAGCTTGCGCTTCCTTGGTCAGCATGAACTTGGCGAAGGCCAGCGAAGCATCCTTGTTCGGTGCATTCTCCGGCACCGCCACGCCGCGCATGCCGCCGATGACCACGGCGTTGGTATCGCCCTCGGCGAACTTCGGCCACGACCCGATCGTGAAGTCGCCGGTGATCGCTTCCGCGTCCCACTTCTTCACGTTCCAATCGCCGACCCGGAACATCCCGGCCCGGCCGCCTTCGATCACCTGATACATCTCGGCAAAGCTGTGGTTCACCGAATCCGGCGCCACATATTTGTAGTCGGTGAACAGCTTCATCACCTCGATCAGCACTTCCTTGTGCCGCGGCTGGTTGATGACGACCTGACCGTCCGGGTCGAGCAGCGTGTGACGCAGGCCCGTGCCGAACGTGTAGAGGTCGAGCATATGGATCAGGTCGCGCGGATTGGCGGCCTCGATCGCAATGCCGAACGTGTCGGCCTGCCCGTTCCCGTCGGGATCCTCTTCCTGGAACTTCTGCGACACCCGCAGCACATCTTCCCAGGTCTCCGGAAACGGTTCGCCAACCGCCTCCAGCCAGCTTGTCCGGGCGCCAAAGCCCATCTGCACGCGCTGGATCGGCAGGATGATCATCCGGTCTTCATAGGTGGCGACGCCGATGTCCGCATCGCTCAGGAAGGCCTTGTCCTCGATCGACGCGAACGCGTCGCTCAGATCCATCACCTTGTCGGTCTGGTTCTGAATACGGATGACCCGCTCATAGTTGTTGTAGATCAGGTCCGGTGCGGAATCCGTGTTGATCGCCGCGATCACTTTGCCGAACCACTGATCGGTCGGAAAGGACACGGACTCGATGGTGATGTCCGGGTTTTCCTTCTGATAGAGCTCGTTGAGTTCATTGAACCAGTTGACGCCGTTGTCACCCAGGTCGTGCCACACGACCAAGGTTTCCGCGTAAGCCGCACTTGCGGTTGACACGAGAAAGGCTGCACCGGCCGCTGGAAGCCACTTCTTCAGCTGCATTGACGTCCTCCCGAAATGAACCCCGTCTATCGGGGTTGCGTTAGGTAAACGTTTTCCCTATACCATGGCCTGACGCCGGATGCAACGCGCATTCGCGCGAACCGGAGTGTCTGGCTGTGCGCCGCAACGCAACACGACAAAAAAACGGCGGCAAACCGCCATCCATCGAGACCGTTGCCCGTGAAGCCGGCGTGTCGATTGCCACCGTGTCCCGCGTCGTTAACGGCATCAGCAACAAGGCGTCGGCCGACACCATCGACCGCGTGCAGCGCGTCATCGAAGAACTAGGCTACCGCCCGTCCCGCGCCGGCAGCGCCCTGCGCAGCCGTCAAAGCCGTATCGTCGCCCTGCTCGTCCCCGGCGCCGCCAGTGCCTACATGGCCGCCGTCGCCGCATCCGTTGAAGCGGCCCTGCGCGACCGCCAGAAGGTGATGATTCTGTGCGACACGGCGGAAGACGCCGGCGTGCAAGACGAACACCTGCGTGAGATGCGCGCCCAGATGGTCCGCGGCATCGTCATGCTGGGTGCGGTCGACAGCCCGGTGCTCGAACAGTTCCTCGACGAAGGCGAACCCCTCGTTTTCGTCAACCGCAAATCCCCGGGCGCGCCGGGCGGCGGTTTTGTCGGCATCGACAATGAACAAGCTGGCAGCGACATCGCCGCCTATCTCATCGAAGGCGACCGGGCGCCCTGCGCAGTGATCCACGCCGACCCGTCATCCTCCGCGACTGCGGAACGGCTCGTCGGCTTCCGCCAGGAACTGAAACGCCGCCGTGTGCCCCTCCCCCGAACCCGCATCCGCACGCACGCCAGCGTCGACCATCTGGAGATCGGCTACCGCTGCGCTAGTAAGCTATTGGACAGCGAAACCCGCCCCCGCAGCATCTTCTGCGCCAGTGACCTCATCGCCTACGGCGCCCATCGCCGCTGCCGTGAACTTGGGCTACGGGTACCGGAGGACGTTCTGTTGTTCGGCTTCGACGACAACCCGCTCAACGACTGGGTCGCACCCTGGCTCAACACCGTCCACGTCCCCTACGAAGCCTTCGGCACCGCTGTCGTCGACTTGCTCGACACCATCTGGAACGGCACCCAAATCCAGCCCCCCCCGGAGATCTTGCTCCCCCACAAGATGGTCTTGCGCGTCTAGCTCAATAGGTCCGCCGCAGTTCCGACAGCGCCATGCGTTTATAGGCTTCCACCAACGCGTCGCCCTCCGCACGTTCGACGGAAATTGCCAGGCGCATGATGTCCTCGCCCAGATGCATGATGGTGAAAGCCGACATGGCAAGCGCCTGCGGATCCGCCTTCAACCCGACCCGCTGCATCGCCTGAGCCAGCAGGGTGCCGTTGCGCCGGCTGCCCTCGACCTCCAAGTCACGCAGTGTCTTGTCGGCAAGCATCGCCGTGCGAACGTCGCGAATCACCGGCTCACTCAGAAACAAACCGTAATAGATGTCGATCAGCTTGCCGAACGCCTCGCATAGCTCATCGAGAGTCTTTACCCCAGCCAAACCCTCCTCAATACAAGCCCGCCCCTCGGCGTCGTAGCGTTCCGCCAGCGTGCGGATGATCGCACTCTTGTCGGGGAAGTATTGGTAGAGCGAGCCGATCGACACCCCGGCCAACCGCGCCACCTCGCTCATCCGCATCGCGTCGCTGCCATCGGCGGTGATCAGCTCGGACGCGCAACGCAGCATCCGCTCCACCCGCTCGCGGCTTCGTTGCTGGGTGGGCATCCGCCGCAACGCCCCCGCGTCCGCATCGCCCTCCACTCGCTCAGGCATCCCCGCCATCTCCGCTCTCCTTAGATCCGCCACCAGGATATCTGTTGACTCTCATAATACGAGAGTTTATCACATTTATAAAAGTGAGAGTTCCTCACATTTCAGGAGGCAAGAATGCACCCAGAAAACCCCCGCCCCACCTTGGTTCTCGGCGCCACCGGCAAGACCGGCCGGCGCGTCGCCCGACGCCTGGAAGACCTCGGTCTGGAGGTTCGCCGCGGCTCCCGCACCGGCAACCCGCGCTTTGACTGGCTGGACCGCACCACCTGGACTCCTGCTCTCAATGGGGTCGGTGCCGTCTACATCACCTATCAGCCTGACCTCTCGGTGCCCGGCGCGGTTGACGCGATCCGCGACTTTGCCGCCGCCGCCCTCGCCGCCGGTCCCAAACGCCTTGTCCTGCTGTCCGGCCGTGGCGAGCCCGAAGCCGAACAGGCCGAACAAGCCCTACAAGACAGCGGCGCCGACTGGACCATCGTCCGCGCCAGCTGGTTCGCGCAAAACTTCAGCGAGGACTTTCTCCTGGACGCGGTGCGCAGTGGCGAGGTCACGTTGCCGATCCGCGACGTTGGCGAACCATTCATCGACATCGGTGACATCGCCGAGGTCGTTGTCGCCGCCCTCACCGACCGCAAACACATTGGTCAGCTCTACGAGGTCACCGGCCCTCGCCTCATGACCATCGCCGACACGGTGGCCGAAATCGCCGCGGCGGCGGACCGGAACATTCGCTTCACCCGGATTCCGCTCGACGACTATGCCGCCATGCTGAAGAACCTTGGCGTCCCTTCCGACCATGTGTCGCTGGTGACGTACCTGTTCGGCACGATCATGGACGGCCGCAACGAGTTCCTGACCGATGGTGTGCAGCGCGCCCTCGGCCGGCCACCGCGTGACTTCTCGGACTATGCCCGTGCGACCGCGGCGACGGGTATCTGGAACAACACGGATCAGGCCACTGCCTGAATCTCAACCCACGGCCGGCCTAGCGTCCGCGCTGGCCGGCCCCTAGTGCATCCCCGTGTAGCCGGCCGCGTTGAGCGTTTCCCGTGGAATCACCAACCGCGCCGCCATGATCGGACGCGGCGATGTGCCAACCCGCAACTCGCCAACGATGCCAAGCAGCATGTAGGCCTCGTCACGCGCCAGATCGGTATGCGCACTCACGAAGTTGACCGCCGCGTTGGAAGCATCCTCCGTCGCCGCTTCCACCGTCGGACCGGTGCCGAGGATCTGGATCGAATCCTCACGTTCGATAATCGGCCGCTCGACGTCACGGCCCTTTTGCACATCCACCCGCGCGCGCACCGTCGCGCTGCACTCGACCCCAAGGCCGCTGATGATCCCATCGCTGATAACGGCATGCGGATCGGCAAACAATAACAACGCGCCCGGATGAAAGACCGGCAGATGCACCCGGCTCCCCACGCCCGCATCACGCTGATCGAAGTCGCCGCCATAGCGTCCTGCATAGGACGGCTCGTAACCCTCCGGCGGCATCGTCGACAGGGTCCCCAGGTTCGGATAAAGCGGAATGGGAATCCGGCCGCCGAACCAAGCCTGCCCATCCCGGACTGGACAGGCGAGTGACCGCGGCTCCGAAAACTCCTTCGCCAGCACCCCGAAGTTTTTCAGAATGCCCGTTACGCCATCAGAATGCAGTGTGATCTCTAACAGGTCGACAATCAGCGCATCGCCAGGTCCCGCGCCCTCCACGAAAATGGGGCCAGCCACCGGTGACAGCGGATGTCCTTCGCACGCCGGGGTGAACGGCGTCGGCACATTGCGCACATCTTCGACCTCCGCCAGCGAACCCAGGACGTCGATGCTGATTTCCCCACCCGCGGCAATCCGCGCGGTCGGCGGTGTGTCCGGCTTGACGCTAAAGAGATAGGATTCGGCCATCGGACATGTTCCTCCCTCAGCTTGTCGCCACAACAGACAGCCTAACCTTTCTTTCAAACCACTGTAACCAGTCAGTTTTCTGACGGCCGCATCGATACAAGTAAAACATTTGGAGAATTCTTTTAAAACAACACTGCAAATTGCGGATAAAACAACTTGTTGAATAGCAGATCGGTCATTTATTTTAGATGTGTTACATCACGCTCCGTCCTCTGCACTGGGAAACAAACAATGAGAATATTTGGCGGCAAACGCCGGTGCAAAGCATCGTCGGCTCAAACGAACGATAACAACAAGACGGTGCTTGTTGTGGAGGACAACCGCGCGAACATGGAGCTGTTCCACGCGATGCTGCACAACGGTGGCCATACCGTGGTGGAGGCAAAGAACGGCTTCCAGGCAATGGAGCTCGCAGCGGAGCACCGGCCGGATCTGATCGTCATGGATATCCAGTTGCCCTGGGTGTCCGGCCGCTGCCTCTCCGGTCTCGATGTCACCCGCTGGCTGAAGCGGAACGAAGAGCTCCGCGAGATACCGGTCGTCATCGTCACAGCATTCGCCGTCAAGGAAGAAGAGGACAAGATCCTCGCGGCCGGTTGCGACGACTATCTGTTCAAGCCGGTGGACGTATCTCTCTTCCAGGAAACCGTCCGGCCTTACCTCAACTAGCGTCCGGCGCGGCGGTCAAAGCACCGCTGCCGTCACCACGATTTCCACCAAATCGTTCCCGGCCAGGTCGGTACCGACACACGCACGCTGCGGCCAGTTGTCCTTCTCGCCAACCCAATCGCACCACACGGCGTCCATCTCGGCCTTGGTCGCCATGTCACGCAGATAGACTGTCGCCTGCAACAGGCCGCTCTTGCCACTGCCGGCTTCGCTCAAGATCTGTTCGATCGTCGCTAACGCGCCCGCGGTCTGCGTGGCTACAGTCGTCGCCCCGCCAGTATCCGTCGCCACCGCATAAACCAATCCAGAATGAACCACACCCCGGCACCGCCCGCGGCTCTTCCCGTGCAATCTCGTAATGCTCATCTCTTCCCCGGTTGTTATCCGCTTGCCAAGCCATCGGCCAAGCGGCAGCCGTCATTATCACGCGGCCGGCTTTGTGTGGCGAGCCAACTGACACTCGTAAATGAGGCCGTACTCCTGGCCTTCAAACGCGAGCATGGTGTTGGTCTCCGGAGCATACGTGCTACGGATGTGAGACGCGACTGACCCATCGATCGTCAGCTGCTGCAACATCTCCACAACCTGCACCTTACCTTCGCCGGGCACGTGCCTTGGACCGTGCGTCAGGATGCGGACATGCTCCTCAAAGTCCAGGATTGATCCGTTGTTGCCGCGGACACTGTAGACAACTCTGAACTCAGAGCCCGGCACGTAGTCATATACCCCATCAAGTGATCCCTCGACGTGATCGAACTCGAGCAGCAGACCGGTGTCCGGATAGGAGTACGCGATAATGCCGCCGACAAGCGTCCGGTCGCCCCGCAATCGGCTAGTCCAGCGATAACCATCCCGATCACTGGCGGCTTCTATAATTCCATCCTCAACGGATAGGACCTTCATGTGAATCGCGCGCGCGTCGCCATCACACGAATAGAACCACTCCTCCCCCACTTCCGGCAGGGGCGGTGGCGACCCCGCCACAGCCGGCCCGCTGGCCATCATCAACGCCAGAGCAAATATCCCACACCGAGTTTGTCCATCGTAAGAACTGAGCATCATCCACCCCATGCATCCACTACTTTTGGGAGCATATTTGCCCAGTACTAAACGCCCACTAACGGTGAATGCCCATCCAAAAACCGTTGACAAAAAGGAGAATAAAAGGCATAATAATCAACGCTAACGAGACGGTCTGAAATATCTGAACACATTGATTATAAAGAGAAAACATTCATATTTTTCCAAACGAACCCATTTTCGATTGCCGATCCGCCCGCCACGTCCATCCGAATATGAAAACAAACGCCGCCGCCCCGGCAAGATGCAACCAAAGCGGGCCCGGCCAGAGCAATGCCAGACCCGCCGCCGCGGCGACACCTCGCAACGGCCAGCTCAACGGAGCCTCCAGATAACCCTGCACCGACGCCGAAAACGCATAGAGCCCCAACAGCGCGAATACAAACAGCGGCAGCACTTCTTCCAACGGCCCGCCGATGAAGTTGGTGTAGGCAAACAACAGTGGCACGATGTATAGCCCCTTGGCGATCTTCCACGCCGCCAGCCCGGTCGCCATCGGCGGCGTGCGTGCAATCGCCGCCGCGGCGAACGCCGTCAGACACACCGGCGGGGTCACATTGCTGTCCTGGCTCAGCCAGAAAATGATCAGGTGTGCCGACAACAACCCGGCGGTCAGCATCGCCGGATCTACCAACGCATCGCGAAGCGCCAGGTAAAGGTCAGGCAGTTCCGTCGTCAGCCGCGCGACCACTGCCTCGGCATCGGCCGAAGCCATGGGTTGGCCCAACTGCCCCGCCAGGTCCGGCGGCGCCAGCAACAGCATCGTCCGCGCCGTCTCGGTCAATTCGCCACCGGCCACGGCTGCCACAACCTGACTGGTCGAGATCAGGTCGAACAACGCCGGCGCCGACACCGTTGCCAGAATGACATACGCCGCCGTCACCGGCAGCCCCATGCCCAACACGAGGGACGCCAACGCCACCAGCACCAGCGCGATGAACAGGCTGTTACCGGCCCAGGTCTTGATCATCAGCGACAGCGTATTCCCCACGCCGGTCGTCGCCAGCACATTAACGATCAGGCCGATCGACACTAGCAACACGGCGGTGGCGATCATGTTGCGCGCCCCCAATGCCATCGCCTCGATAATCGCCCGCGGCCCCATCTTGTTCGGTGTCAGCCACGACGCGGCAATCACTGAAAGAATGGCAAAGCCCGCGGCATAGGTCGGCGTGAAGCCCTCGATCAGCAACCAGATCAGCAAAACAATGGGAATGAGGAACGCGACGCCACCACCCCGCAACACCGCGCCGAGTTTCGGCACATCAGCGCTCGCCGTCAGTCCCTGCCGCTTCGCCTCGATCCGCACAAAGAACCCGACCGACATGAAGTAGAGGATCGCCGGCAGCGCACTCACCGCAATGATTGTCGTATAGGGAATGGCGGTCAGGTTCGCCATGACGAACGCCCCCGCCCCCATGATCGGCGGCATCAACTGCCCGCCCGTCGATGCCGAGGCTTCGACCCCAGCGGCGAACCTCGCCGGAAAGCCGGCCCGCTTCATCAGCGGAATAGTCACCGACCCCGTCGAGGCCGTATTCGCCACCGCCGAGCCGGAGATCGTGCCGGTCAAGCCGGACGCAAACACCGCGACCAGCCCGGGCCCGCCGGTGAACCGCCCCACCGCGACCCGTGCCAGATCGATAATCACTTGGCTCGCCCCCGACCGCACCAGGAAAGCCGCGAACAGAATGAACATGAAGACGACAGTGGCGGAGATTCGCGAGATGCCGCCGAACATCCCTTCGTCGCCGTAGATGCTCCGGAACAGAATCGTCTCGGCGGACAGCCCGGCGAACCGGAACACCCCGGGGATAATCGCCCCCCACCACGACACGTAGGTGAGCGCCAAGACAATCAACACCGGTATGATCCAACCCGTGGTCCGCCGCGCCAGCTCGATCGCCGACAAGATGACGAACACCCCGGCGATCCATTCGAGCGTCGACAACCGCACGCCACGCTCGTAGATCGCGTTCTCCTGGCTGATCAGGAAGATCGCGCAGACCGCCGCCAACACGCCGATCGAAGCATCCACCACGAACAGCACCCGCCGTTGTCTGGCTTGCCGCAGCGGCACCATCGGGAACAGCAGCGCGCACATGAGCGCGAAGCCGGCATAGTGCCAGGCCGTCAGCCACAGCGTCGAAATAGTCGCGATGGTATTGAAGTAGATGTGCGCGATCGCCAGGACGACGCCGAGGGCCGTCAGCAACGCCGCCAGCGGACCCTCCGTGCTGCGCGTCCGCGACGCTACCTCACCGAGTTCGACGTCGCTGTCGTCAGCCTGGCTCGTCTTGTCGGTCATCTCCGGTGGCGGAAGCGGCGGCCCTAACCTCAGGGCCGCCGCGTCACCATCAGTTGGCCATCAAGTTCGCTGGAACCTCGATGCCCTGTTCCTTATAGTACTTGAGCGCGCCCGGATGCAGCGGCATCGGCAGCCCGGCGATCGCCCGGTCCAGCGACATATTCTTGGTCGCCGCGTGGATCCCCTGCAGGAACGGCAGGTTTTCGTAGACGGTCTTGGTAATCAGGTAGACGACGTCTTCCGGCAAGTCTTCACGGACAGCCAGGAAGTTCGGCTGCGCAATCGTCGTCACGTCATTTTCCTGTCCCGGATAGGTACCGGCCGGAATCTCGAACGGCGTCCACAAACCCAGACCGCCGTCGGCCTTGGCAATCTGCTCTTCGGTAAAGCTCAGCAGAGTGATGTCATCACCCATCGCGGCGAAGGCCTGGGTCACCGCGCCGACCGGCGCACCGGCCGGTGTCGACATGCCTTCGATATTGCCGTTTTGCAGCGCCTCGGCACTCGGCCCATAACCCATGAAGGCCAGGTCGAAGGTCGCTTCCATGTCGATCCCCATGTTCGCAAGGATCGTCCGGTTCGATCCGATCGTGCCGGAGTTCTGCCGGCCCATCGACACGGTCTCACCCGAAAGCGACATGAAATCGTCGACCGTCCCGGTCTCGGCGTATTCCGATTTCACGATGAAATGCTCGACGTTCGGCCACAGCATGCTGATCGACCGCAGCCCGGTTTGCGGGCCGTCTGCTTCGATCGGCCCTGTCCCGTTCCAGGCGTAGGATCCGAACAGCCCCTGCAGGATGGCGAACTGCGCCTCGTTTTCGCGCAGCAGCTTCACATTCTCACCGGACCCGGCGGAGTTGATCGCCGAGACGTTGATCTTCTCTTTCGGCTGCAGCTTCACCTTAATCAGCGTCGAAAGCGCGACGCCAACCGGATAATAGGTGCCGCCGGTGCTGGCCGTCGCCAGGAGGTAGTTCTTCTCGTCCTGGGCCAGCGCTGACGTCGATAGGCTTACAGCCAGAACCGCCGCAGCCGTCGCCGCAAGCAACCGGCGTTCCTTCATAAAGCTCATTCTGTTCTCCCTGTTGTCCAAATCGGCGCTTAATCCAATTGGACACCCTAACTATCACGGCAGCCGCCGCAAAGGGTCCACCCCGCTCAGGTTGACTTGCTTGTGACCAGGGTCACATCATCGGCATGAACGCGGTCTATAACCGCGTCAGCCTAAGGCGTCGAAAAACCCTCAATCGAAAGCCCGCCCCGTGAGCAGCTCCGTCTCTCGCCTATTTGTTGCTGTTATCATCTCCATGGCAGCGGTTGTATCTACCGGTGCCCGCGCCACCGAGATGATGCAGATCGGCATTATCGTCGCCCAGCGCGGCACTGCCACCGCCATCCGCGACGACCGGCCCACTGAGCTATGGGTCGGCGCCCCGGTCTATGAGACCGACCGGCTGTCCACCGGTCCCGAGGCGCGCCTCGAGGTCGAACTCGCCGACGGCTCGGTCCTTACTATTGGCGATGAGACCGAGGTCCATATCACCGAATACCGGCTCTCGAACGACAACTCGCGCCTGGGCGCCCTGGTCAATCTGGTATCGGGAATCGTCCGGGCCACGGTCGCCCGAGCCGGCGAGACGGCCCGCTTCGACATCGCGACCTCGACCTCAATCGCCTCCGCCCGCTCAACAAGTTGGCTCGTCCATGCGGACGCCGACGCATCCGCCGTGTTCGTCACCGAGGGCACAGTCGCCGTCACCGGACCAAAAGCCGGAAACGAGATCCTGCTTACCTCCGGCTTCGGCACAGACATCGACAAACAGGGCCTCCAGCCGGGCAAGCGTTGGGGCATCAAGCGCATCAACGCCGCCATGGACCGTCTGCGGCCATAGGATTCGGTGGCCCGGGCCCCACTCCTCCGCCGGCTGAAACGCTGCGCGGTTGTTTCGCTGCTGGTCAGCACCGCCGCGGTCGGTACACAGGCCATCTGGGGCAACGCCGCCCTGCTGACGCGGGTGGAGGGCGCCACGCTCGACTGGCGCTTCCAGTTGCGCGGGCCTCGGGAACCGTCCGGCGACACCAAAATCGTCATGATCGACGACCGGACCATCGCCGGCCTCGGTTGGCCGGTCGCCCGGGATCACCTGGCGGCCGCGGTCGATGTACTGTCAGATGCCGGCGCCCGGGTGATTGCCTTTGATTTGCTGTTTGTCGAAACAGCAGAACCTCAAGAGCCGCGGCCGATGCCACAGCAGGCACAGCCGATCGCCGAGGCGGCATTAGCCGAAAAAGCGGACTGGCAACTCGCCCGCGCCCTGGGTGCATTTGGTGCCGCAGTGGTCCCCTACGCCTTCGCCTTCCAGCCGGATGAAGTCAGCGCCATCGGCATGCCCGACGCCGTCCGGCGTTCCGCGTTCCGGATCGCCCACCTGCCCGCCCTGCCCGGTCCAACCTCCATCCACCCCGCGGGTTTGGTTGCACCCGCGACCTTGCTGGCAGACGCCGCCGAAACCGCCCACATCAACGTTGTCCTCGACGCCGACGGCGCCCTCCGCCATGACCGTCCCGCCCTTCGCTACGGCGAGTCCTTCTATCCGTCTCTGGCAGTGGAGACAGCGCGCCTCTATGCCGGCCTCGGCAAGCAGGAGGTATCCGTCTGGGCCGGTCAAGCCATCCGCTTCGGCGACACCCGCATTCCGACCGACGCCCAAATGCGTCTACCGGTCAATCACTATGGGCCGCCGGGCACCTTCGAGACCCACAGCTTCCGTGACGTCCTGAACGGCGCATTCCCGCCCGATACCTTCGCCGGCAAGGTCGTGTTGATCGGCTACAACGCCATCGGTGTCGGGGACACCTTCCTCACGCCCTATTCCCGATCCTTCCCCGGGGTCGAGCATTTCGCCACTGTCACCGACAATATCCTGACCGGCCGCTTTCTCTCGCGCCCGGCCTGGGCCGGCTGGTCCGAAACCGGCGCCGCCTTGATCGGCGGCATCCTCGCCGCCACCGCCCTCGCACTCCTACCGTTAACTCTCGCTATCGTCGCTGTGGCCGTATTGGCGGGCAGTTGGGCCGTCGCGACCCATCTGGCATTCGCCGGCGCCGACATGTGGCTGAACGTGACGCTGCCGACAGCCGCCATCTTACTCAACGGAATGGTCTTCGGTCTCTGGCGAAGCTTTACCGAAGCCCGCTCCCGGCATCGCGCCGAACGCGGCTTGTCCAATCTCTCACGCTACGTCGCCCCCCAACTCGCCGGCCCGCTGGCGCAAGTCGAATCCCCCGGATTTCTCGATAAGACCCAGTATGTCGCAATACTCTTCATCGATCTGATCGGCTTCACCGAACGCAGCGAGTCACTGCCATCAGCCCAGGTGCTGAAACTATTGCGCCGCTTCCACCGTATTGTCGAAGCGACGGTGAGCGCCCACGGCGGCGCCATAGACAAATACGAAGGCGACGGCGCTATGGCCTGCTTCGGCCTTTATCGGCCGAGCGTGACCGACGCGCACCACGCCCTGTCCTGTGCACTCGATCTCATCCACACGCTTTCCGACTGGCAGCGCGACGAACAGAAAGAAGGAGGCAGCCCGCTACAGTTCGGTATCGGATTGCATTACGGACCAGTGACGTTGGGTGTTGTCGGCGGTGACCGCCAACTGCAATTCACCGCCACCGGCGACACGGTGAATGTGGCCAGCCGGCTTGAAGGCCTGACCCGTACGCTCGACGCCACAATCGTCGCGTCGGAAGCACTGGTCGAGGCAGTCCGCGCCGACGGCGGCAGTGCCCGACTAACAGGCTTTGAGCCGAAGCCGGCCCAGTACGTGAAGGGCCGCGCCCAACCGGTGAACGTCTGGACTCTCGGCCGCGGCGCCAAACCGGCGCTCGCGGCCCCGCAAGCCTAAATCAGCCAGAACGCGCCGGCGACAATGCCGGCCCATAGCAGCAAGCTCAGCGGTATGGCCACCCGGAGCCCGCGAAACAGGCCGAGCCCATCTGCGTCATCCTGATAGGCGGCCCTCGCCCGGGGTCTCGTGCCCGCCCGGGATCTGGTATCCGAAAAGCGGCCAAAGTCGAAGTCGATCGTTTGCAGCGTCATGGAAACCTCTTTGTTCCATTGCTGCCCCCTTCCGGAACAGATGTGTGCCCGGCACCGCCCAAACAAGTGACCCGGATCACACCTAACGCTCCCGTGACCGGCCATCACACAGACCGCCGGCAGTCGCGGTCTCGGCGACGCCATGGGCCTGATGCTGGGCAGTGTCTCCCACAAGGTGATGCACCTGGCCCCATGCACCTGTGTCGCCGTGAAGTAAAAGCAACCCCACAAAGTCAGACCAACATCCGGCTCACTCTAGCCTGTGGGCTTTAGGCCACCTGCCGTTTCGATGAAGCCGATGATGTCGGCCAGCCCGTCGCCCTTCTTCAAGTTGCTGAAGATGAACGGCCGGTCACCACGCATCTTGCGGGCATCGCGATCCATCACGTCGAGACTGGCACCGACCATTGGCGCCAGGTCCGTCTTGTTGATCACCAGCAGATCCGACCGCGTGATCCCGGGGCCACCCTTGCGCGGGATCTTGTCGCCGGCCGACACGTCGATCACGTAGATCGTGATATCCGCCAGTTCCGGCGAGAAGGTCGCCGCGAGATTGTCGCCGCCGGACTCAATGAAGATGATCTCCAGGCCCAGATGCATCTCCTGCATGTCGGCGACCGCGGCGAGGTTGATCGAGGCGTCTTCACGAATGGCCGTGTGCGGACAGCCCCCGGTTTCGACACCCATGATGCGGTTCTCTTCCAACGCGCCGGAGCGGATCAGGAACTGCGCATCCTCCTCGGTATAGATGTCGTTGGTGATGGCCGCGACGTTGTAGGTCTCGCGCATACGTTTGCAGAGCGCATCGACCAGCGCGGTCTTGCCGGTCCCGACCGGCCCGCCGATGCCCACACGGAAGGCGCCGCTCATGACCGGAACAGCCTTGTGTACTGGGTTTCGTGACGCATCGACGCCCAGTCGACTAGCGGCGTCGCCGTGCCGATGTCTTCGGGTTGCGTGGTCATGACGGTATCCGTGGCATGCATAATCTCCTGTTCGAGGGCGGCGATGGCCCGTTGGCCATCAGTCTGGCCGAGCGGGATGGCACGGACGGCCGCGGACACCAGGTTCGCCGCCGTAGCGTGTAGAAACGCAGCGAGCGAAGGCCGCAACGGGATGTCGGCGGCAACCGCCGCCGTCGCGACCGCCACCGGATAAACGACCGGACGCTCGAGTTCTTTGGCGAGCGCGATCAGCGCATCGAGATGCGGATGGGGCCAGACGGCCGTCACCGCGTCGACAAAGGCGCGGCCCTGTTGTTGGGTTTCGAGAGCCGTCTCGGCGGTGCCGCGCATGATAGCTGCACGTTCAAGCGCCCAGGCGAGCCGCTCGTCACCGCCGCCACTAACGGCCTCATGCATGACTCTAAAGAACACGCCATCCGCCCGGCCGTTGCCGCGCCTGAGGATGCGGCCTGTCCACTGCACTAGGCTCGCCACATCGCCGACGATCCCTTCTTCAACCGCATACTCCAGGCCGTGGGAATAGGTGTAGGCGCCGACCGGAAATGACGGCGACAACCAGGTCATCAGCCGCAGCAGCGCCGGCGTAAGCGGTGTTGCCTGAGTCACTTGCCGGTCGCGTGATGGTGTTTGGCGTAGGCGCCGGACTCCGGCGCGAATGGCGCCGCCACTTCCTCCAGGGTCGCGCCAAGGCTCTCTAACATCCCGGCGATCACATGATCCCGCCGGATCCGCATCGTGCCGTCCGCCAACACCTGCAGCGGCACGTGACGATTGCCGATATGCCAGGCGAGCCGCGCCCGCTCGATCGCCGAGGCGCAGCGAATGTCGAGGCAGGGCTCTTCGGCAGCGCGGACCCGGACAAAGCCGCCATCGGCCAACGCCAATCCGTCGCCATCCCCAAGCTGCGTCGCCTCTTCGAGATCAAGCATAAACGGTGCGCCGTCATCGTCGAGCAACCGCAAACGCCGGCGGTGCCGGTCGTCATACGCCAGCGTGACGCTGGCGACGCCCCGATCCACCGGCCAATGGCCGGCCGTTGCAACAGTGGTGGCGCGGCGCATCAGAACAGGAAGTACCGCTGCGCCATGGCCAGTTCGGTCGCTGGCTCACAGGTCAACAACTCGCCATTGGCCCGCACTTCGTAGGTTTCGGGATCGACGAACATCTCGGGCGTCATGTCGTTCAGCAGCATGCCCGACTTGTCGATGCTGCGGGTACCGCGGACCGGCAACAATTCCTTGCCGAGGCCAAGTTGATCCCCGATACCCCGGTCGAGTCCCGCCTGCGACACGAAGCAGACGCTACTGGCCGTTAGCGATTTGCCGAGCGCACCGAACATCGGCCGGTAGTGCACCGGCTGCGGCGTCGGGATCGAGGCGTTGGGGTCGCCCATCGCCGCCCCCGCAATAGTCCCAGCCTTCAAGATCAGATCCGGCTTCACCCCAAAAAACATCGGTTTCCAAAGGACCAGGTCGGCCAGCTTGCCGACCTCGACTGAACCGACATGATCGGCAATCCCATGGCACAGCGCCGGGTTGATCGTGTATTTTGCGACATAGCGCCGGACCCGGAAATTGTCGTTGTTGCCGGCTTCCTCCGGCAGCGGGCCACGTTGCCGCTTCATCTTGTCAGCGGTCTGCCAGGTCCGGATAATGACTTCGCCGACCCTGCCCATCGCCTGACTGTCGGACGCGATCATCGAAAACGCACCCATGTCGTGCAGGATATCCTCGGCGGCGATGGTCTCGCGCCGAATCCGGCTCTCGGCGAACGCCACATCCTCCGGAATCCGCGCGTCGAGATGGTGGCACACCATGAGCATGTCGAGATGTTCGTCGATGGTGTTGACCGTGAACGGTCGCGTTGGGTTGGTCGATGACGGCAGCACATTGGCTTCGCCGCAAACCTTGATGATGTCAGGCGCATGCCCGCCGCCCGCACCTTCCGTATGAAAGGCGTGGATGGTGCGGCCTTTGAACGCCGCGACCGTGTTCTCGACAAATCCGGACTCGTTCAATGTGTCCGTGTGGATGGCAACCTGCACGTCCATCTGCTCCGCAACCGCCAGGCAGTTGTCGATGGCGGCCGGGGTTGTACCCCAGTCCTCATGCAGTTTCATACCGCAGGCACCACCCTGAACCTGTTCGATCAACGCGTCGGGTTGGGTCGCGTTGCCCTTGCCAAAGAAACCTAGGTTCACCGGCAGGCCCTCGGCCGCCTGCAGCATCCGGCCGAGATGCCAGGGCCCCGGCGTGCAGGTCGTCGCGTTGGTGCCCTCCGCCGGTCCGGTCCCGCCGCCTAGCATTGTCGTCACCCCCGAATACAAGGCGTCGTCAATCTGTTGCGGGCTGATCCAGTGGATATGCGCGTCAATCCCACCGGCGGTCAGAATACGCCCCTCGCCGGCAATCGCCTCCGTCCCCGGACCAACGACAATGTCGACGCCCGGCTGTACATCCGGGTTGCCGGCCTTGCCGATCCCGGCAATGCGGCCATCCTTGATGCCGATATCGGCTTTGATGATACCCCAATGGTCGACGATCAGCGCGTTGGTGATGACCGTATCGACGGCCCCGCCGGCCCGGCTGACCTGGGACTGGCCCATGCCGTCACGAATGACCTTGCCGCCACCGAATTTGACCTCTTCGCCATAGGTCGTCTTGTCGTCCTCGACCTCGATAAACAGTTCGGTGTCGGCGAGCCGGACCTTGTCTCCCGTCGTCGGCCCATACATCGCCGCATAGGACGCCCGATCAATGGTGTAGGGCATTAATCGTCCTCCAGCGGCCCGTTGACCGCCGCGTTGAAGCCGAACACCTGGCGCGCACCCACATAGCGGACCAGCGTCACGTCCCGTTGTTGCCCCGGCTCGAACCGCACCGCGGTCCCCGCCGGAATGTCGAGCCGGCATCCCTTCGCCGCCTCCCGGTCGAACTGCAGTGCACTGTTCGTCTCGTAGAAATGATAGTGCGACCCCACCTGCACCGGCCGGTCGCCGCTGTTCGCGACAGTGACAGTCACGGTCTCGCGACCTTCGTTCAGCACCAGGTCGCCGGTCCCGACAATGATCTCACCAGGCTTCATGTCAGCGCACCGGTTGGTGGACGGTCACCAGTTTCGTGCCGTCGGGAAAGGTCGCTTCGACCTGGATGTCGTGCAGCATGTCGGCGACGCCTTCCATCACCTCGTCCCGGGTCAGGATCTCCGCCCCGTCGCGCATCAGGTCGGCCACCGATTTGCCGTCCCGCGCGCCCTCCACCACGAAGTCGGATATCAGCGCGACCGTCTCTGGATAGTTCAGCTTGACGCCGCGCGCACGGCGGCGCCGGGCGACATTGGCCGCCATGGCGACCAACAGCTTGTCCTTCTCACGCGGTGTTAAATGCACCGGCGTCTCCTCCCCTGATTTCGCCTAGACATGCCACAGCCGCGGCATCGAGTCTGCCCAACCGGCGGCCGCATGGCGGAAGCCGCCCCAGACGTCGGCAAAGTGCCGGCGCAGCGCCGCATGATCGCTCCCAAGCCAGCGCGCGATCACCACATCTTCGATACAGGTCGCGGCAGCGCGCACACCCGATGGCGGGTCATCGAGCAAACCGCGAACCGTAGCGAGCTCAGTTTTGCCGCCGCCGACAAAGACCATGGTCGCCACCGACACCGGGTTCTCCACCTCTGCGTAGGCCGCGTCATCCCAGTGCTGGGCATCCGCCCAAACGGCCCGCCCGCCAACCGCGACCCGCCACTCGTCATGCAACAGGCCCGACGACACCGTCTCACCCATGGCCGTGCGGCCGAATACGACGAGTTCACCGGCCAACAACCGGCCGCCCGGCGTTAGATCGGCCTGGGTGGTGCGGCGCAGCCGCGCGCCGTCAAACAGGATCGTCTCTTGTGGCAGCCATTCGAGCCATGCCGTCTCGCCGACATCCAGCGTGATGTCGATCCGGCAGTCCGCACCGTCCGATCGGTAGATCTTCTCCGCCGCCTGGCCAATGACGACGGCATCCGCCCCCTTCTCCGCGGTGATGCAGACCTGGTGCGTATCGCCACCGACCAAACCGCCCGAGGTGGTGATGAGCGCCGCCTGCAACGGCTCGTCTCCGGCGGTCCGCGGGAACATGACCCGCAGCGGATCGGATTGGTACAAATGCGCCAGGTGCGTGCCGCGCGCGCCATGCGCGAAGCCGATCGTCGCCGAACCGTCCGTCATGACTACACAGTCAGGTGCGAGCGCACGTCAGATTCCGACAAATCTTCGATTGCCCCGGACAGCACCACCGACCCCCGGTCGAGCACCGCCACCGTGTCCGCCAGATCGCGGGCGAACTCGTAGTATTGCTCGACCAGCAGAATCGCCATGTCACCCCGGTTGGCCAGCAGCCGGATCACTCGCTCGATATCCTTGATGATCGACGGCTGGATGCCCTCGGTCGGCTCGTCGAGCACCAGCAAACGCGGCTGCGTGACCAGTGCCCGGCCGATCGCCAATTGCTGTTGCTGACCGCCGGAAAGGTCGCCACCGCGGCGGTTCAACATGTCCTTCAACACTGGGAACAGATCGAACACCTCGTCACGCAGCCGCCGCGCCGTCCGGCCAACGGCCGTCAGCCCGGTCTGCAGATTCTCAGCCACCGTCAAACGCGGGAAGATCTCCCGGCCCTGCGGCACATAAGCGATCCCCCGGCGCGCCCGCAGATGCGCCGGCAGTTTCGTGATGTCGGCATCCTCCCACATCACCGTCCCGCGCCGCACCGGCACATGACCGGTGATGCCCCGCAGCATGCTGGTCTTGCCCACGCCGTTACGGCCCAATAGGCAGGTCACCTTGCCCGGCTCCGCGGCCACCGACGCGCCGCGCAGAATGTGGCTCGCGCCGTAGTAAAGGTGAATGCCGTCCGCCTGCAGCATCGTCAGCGTCCCAAATACACTTCGATCACCCGCGGGTCGTTCTGCACCGCATCCATGTTGCCTTCCGCCAATACACTGCCTTCATGCAGCACGGTCACCCGGGTGTCGAGGTTGCGGACAAACTCCATGTCATGCTCGACCACAACCACGGACCGGTCGACGCTGATTTCCTTGATCAGCGCAGCCGTCTGTTCGGTCTCGGCATCGGTCATCCCGGCCACCGGTTCGTCGAGCAGCAACAGGTCGGGCTCCTGCGCCAGGAGCATGCCAATTTCCAACCATTGCTTTTGTCCGTGGCTCAGCGCCCCCGCCAGCTCGTCGCGCCGGTCGCCGAGACGGATCGTCTCCAGCACCGTTTCGATCCTTCGCTTCTTGCCGCCATCCAATGCCCACAAGAGAGAGTCGATAGTCCGGCGCTTCCCGGCCAGCGCCAACTCCAAATTCTCGAACACCGTCAGGGACTCGAACACCGTCGGCTTCTGAAACTTGCGGCCGATGCCCATGTTGGCGATGGCGGCCTCGTCAGTCTTCGACAGGTCGACCGTGTGCCGGAACAACACGCTGCCTTCGTCGGGCCGCGTCTTACCGGTGATAACGTCCATCATCGTCGTCTTGCCGGCACCGTTGGGGCCGATGATGGCGCGCAGTTCCCCAGGCTCAACGATCAGACTCAGGGCGTTCAACGCCTTGAAGCCATCGAAGCTGACGGTCACCCCGTCGAGATAAATCAAACTGTCCGGCATCTCAGGCAACTTTCGTCTCCCGCTGGCGAACCCCCGGCAGCCGGCGCCGCAAGCTGCTGAGGGCGCCGATGATGCCTTTCGGCAGGAACAGCGTCACGACTACGAACAACGCCCCAAGGAAAAACAGCCAGATCTCCGGCGCCGCCCCAGTGAAGAAGCTCTTGGCGCCATTGACGGCAAAGGCTCCGGCAATCGCCCCGAACAACGTGCCGCGCCCGCCGACGGCGACCCACACGGCCACCTCAATCGACTTTGCCGGCGCAAACTCGCCCGGATTGATGATCCCGACCTGCGGCACGTAGAGCGCCCCGGCGATCCCGGCGATCACCGCCGCCAAGGTGAATATGAAAAGCTTGGTCCAAGCAACGGAGTAGCCGAGGAACCGCACCCGGTCCTCGGCATCGCGGATCGCCACCATCACCCGCCCCAGCTTGGAGCGCACGACAAAGCGGCAGGTCAGATAGACCAGGATCAGCGTCGCCGTCGACACGACGTAGAGCCCAACCTTGGTGCTATCCCGCGACAGGTTGAAACCCAGCAGATCCTTAAAGTCGGTCAGACCGTTGTTGCCGCCGAAGCCCATCTCGTTGCGGAAGAAGGCCAGCATCATGGCAAACACCATCGCCTGGGAGATGATCGAGAAATAGACGCCGGAAATGCGCGACCGGAAAGCCAGCCAGCCGAATACGAAGGCGAGCAATCCCGGCACCAGCATGACCATCAGCACCGTGAACCAGAACATGTCGAAGCCCTGCCAGTACCAGGGCAGCTCCTTCCAGTTCAGGAACACCATGAAATCCGGCAGGACCGGGTCGCCATAGACACCCCGGTCGCCGATCTGCCGCATCATGTACATGCCCATGGCGTAACCGCCGAGGCCGAAGAACGCCCCCTGGCCGAGGCTTAGCACCCCCGCATAGCCCCAGATCAGATCAAGCGACAGCGCCAGGATGGCGAAGCACATATACTTGCCGAGGATCACCACCCAGAAGGTCGGCATGTGAAACGGCGAACTTGGCGGCACCACCTGATTGAGGATCGGCACCACCAGCAAAAACACCACCGCCAATCCGCACACCACCTGCCAGCCGCGGCGGGATTCCAAGGCAACGAGACGGCCCATCACCGGTGACATGACCTACGCCTCCGCCGCGCGGCCACGCAGCGCGAACAACCCGCGCGGCCGTTTCTGGATGAACAGGATGATGGCGATCAGCACGATGATCTTGCCGAGGATCGCACCAGAGAACGGCTCCAGGAACTTGTTGACAATGCCCAGACTGAACGCCCCGACGATCGTGCCCCACAAGCTGCCGACCCCGCCGAACACCACCACCATGAAGCTATCGACAATGAAGCTCTGGCCAAGGTTCGGACTGACGTTCGAAATCTGGCTCAGCGCCACGCCGCCGATCCCGGCGATGCCGGAACCGAGACCGAAGGTCAGCGCATCGACCCGACCCGTGGCGATCCCCATGGAGGCCGCCATGCTGCGGTTCTGCGTCACCGCCCGCATGTTCAGCCCGAACCGGCTGTAGCGCATCAACGCCGCCAACAACGCGACGACGATCAGACTGAACGCGATGATGTAAAGCCGGTTGACCGTGAAGGTCAGGCCGCTGGTGATCTCGATGGACCCCGCCAGCCAGGCCGGGTTGGCGACTTCGCGATTGTTCGCGCCGAACAGCGACCGCACGGCCTGCTGCAGGATCAGGCTGATGCCCCAAGTCGCGAGCAATGTCTCCAGCGGCCGGCCGTAGAGAAACCGGATACAGCCCCGTTCGATGATCAAACCGACCGTCCCCGCCAGCAGGAACGCTGCCGGCACCGCGGCGACGACGTAGAATCCGAACAACTCCGGCGGCAGAAATTGACGAAACGCCTGCTGCACAACAAAGGCGGAGTAGGCGCCGATCATGATCATCTCGCCATGCGCCATATTGATGACGCCCATCACGCCAAAGGTGATGGCCAGACCGATGGCGGCGAGCAGCAGGACGGAGCCGAGGCTAATGCCGAACACCAGGTTCTCGATCACCGTCAGATAGGCGATGCGCCGGTCGATCCGTTCGATCGCCACGGCCGCCGCGTTGCGGATGCCCTCGTCCGGTTCGACAAAGCCATCGCCATTATGCAGCAGCAGCCGTTCCAGATGTGTCTTCAAAGTAGGGTCAACAAACGACGCCAACTGTTCGACCGCCTGCAGCCGGGTTGCCGGATCGTCGGCGCGTAGCTCCAACACCGATAGTGTCGTCTGAAAAACCTTCTGCGCCGCCGGGTCTTCTTCCTGGGTCAGCGCCGCGCTGACCAGCGGAATAGCCTCCGCCGACGGGCTCTTCATCAGATCCAGCGCTGCGGCAATCCGCCGGTCGACATCCTCATCGAGCAACGCAAATTGGCCAAGCACCCCGCGGATCAACTGGCGAAGCCGGTTGTTGGCGCTAATCTTCCTCAGGTCGCGCGATGAAACGACACCGAGGTTTTCCGCCGACACCGGGTCGGTAATGTCGTATTGCCGGCGTCCCGCTTCCTTCGCCACGACGACCAAGCCGTCTTCCTTGCGGTAGAACAGCAAGCCTTCCGACATCGCTTGGAGGACATCGACGGCACGCGGATCGCCAAGACCGGCCAGCGCGTTGATGGCCGCAGCTTTGTCGTCAAAGCCTTTGGTGTTTAGCGCCGCCAAACCATCGGCAAACGCGGCGCCGTCACTGGCGGATTGGGCCCGCACCTCGGGCACGGCCACGGTTAGCGACATAGCGAATAGAAGTGCGGAAAACAGGCGCACGGCAACGCTCCAGCAGGAGGTGCCGGGACCGGACAACGACCTGGGCCGGTCCCGGACGATCGGTGTCTACTGGAAGCTCGGCGCCTCGCAGTTGCCGCAGACCCAGGGGTAGGTCCAGTCGGCCGTAAGCTTAGCACTCTCCGGAATAAAATCGCTCCAAGCGTCGCCAACGACCACACCGTCTGTTTCCCAAACGATGTCGAATTGACCGTCGCCTTGGATCTCACCAATGAGCACCGGCTTGGACAGGTGATGGTTGGTATTCATCACCGCCATCCCACCGGTCAAATTCGGCACAGTTTGGCCGTACATCGCCTGACGAACAGCATCGATTTCGGTCGTCCCGGCTTGCTTCACCGCCTGTACCCACATGCGGAAGCCGATCAAATGGGCTTCCATCGGGTCGTTGAAGACGCGGTCCTCATCGCCGATAAAAGCGTGCCAGCGGTCGATCAGGTCGAGGTTCTCGTCTGTATCAACGCTCATGAAGTAGTTCCAGGCGGCGAGATGGCCGACCAACGGTTCGGTGTCGATACCGGCCAGTTCTTCTTCACCGACCGAGAATGCGACGACCGGGATGTCGGCCGCCTCAACGCCCTGGTTGGCGAGTTCCTTATAGAATGGCACGTTAGCGTCGCCATTGATGGTCGAGACGACGGCGGTCTTCTTGCCTTCCGCCGCGAACTTCTTCACGTCGGCGACAATGGTCTGCCAGTCGGAATGACCGAACGGCGTGTAGTTGATCATGATGTCGTCGGCAGCGACACCCTCGGCCGTCAGGAAGGCTTCGAGGATCTTGTTGGTCGTACGTGGATAGACATAGTCCGTACCGGCCAGGACAAACCGCTCGACGCCTTCTTCGGCGATCAAGTACTCGACCGCCGGAATGGCCTGCTGGTTCGGCGCGGCCCCAGTGTAGAAAATGTTGCGGGAGGACTCTTCGCCTTCATACTGTACCGGATAGAACAGCATGCCGTTCAGTTCTTCAAACACCGGCAGCACCGACTTGCGAGAGACCGAGGTCCAGGCGCCGAATACCACGTCGACCTTTTCCTGCTCGATCAGCTCGCGGGCCTTCTCCGCGAACAGCGGCCAGTCCGAAGCCGGATCGACCACCACCGGCTCGATCTCCCGCCCGAGCAAGCCGCCCGCCTTGTTCTGCTCATCGATCAAGAACAGCATCACGTCTTTCAACGCCGTCTCGCTGATGGCCATCGTGCCGGACAGCGAGTGCAGAATGCCGACTTTGATCGGGCCGTCCTCCTGCGCCGACGCGCCGGCGGCAGCCAGCATCGCGCCCGCGGCGACGGCAGCGTGCAAAATCCCCTTCATTCCCTTGGTACTCCTTGTTGGGACTGATCTCCGAGATCAGGTGTTGCAACCGGCGTGCCACCGCGGAAAACAGGGCCCCACCTGTCCGTATCGCCTAGTGCAATGCCGGGTTGCCCGCTTTGTGATCAGCACTGCGCAGCACTGATGATCAATTGATCATCACCCCAACCGCGCGGGTCATCGCTGTCTGAAAGGCCGAGCTACGGGCGATCGTGCCTGATCCGCGCGTCGACCAACCGCCAATCGTCGACCGGATCCAGTGGGTAGACGGGTCGCGGGATCCGCCGCCACGGCAGCCCAAACACGTCGGACTGTCCAGGTCCACGCGTATCGGCGCGGATAACCTGCGACGTCAACGGCGCGAAGTACTGGAAGTTGGACGCCGTCTTCAGAACGGCGATCTTATATGCAGCCGGATCAACCCCGAACGCGGCATAGACATCCGGCAGGTTGCCGGCCACCCCACGCTTCTCGCTGATCAGCAACGTGATCGGCCCAATGTCGAAGACGACGACGCGGCCCATGTCGATGGTCGGCTGATGGTCATAGTCGACCGCGACCCGGCTGCCGTCCGCGACCCGGCGAACCGTGCCGGTCACCGTCAACGGCGTGAAGAACGCCGGCGCCGTGTCCCCGCCCAAGGGCAGCGTGACCGCCGCCCCCTCGCCCGACTCGGCCAGCTGCGCAACCGCGCCGGGCGATATCAGCGGGATCAGCGCCGGACTGCTCGTCCCCAGCCGCAGCATCGATTCCAGAATCACGTTGCTGTCACCCGCGGCACCGCCGAACACGGTGTCGCCGGTATCGGAGAGGACGACGAGGCCCCGTTCCGCCAACTCGGCCCGCCGCACCGCGTCGTCGACCGGGACCGCCTCCCGCGCCTGAAAGTCGGCCCGTAACGACCAGGCGAGATCGGCCA
>JANQOE010000056.1 GCA_028279245.1 Alphaproteobacteria bacterium
GCCGCTGCTGATCATCGGCATCCCGATCTACGACCTGTTGTCGACGTCGTTGTTCGAGCTTGGCCGGTTCGGCCGGGTCGGCAATTTCATCGGATTGGGCAACTTCCAAATCGTATTCGACGACCCGCTGTTCGTCGCGGCGATGTGGCGCACCGTGGTGTGGACCGTCGGCGTGGTCGGCGGCACCATCCTCATCTCGATGCCGGTGGCCCTGGTCCTCAGCGAGGATTTCTACGGCCGCGGCGTTGCCCGCATCGTCATCATGCTGCCCTGGGCGGTGTCGTTGGCGATGACGGCGGTGATCTGGCAGTGGACGCTGCATGGCCAGCTCGGGCTGCTGAACGGCACGCTGCGCATGCTCGGTCTGCAAAACACGCCGGTCGAGTGGATGGCAACGGCCAGCAGTGCGTTCCCGATCCAGATTCTGATCGGCATTCTGGTGTCGATCCCGTTCACAACGACGATTTTCCTCGGCGGCCTGTCGTCGATCCCGCGCGACATCTACGAAGCCGCGGTGGTTGACGGTTCGAACCCGCCGCAGCGCTTCCGCTATCTGACGTTGCCGCTGATGCGGCCGTTCCTCAATCTGGCGATCGTGTTGAATGTGATCTACGTGTTCAACTCGTTCCCGATCATCTGGGTGATGACCAAGGGCGGGCCGGCGAACGGGACGGAGATCCTCGTCACCTACGTCTACAAACAAGCCTTTGTGTTCGGCAATTTCGCCAAGGCGATTGCCGGGTCGGTGGTGATGTTCCTGCTGCTGTCGGCCTTCACCATCCTCTATCTGTGGATGATGTCGCACCGGGAAGCGGATGCGAGTGCGATCCGTGACTAAGAAGCAGCTCAAACATAGCGCCCTTTCGTGGCTCGTCCTGGCGCCCCTCATCATCGTCATCCTGTTTCCGTTCGCGGTGATGGTGACGACGGCGATCAAACCGCGGGCGGAGATTCTGGCCTTTCCACCGACTTGGCTGCCCAGCGAAATCCGCTGGATGAACATCGTCGAGATGTGGCGGGCGGAGGAGTTCGGGCAGGTGCTGTTCAACAGCGTCTATGTGGCGGTGTTGTCGACCTTGCTCTCGCTGGCAATCGCGGTGCCGGCGGCTTATGCGGCGGCGCGCATTCGGTTCCCGGGTAAGGGCTTGTACCGGCTGTTCCTGGTGTTCACCCAGATGATCTCACCGATCATCCTGATCGTCGGGCTGTTCCGGCTGTTGGCCCGCTGGGGTTTCATCGACAATTTGAACGGGCTGGTGATCACCAACGCGGCCTTCGCCACGGCTTTCTCTGTCTGGATGCTGCAAAGCTATTTCGCGACCATCCCGCGCGAGGTTGAAGAGGCGGCGACAATGGACGGCGCCAGCCGGCTGCAAAGCATGATCAAGATCTTTCTGCCGCTGTCCGGTCCGGCGGTGGCGGTCGCGGCAGCATTCGGCTTCGTCAACGCCTGGAACGAATTCGTGCTGGCGATGACCTTCCTCACCACCGAGGACCTGTTCACCGTGCCGCTGAAGGTCGTCATCATGGCCGGCGGCCTCTACGAAATCGAATGGCACTTCGTGATGGCCGCGACCGTGTTGGCCACGGTGCCGGTGGCGATCGTCTTCTCCTGGCTACAGACTTATCTGGTTAGGGGCTTGGCGCTGGGCGCGGTGAAGTAGGCTGCGACCGTGTTTTGCGGTCTTTCCTTGAATTTCTGGTCTTTTTTCTTTATAATGCGGCTCTATAAGGGGTGTAGCCGCTTCGCCAGGTGCGGACTCAGTTAGGGATGGTAGGCCTGCTGCGGCCCCAAATTGTGAACGACAAAATCTCAACTGGTTGTTTTTGCTGAAGAAAGAGTCGGAAATTACCAAACGAAGCCAATTTGTGCAGCGCGGTATCAGCTCCATGATTGTCATCCCGGACTTGATCCGGGATCCATCTCGAAGCCCGCGCGAACGTCAGCTGGATCCCGGCTCTCCGGCCGGGATGACATCTCTCGGGATCACCGTCATTGCGAGGCGCGCGAAGCGCGCCGCGGCAATCCAGCCTTTACCGTGATGCCGGCAGTGGATTGCCACGGCGGGCCGTGGGCCCGCCGCGCAATGACGGCGAAGGTGGATTGCGGTGCTGCCTATACGCCATGTCGTAGGCAGCCTCAGGCCAAGTCGCGCGCCGCGAACACCGTCTCCGGCTCAGCCAACCCTTTCAGCTGATGGACACCGCAATCCGCGTAACCCTCCCCCGGAGTCAGTTCGCGAAACGCCGAGGACACCAGCAGCGGTTGCCGCAAAGCGCCGCACAGGCCGGCGATGCGGCTGGCGAGGTTCACGTCGCGGCCGATGACCGTGTAGTCCAACCGCATGCCGGAGCCGACGTTGCCATAGGCGACCTCGCCGACATGTAGGGCGATGCCGACCTCGAACGTGGGCTCGACCGTGTTGGCGGCGACGGCCTGTAGACCCTGCTTGGCGCCCGACAGAGCGTTGGCGGCGGCGTTGGTGCCGTCGGCTTCGGCGCGGAAGATGCCGAGGATGCCGTCGGCCATGAACTTCAGCACTTCGCCGCCATTGCCTTCGATGTGCGGGACGATGCAGTCGTAATAGACGTTCAGCAGCGTTGTCGTGGCTTCGGCGCTCATCGGTGCGGTCAGTGCCGTGAAGTCGCGCATGTCGGCGAACAGAATAGCGGAGCGGATGCTAGTCACTTCACCGCGTTGCACATCGCCGGCGAGGATGCGCGTATGGGGTTCCTCGCCGACATACATCCGCGTCACCTCGCGCAGCATGCGATGCACGGTGAGGATTTCCTGGCAGGCGGCAATCGCCGGAAAGGCGGCGCGCAGCACGGCGACGTTCTCGTCGCTGAAACCGTCCGGCGCTTTGGTGGCGAAGGAAAAGAAACCCAGCCTGTCGTTCGCCATGATGACCGGCGCGCAGACATAATGGGTGAAGCCGTCGGTTCGCAATTCCTCGACAATGCCGAAGGTTTCCAACGGCACACGTTGCGGATTGAACGCCAGCCACGACCGGTGTTCGTAGGCCGCCGCGGCCGGTGACGTGGCGTAGCCCTCGTCCGACGCGCGGCCGTGGCTGAAGACCCGGTTGAAGGTACCTTGACCGCGGGTCCAGGCGCGCATCGAAGCACGGTTTTCGGCATTCAGTAGGCCGACAATAGTGACACAACGGTCAAGCGGTAGGCCCGCTGCGACGAACATCTCCGACAAGTCCTCCAGGGTCTTGTTCGGATCCGTGGTGCGGCGGCCCTCGCCGATCATGTAGTCGCGGATGGCAATCGCTTCGCGCATGCGCCCGGGCGGCAGGAGGACCCAAGGGTCGTAGCCTTCGTCGCGAAGTAGCAGGTCTTTGATGTTCACTATAACTCGCCGCGCAAGCTGGCGGCGCCGGTTTGACAAGCGCGGACCGTTGCTAGGACTCGCATTGTCACCCCGGACTTTGATCCAGTGTCCATCTCAACGCTGGCGCTGACGTCACCTGTATCCCGGCGCTACGGCCGGGATGACACGTTGGGGGCGGTTATAGCGGCTTGTACGCAATTGCTTCGATCTCCACCTTCGCGTCGATCATCAGGTCGGCGTGGACGGTTGAGCGGGCCGGGGGTTCGGTGGGGAAGAAGCCGGCGTAGGTCTTGTTGAAGGCGCCGAAATCGCGCACGTCGTCCAGCCAGCAGGTGCATTTGATGACGTCGCTCATCTTGCAGCCGGCCTCTTCCAGCACTGCCTGCACGTTGTTCAGGGTCTGCTGGGTCTGTGCCTCGATGCCGCCTTCGACCAGCTTGCCGTCGGCGCCGAACGCCACCTGGCCGGACACGTAGACGAAGTCGCCGGCGCGGATGGCCTTGGAGAAGGGTAGGGGCGCGCCGCCCTGACCGGTGAGAGTGCCGCCGATGGCTTCTTTGGGCATGTTTTGCTCCTGATTTGGGTGGGTTGGGCGCAGGGTATCACTGCTGGGCGGACCGGCCCAGCGGGACTCACGGTTTGACTTCGGGTGAGTGTGCGCGGAGCTGCCCGCTTTCTCTACCTGTCATCCCGGCCGGAGAGCCGGGATCCAGTTGATGCTTGTACTGATGTCTAGATGGATCCCGGATCAAGTCCGGGATGACACCTTCTTCTGGCGGTGCGGTAGGGACTGATCCGGTTCCCGGAGTGCGTCACCGGCTGAATTGGGATGACAGCACACGCGCCTGGGCGGGCGTGGTACAGTGGTCGAAACGGCTGGAGACAAAGGTACTTTATGGCTGACGCGCAGTACGATCTGATCTTGCGGAACGGCTCGATCGTCGATGGGACCGGAGCGCCCGCCGCGCCCGGGGACGTGGCGGTCAAGGGCGACCGGATTGCTGCGGTGGCGACGCCGGGGGCGCTACGCGCGGCGACGGCGGCGACGGATATCGATGTGGGTGGGCAGGTGATCGCACCGGGCTTCATCGACACGCACACACATGACGACCGGTTCGCGCTGGCGACCCCGGATATGGCGGCGAAGGTCAGCCAGGGCGTGACGACAGTGATCGTCGGCAACTGCGGGATCAGTCTGGCGCCGCTGATCCCTAATAGCGCGTTTCCGCCGCCGCTCAATCTGCTGGGCAAGCGCGACGACTTCCAGTTTTCGACCTTCGCCGAATATGCCGATGCGGTGGACGATACCAAGCCGAAGGTGAATGTCGCCGCACTGGTCGGGCACCAGACGCTGCGGGTCGGCTCTATGGACGATGTCAGCGAGAAAGCGTCGGTGGCCGAGGTCGTGGCGATGCAGGGCCGACTGGCGGAAGGTCTCGGCGCTGGGGCGATCGGGTTCAGTACCGGGCTCTACTACAAACCGAACAAGGCGGCCGACAAGGAAGAGGTCGCGTCGCTGGCGGGGCTGATGGCGGATATGGGCGGCGTGTATGTCACCCACATGCGCAACGAACATGACCACATCGCTGATGCGATGGAGGAGACGTTCGACACGGCGCGCGAGGCGTCGGTGCCGGTCATCATTTCGCATCACAAATGCGCCGGTCCGCAGAATCACGGCCGCAGCACGGAAACACTCTCGCTGATCGAGGCGGCGCGGGAATCGCAGACAGTGGGTCTGGATGCCTATCCATATGCTGCGGGGTCGACGGTGCTCGACCCGGACAATGTCAACCCCGATACCCGCACCATCGTCGCCTGGTCCGAAGCGCATCCCGACATGAGCGGGCGCGACTTGGCGGACATCGCGGGGGAGTGGAACTGTTCGCAGCGGGAAGCGGCGGTGCGTTTACAGCCCGCAGGCGGCATCTTCTTCCTGATGGCCGAGGAGGATGTGCAGCGCATCCTTTCCTACCCGCACACCATGATCGGGTCGGACGGACTGCCGCATGACGTGTTCCCGCATCCGCGGCTGTGGGGCACGTTCCCGCGGGTGCTCGGCCATTATGGACGGGAGTTGGGTCTGTTCCCGCTGGAAGAAGCGGTGCACAAGATGACCGGCCTGTCGGCGTGCACCTTCGGCCTGAAGGATCGCGGCGAGGTGCGGCCCGGGGCGTTTGCCGACCTGGTGGTGTTCGATCCGGCGACGATCCGCGATGCCGCCGATTTCAAGGCGCCGACGGAACAGGCCGAAGGCATCGATATGGTGATCGTCGGCGGTGCCATCACCTGGCGCGACCGCGCGCCGACCGAAGCGCGGACGGGACGGTTCGTGCGTCGCTAAGTTTCGGCTGGTTTCAACGGCAGGCGAACGGTGAAGGTCGAGCCGTTGGTGTCGCTTGCCGCCGTGATGGTGCCGTCGTGGCCTTCGACCAGGTATTTGACGAGGTGTAGGCCGATACCGGTGCCGGGGATGCCGTCCGATGTTCTGGCGCGGAAAAAGCGTTCGAACAGTTTCGGCAGTTCGTCTTCTGGAATGCCGACACCGCGGTCGCGCACCGACAGCACGGCGTAGTCGCCCTCGCGGTACGTGGCGAGGTCGACCCGGTCGTTCGAGTATTTGAGTGCGTTGGACAGCAGGTTGGTGACCACCTGGCCCAGCAGGCCGGGATCGCCCCATAACGGTAGCGGTTCGGGCGATGCATCGACCACGATGTCGCGTCCCTTATCGACCAGGGCCTGGCTGGCGATGATCTCGCCGACGATCGTTTGCAGGTCGCAATCCTGGTGTTTGATTTCGATCGTACCCGCTTCGATCCGCGCCGAGGTAAGCGTGCTCTCCATCAGGTCGGTGAGGCGACGGACCGCGGTGCGTACGCTCTCCAGCGGATCGGCGAAAGCATCGGACAGGTCCGCCTTCTTTAGCTTGCGTTGCAGGCTGCGCGCTTTGGCGTCGATGATCGCCAGGGGCGTGCGGAACTCGTGGGACACCATCGAGACGAACTGCCGCTGTAGTTGCACGAGTTCGCGTTCCTTCAGCAAGGCGCGTTCGAGCTTTGCCTTGTCCTCCTCGAGTGCGCGGGTGCGTTGCGCCACGAGATCTTCCAGATGGTCGCGGTGCTCCTTGATTTCCGTCATGTCTCGGTTGACGCCGACCAGCCCGGCCACCTTGCCGTCGATGCGAAACGGCAGCTTGGTCGAGGAGAACCAACCCGCGCCGGCGTCGGTTTGCACGAACTCTTCGCGGCCGATTACCGACACGCCGCTCTCCATCAGCTGTTGTTCGCTCTCGCGAAAGTCGTCGGCCATGTGTTCGGGGAAGAAATCGTGATCCGACTTGCCGACCATGTCCTCGGTCGATTTTGCATGCAGAATGCAGGCGGTTGTGGGGTTGGCGACGATGAACCGTGACTGACGATCTTTGACGTAGACCATGTCTGGCCAGGCTTCCATCAGAGTCGACAGGATGCTCTGTTGCCAGACGAGGTCGGTTTTGTCCCGGCGGCCCTCGGCAATGATGCTCTCGCACACCCGGTGCCGGCGGGTTCCGGTGGCCTCGCGATAGACTGCCGGGGCCAGCCAGGCCAGACGCTCCGGCGTGATGACGTCCTTGGCGCCGCGCTGCATCAGGTCAGCTACCGTGGTGTCCGGTACGTTACCGACAAATATGATCTCAGTGTCGAAGGCGATTTCGGCTTTCAGCGCCGTGGCGATGCAAAAGCCCGCCTCCTCACAGGCAATAACTGCGTCGAGGGTGGCATGTGCGAACGCCGCCGCCAGACCGGCCCGATCGTGGGTGGTGACTAGATCGTGGGGCGCTGTCAGTTCTGACAGCGCCGGCGCTGCGGCCGGCCAGGTGCCGTCGGGGTCAACAATGGCGATGGCCAGCGGCAGGGCCGGTTCGGCTTCACTGCGGGCGGGGCTGTCGGTTGGCGTTGGCTGGGTGCGTTGGTCCACTTCAGCTACTTGGCTTAGATCAATTTGCGTAAATCTAAGGCCGCCAATCTAAGGATTCGTTAGTTCGATCCGGGCGTTGCTTGCACCAGAATTAAAAAAATCATAACGTTTCAATTTGACCCGG
Source organism: Alphaproteobacteria bacterium (assembly GCA_028279245.1). Classification (GTDB taxonomy): domain Bacteria; phylum Pseudomonadota; class Alphaproteobacteria; order UBA6615; family UBA6615; genus JANQOE01. The sequence goes on from JANQOE010000056.1 coordinate 7,422, forward strand.
CGGTGGGTGCTTGGCGGCCGTGAGAGCCGTGTATCGCCGCAGCAATCAACCAGGAGGAATACCTCAAGATGCTATCCGAATCCGAGAATCTGGTTGCCGGGACGGCGCGCGGCCTGAAGGCCGGTGTGGTCGCGGCTGCCCTGGCCTTTGGCGGCGGCGCGGCCGTGGCGCAGGAGGTCTCCGGCGAGTTGGTGATGATCAACTGGCTCGGCGGGGCCCAGGGCGAAATGATGCAGGCGCTCGAACAAGACTTCATGGCGAAGAACCCGGGCGTGACCATTCGCGACATCGTGCCGACCGGCGCGGGCGATACGCGCGGCGGCATCCGCACGGTGCTGCTGGGTGGTGAAGAGGCCGACTTGCTGATCAACACCTGGCCGGCGTTCCGCCAGGAACTGGTCGACGCCGGCATGATCCTGCCGGTCGACGAGATCTGGGACCAGTACGGGATGAGCGAGCAGCTCAGCGATTCCTGGAAGGCTCTGAGTACAATCGATGGCACCAACTATGGCGTGACCTACACCTTCGGAAACCGCAGCGGCATCTGGTACCGGCTCGACTCCGTCGAAAAGGCCGGCATGGAAGGCCCGCCCGCGACATGGGATGACATGCTGGCCAGCATGGACAGCCTCAACGCCGCCGGCATCAAGCCGATCTCCGTCCCGGCGAAAGTCTGGGCACATGCGGAGTGGTTCGAATCACTGCTGATCCGTGTGGCGGGAACCGAAACCGCCACGAAGCTCGCGGCCCACGAGATCCCGTGGACCGATGACTCCGTGAAGACGGCGTTGGGCAAGTGGAAGGAACTGCTGGACGCCAATTGCTGTGACGACGGAAACACCATGCTGGGCCGCGCCTGGGCCGATTCCGTCGATGCGGCGCTGAAGACCGGCGATGCAGGCTATGTGCTGATGGGCATGTGGCTCAACACGCGGGCCAAGCAAGAGTATGGCGAGACGCCGGGCGAGGACTATCAGATCTTCCAGTTCCCGGCCCTCGGCATGGGACATGACGATGTCTCGATGGTGGATGCGAAAGAGTTCAATCTGCTGTCGACCAGCAAGAATCCGGAAGCGGCCGCCGCCTTCATGGACTACATGCTGAGTGCCGACGCCGCGGCCATCATGGCCGAGTTCGGGCTCGCCTCGCCGAGTACCGATGCGGATGTATCGCTCTACGATCCGGTGATCGCCGCAGCGGTCGAGGAAGTCTCGAAGGCGCAGAGCGTGCAGTTCGTGCTGGGCGACTTGCTGCCGGGCGATCTGGTGCATGAGTACCGGGCGCAACTGCAGCGTTTCCTGCAGGACCCGACGGACGAGAATATTGATGCGGTGACCGAGGCGATCGAGCGAGTCGCGGCCGCTTCGTACTAAACTTAACTTGATGCCCACCTCTGCTTACGCAGTTTCCGGTGGCGCAACCGAAGATCTGGGCCGCGGCGACAAGGGTGGTTTTGTTGCCGCGGCCCGCAAACGGCTGCGAGACACACCGGCCGCACTGATCCTGCTGGCGCCCGTGTTGGTGCTGTTCGCGGTGTCGGTGGTGTTTCCGGTCATCGAAACGATCCGGTTGAGTTTCTTCGACATTCGGGGGTTGGGGCTGCCGAAATACGTCGGCTTCGGCAACTATTTCAAACTGTTCGCCGACCCGAATTTTATCCGCTCGTTATGGACGACACTGGCCTGGACGTTGACGTCGACAGGCGTTTCCGTGGTGGCCGGCTGGGTGCTGGCGATGCTGTGTTCGTTAGCACCGGGGGCGACGCTGCCGTTCCGGGTGATGATCTTTGCCGCCTATGGCGTGTCCGAAGCCGTGGTCGGCTTCATGTGGCTCGGCATTTACCGGCCGGACTTTGGTTTGCTGAACACGGTGCTCAGCGGCGTCGGGCTGGACGCGCTGACGCAGCCCTGGCTGGGTAATCCGGCAACCGCCATCTGGGCGCTGATTGCAGCGTATGTCTGGACGCAGGTCGGGCTGCCGCTAATGCTCTGTTTCGCCTCGATCCAGTCGATCCCGCGCAACCTGATCGAAGCCGCCTATATGGATGGCGCGCACCACCGCGCGCTGTTGCGTTACATCGTGATGCCGCTGTCGCTGCCGGGCGTGCGGGTGGCGATCTTCATCAACCTGCTGAGCAGTCTGAAGGCGTTCGATCTGATTTTCGTGCTGACCGGCGGCGGGCCGATCCGCACGACCGAAACCGTCGGCTTCTTCATGTTCCGGGAGTCGATGCAGAATTTCAAACTCGGTTACGGCGCCGCCAGCACGGTGATCCTGCTGCTGGCGATCGTCGTCGTATCGGTGCCGGTGCTGATCAACCGGACGGCGACAGCCCGATGATCGGCGGCAACTCACGTTGGGCGACGATTGTCGTCGGGCTGGTGGCGGTCGTTTGGCTGGTGCCAATCGCCGGCATTGTGCTGACATCGATCCGGCCGATCACCGAGACGACGCTCGGCTGGTGGAGTACTGCGGAGTTCTCGCTGACGCTCGATGCCTGGGTCGGTGTATGGGACCAGTATCCGCTGGCCAAGGCGTTCTGGGTGTCGGTGAAGCTCGCGGTCCTGTCGACGCTGATCCCGATGCTGTTCGCGCCGGCCGCGGCCTACGCCTTCCATTTCCTGAAGTTCCCGCTGCGGCGCTTCCTGCTGATCTTGATCATCAACTCCTTCGTGCTGCCGAACCAGATCGTGGTGATCCCGCTGTTCCGGCTGTGGCGCGAGGTGGGGCTGATCGACAATATCTGGAGCGTCATCATTCCCTTCGCCGGACTGTCCTTCGCCTGGGCGGTGTTCCTGGTGAAGAACTATCTGGAAGACTTTCCGTTCGAGCTGATCGAGTCAGCGCAGGTCGATGGCTGTGGGCCGGTCGGCCGGTTCTTCTATATCGTGCTGCCGAATTCCCTGACGCCGATCGCCGCGGTCGGCATTCTGCAGTTTCTATGGACCTGGAACGGTCTGTTGTTGCCGGTCCTGTACTTGCGTAACGAATTGCCGCTGACAGTGCTGCTGGCGCGCATTCAGGGGACCTATGACCTTAACTGGGATCAGGTCTCGGTTGCCGCGATCATCACCACCATCGTGCCGCTGACCATCTTCATCGTTTTTCAGCGCTACTTCACCGCTGGTGCGCACACCCGGACGGGCACCAAGGAATGAGCATTTCCAACGGGCGGCGGCCGGCGCGCGGCAAGAAGCGCCAGGCGACCATCACCGACGTGGCGGCCACGGCCGGGGTCTCGATCGGCACGGTGTCGCGGTACCTGAACGGCTATCAGGTGCGGCGCGACAATCGGGAGGAAATCGAAAAGGCCATCGAGTCCCACGGTTACGCGCGCAGCGCCGTGGCCAGCGCCATGAAGACCGACACCCTGCACATGGTCGGCCTGATGGTGCCCAACTGCGATGAGTTTCACGCTGGCCTGTTGGCCAGCCTGGTGACGTTGCTGCGGATCGAGGGCCTGGCGACGCTGACATATTGCCATGGCAACAACCAGGCATCGGTGGAAGACGCTTTCAACGTGTTCCGCACGCATCGGGTCGATGCGCTGATCATGACTGGTTTCGATCAGGCATCGAACCGCATCAGCGAGGTGGTCGGAGGCGGCACGCCGGTGGTGCTGTACGATAACGAACTGCGCGGCTTGAATGTCGACTGCGTGAAGGTGGAGAACTTCGAGTCAAGCCGCCGCGCCGTGCGGCACCTGGCAGAGCTTGGCCATGAACGGGTCGCGGTGATTACCGGAAACCTCTCGCACTGGACCGCGCAGCAGCGTTTGCGCGGTTACCAAGCAGCGCTGGAGGAGGCTGGGCTGCAGGCCGATCCAGGCCTGGTGTTCCAGGGCTATTGGACGAAGCATGACGGCTATGCCGCGATGGGGCGGGCGTGGGAAGCGGACAAACGTCCCACCGCCGTGTTCAGTTGCAGTGCGCGCATGACGTTTGGCGCACTGACTTTTCTCAAGGATCAGGGGGCACGGGTGCCCAACGACATATCGCTTGTCAGTTTCGACGATGTCGAGATGTTCGAACTGTTCGATCCGACGATCACCGCGGTCGCCCAGCCGGTGCACCGGATTGCCGAGAGCATCAAGGACCTGGTGGTGTCGCGGCTGAACCAGGAAGAATTTCACTCGCGGTTGGTCAACCTGCCGTGCGAGATTATCCTGCGCAACTCAACGCGGCGGCTACAGTCATGAAGATCACAGCTATCGAGCCGGTCGGCGCTTTCTCCGGCCGCAATTTCCTGTTTGTCAAAGTGACCACCGACGAGGGGATAGTCGGTTGGGGCGAGTCCGGCTTGTCGTCGCGGGAGCTGGCGGTGGTCGGCGCGCTGGAGCATTTCGCCGACTTCCTGGTCGGCCAGGATCCGATGCGGATCGGCCGCATCTGGCAGGAGGTCTATCGCAGCCAGTATTTCGAAGGCGGCCGGGTGCTGACCGCGGCGTTGTCGGCGATCGACATCGCTTTGCACGACATCAAGGGCAAGGCGCTGGGCGTGCCTGTGTACGAACTGTTGGGAGGCAAACAGCGCGACAAGGTGCCGGCATTCGCCTCCACCGCCATCGAACCCGGTGAGCGGATGATCGAACAGGCACAGGAACTAGTGGAACTCGGCTGGCAGTGCTTCCGGTTGAGCCCAGCGCAGCACTATACGAAGGACGTCTACGACCCGCGGGAGTCGATTGCCGAGACCGCCCGCTGGCTAATCCGGGCGCGCGACGTGTTGGGGTCCGCCCCGGTGATCGGCATCGATTATCATCATCGGCTGAGCGTGGCGGAAGCGGCTTCCTTCTGTCAGCGCATGCCGCCGGCGACCCTCGACTTTCTGGAAGAGCCGATCCGCGACGAAACGCCGGCTGCCTACCGGGCGTTGCGGCAGATGACCGACGTGCCATTTGCCATCGGCGAGGAGTTCTCTTCGAAATGGCAGGCGCTGCCCTTCATCGAGGAAGGGCTGACCCAATTCATGCGGCTCGACATCTGCAACATCGGCGGCTTTACCGAGGCGATGAAGGTCGCCGGCTGGTGCGAGGCGCATTATGTCGACCTGATGCCGCACAATCCGCTGGGGCCGGTCTGCACCGCGGCGTCGGTGCATCTGGGCGCGGCGGTGGCGAACTTCGGCTGGCTGGAATGCCGCGATACGCCGGCGGAGGCATGCGGGTTCGACGCACCGCATCTGTTCCCGGTGCGGGCGGAATTGGACGGCGCGTTCTATGTGGTGCCGGACCGGCCCGGACTGGGCGTCGAGGTCGACGAGGCGGCGCTGCGCAACGCATCAGCCAAAGCCATGAGCGGGCCGCCGCGGCTGCGCCGGCCGGATGGGTCGGTCACGAACTGGTAGTCCTCCCGACGTTCCATCACTGACATCTACCCATCGCTGATACCTGCACCGGCCAGCCTTGTGCCCGGCAAGGGGCGCGCCTACGCTTGGGCAAAAGAAGGTTTGGGAGGATCGGGTGTATCGTATTGCCGCCAAGGACCGCATGCTGGTCGACGAGTTTCGGCAGCAGCCAATAGGTCCGCACAGCCCCGACTTGCAGCGGGTGCTCAACACGATGCGCACCGGACCAAACGAGGGGCGCTATTGCCTGATCTGCACCAAGCCATACCAAGAATGGCAATTGGCGCGGATGTCGGGGCGGCGCGGGGTGCCGCCGACCCGGGTTGATGGCGTGTTCTACAACAGCCGCGAGGCGGCGGAATGGGATGTGTTCCGCCGGCGCTGGAAAGAGGCGACCGGCGAGGACTTGAACTGATGCTGAAGTTGGTTGGCTACAGCGACCGCCTCAGCGTCGCGCCGGGCGAGACCATCAGCTTCATGGTGTCGGCGGACGGGTTGCCCGAATACCGCGCGTCGATCGTGCGGCTGATCCATGGCGACGCCAATCCGGACGGGCCGGGGTTCAAATCGCGGCCGGTCGAAACGGAGGTGGAGGGCGCCTATCCAGGCCGTAAACAGGTGACGCGGTCCGGCTCCTATGTCGAGGTGCCGGATCATACGGTGCTGCGGGACATGGGGAGCTTCACTTTGGCCGCCCATGTCTGGCCGACGATGCCGGGCACCGGCGCACAGACACTGATCGCCAAGGGGGACGTTAGCAGCGGACCGGGTTTTGCACTGGCTCTGGACGAACGGGGCGGTCTGGTGTTTCGGGTGCGCGATGTTGCCGGCGAGACAGCCTCCGTGGCCGTGGACAAACCAATGCTGTCGCACCATTGGTATCGCGTGGTGGCGTCCTTCGATGAAACGAGCGGACGGATGCATGTGGCGCAGACGCCGCTGCAACAGTTTCCGCAGACCGACGATGCGGGTCATGCTACGGCAACGGTGCCGTTTGGCCGCCTGGTGGTGGATGCGCCATTGACGATGGCGGCGACTTTGGACGCCGCCGGCCCGCTGCATTGCTTCAACGGCAAGATCGAAGCGCCGTGCGTGGCATGCGGTGCGCTGGATGGCGCCGCCGCCAAAGCCTTGTTCGAACCGAGCCGGGAGTTGGAGGTGTTCGCCGCCTGGGACTTTGCGCGGAACACGCCATCGACCCGCATCGTCGATATCGGACCGCATGGGTTGCACGGTGAATGCAAGAACCTGCCGGCGCGGGCGATGAAAGGACATGCCTGGACTGGCGAGGTGCATGACTGGCGGCAACGGCCGGATCATTACGGCGCCATCCATTTCCACGACGACGATCTCTACGACGCCGGTTGGGAGGCGGATTTCGCCTGGACCGTCCCGGCTGGGATGAAGAGCGGCGTCTATTGCGCGCATATCCGTTCCTATGACGGGGCGCATGAAGACTATCTGCCGTTCGCGGTGCGGCCGCCGCGGGGGCAGGCGACGGCGGATTGCGCGGTGTTGCTACCGACCGCCAGCTACATGGCCTACGCCAACGATCATATGGGCGTCGACTCTGAGGATGCGGAGCTGGTGATGGGGCGGCTGATTGTGGTGCAGCCGAACGACCTCTACGTTGACGAACACCGGGAGTTCGGGCTGGCGCTGTACGACACCCATTCGGACGGCAGCGGCGTTTGTTATTCGTCGCGGCTGCGGCCGGTGCTCAACATGCGGCCGAAGTTCTCGTCCTGGGTCGGCGGCGCGGGGTCCGGCCTCTGGCAGTTCAACGCCGATACCCACCTGTTCGATTGGCTCGAGGAAAAAGGCTTCACTTACGACGTCATCACTGACGAGGATTTGCACGCCGAGGGCGCGGAACTGTTGAAGCCCTACAAGACGATCCTCAGTGGCACCCATCCCGAGTACCATTCGACGCCGATGCGCGACGCGATGGAGACCTACCTTGGTAGCGGCGGGCGGCTGATGTATCTCGGCGGCAACGGCTGGTACTGGCGCATCGCCTTCCACCAGGATCTGCCTGGGGTGATCGAGGTGCGGCGGGCGGAGGACGGTATCCGCACCTGGGTCGCCGAACCGGGCGAGTATTATCACAGCTTCACCGGCGAGTATGGCGGCATCTGGCGGCGGGTCGGCAAGCCGCCGAACGAATTGCTGGCGACCGGTTTTACCGCGCAAGGCTTCGACGTGTCGTCCTACTACGTGCGCAAGCCCGACAGTTTCGATCCGCGCGCGGCGTTCATTTTCGAAGGCGTCGGCGATGACGAACGGATCGGCGACTTCGGACTGGTGGGCGGCGGTGCCGCCGGATTGGAGCTGGACCGGGCCGATCCGCTGATCGGGACGCCGCCGAATACGCTGGTGCTGGCCTCATCACAGGATCATACCGACCTGTACTTGGTGGTCTGTGAGGAGATTGCGGTGATGGCGCCGGGTCTGCACGGCCAGCATCCGTTGGTGCGGGCCGACATGACGTTCCATGAACGGCCGGGTGGTGGCGCCGTGTTCTCGACCAGCTCGATCGCTTGGTGCGGCAGCCTGAGCCACAACAACTACGACAACAACGTGTCCCGCATCATGGAGAATGTGCTGCGGCGCTTCCTGGAACCGGAACCGTTCGACGGGTTAGCGTAGCTCTCCGACCTGCTCCATGAAGCGGGCGACGCGCTCGCCATCGACCGGGTTCCAGGTGTTGCCGTCTTGCTTGAAATGGGTGCCGACCACGGCGCCGTCGGCGATGGTGAGAATGTCGGCGACGGTGTCGCGGTTGACGCCGGTGTTGGCGAAGACCGGCGTTTCCGGAATGGCTTCCTTGACGCGGCGCAGGTCGCTTTGGTCGACGCCCTGGCCGGTCATTGGGCCGGAGACACAAATGACATCGGCGAGGGAAGAGAAAACGGCGCTCTTGGCGCGCACGTCGATGGGCCTGGTGTCGAGGGGTGCGGCGAACTCGGCGTTGATGTTGAACAGCATGGTCAGGTCGTCGCGGCCGACTTGGGCGCGCAGGCGCATGGCGCCGGCGCAGTCGGGTTCCCACATGCCCATGTCTGACGCGTAGACGCCGGTCATGATCTCGCGGGCGAAGTGGGGGCCGGTGGCGGCGGCGATGGATATGGTGGGAACCGGGTCCCACAGATAGTTCACACCGAACGGCACCTCGATCTGCGGTTTCAGGGCGGTGATGACGGCGCTCATCGCGGCGATGCCTTCGGGCGGCGCGGCGAGGACGTAGGGCAGGTCGGCTTCGTTGCCGAACATGACGGCGTCGACGCCGCCCTGTTGCAACGCCGCAAGATCGCGGGATGCCCAGTCGACCAAGCCTTGGATGCCGGCATCAGTGTCATAGCGCGGTGCGCCGGGCAGGGGTTGCAGGTGCACCATGCCGATAATCGGTTTGTTCAGATCGAGCAGCATGGGAGGTTCCGTTGTTTTGTCGCTTCGGTTTGCCGTTGGCCGAGCTTACTCGATTAGCCGTGATACGCCACGGCCCGCGGCGTCTGCTACACTCGGCGAATGCTGCGGGTGCTCGCCATTCTCCTGCTGACAACCTCCTCGGCGCTTGCCTGGGAAGCCAGGTCCGGGGAGGTCTGCGAGTTGACGCACGATGGCACGACGGTGCAGGTGCGCGTTACCTATGATCCGGGTGTGGGCGAATATGCGATTGCGATCTCACCCGATCAGCCATGGTCGGCAGCACCGCTGTTCGCTATCCGGTTCGATGGGCCGCGCGGATTGACGATTTCCACGGACCGGCATGTGATAAGCGACGGCGGTACAACCTTTACGGTCACTGATCGGGGATTCGGCAACGTGCTAAACGGACTAGAGTTCAACAACAGGGCGACGGCGCTGCTTGGCGACCGTGAAGTGGCTTTTGCGCTGGCGGGCGCCGGGCCGGCGGTGCGCGTTTTCCGGGCCTGCACCCGGGCGACCGGTGTCTAAGCGTTTCCTCTCGTCTTGCCAGCTGTAGGCCGACCGGCCTACCGTTGTATGTCCGGGCCCCATGAGCTTCGGTGTTCGACCGAAGCGCCAGCCAAACTGATGGACTTTAAAGCGCGGTCAGTGACGTTCGCGACGGACCGCGGGAGACAATAGCGGACAAACCGAATGGAGAGGCACATGTTACGATATCTGAAGTTTCTGCTAGCCGGCGTTCTGATGACAGCGGCGCTTCCGGCGGCCGCCCAGGACACCAGAACCTTCTTCTGGATTTCGCACGGCTCGCCCGCCGATCCGGTGTGGACGTACTTCCTGGATGGTGCCAAACAATGGGCCGCCGACACCGGGCATGATGTCAACACGTCATTCCACAGCGGCGACGTACCGTCGCATCAGGAAGCCGTGCGCGCTGCTATCGCCGCGGGCGCCGATGGCATCGTGTCGACGAGCCCGGATCCGGGAAGCCTGGTCGACGTCGTCAATGAAGCCAACGCCGCCGGCATCCCGATCATCAACATGAACACGCCCGATCCTTCCGCCGATTTCGGTGCTTACGTCGGCATGGACCTGGTGGTGACGGGCCAGCGCTGGGCCCAGTACCTGGTCGACAATGGTCATGTCGAGTCAGGCGATTTCGTTTGGATGCCGGTGGAGGTTCCCGGCGCGACCTATGGCGTGCAGGAAGAGCAGGGCATCGCAACTGTTTTCGAGCCGCTGGGTATCACCTGGGAGGTCACCGACGCAACGCTTGATCAGGCCGAGGCGATTACCCGGATGACCGACTATCTGAATGCCAACCGGGAGAAGATCGACGCGATCATCGGCCTTGGTGACCTGGTCACCGGCAGCATCAAGCGGGTGTTCGACCAGCTCGGCATCGAGCCTGGCGAGATCCCGGTGGTCGGTTGGGGCAACTCGCTCGACACGACCCAGGAAGTGCTGAACGGCTACGTGAACGCGGCCATGTGGCAAGACCCGCAAGCCACAAGCTACATCGCGCTCACGCTGGCGAATGCGGCGGCGAGTGGCATTCCGCCTGGGTTCGACGTGCTGGTCGGGGCGCTCTACGAGGCTGACACGGCCGAGGTCTATGACAACATCATGCGCGGTAACTGACGTTGTTTCCGCAGGCGTTCCGTGGCGGCTGTTGGTCGCCACGGAACTGCCGCTCTTCGTGACAATGAAATCGCCATATCATGGGCGCGCCGGCCGCGCCTGGAACTGGATCGACGCACCCCATGGATAGTCTGCAACCACTTCGCCGACTGATTGCCCGCCCGGAGGCGGGGCCGTTTGCCCTGCTGATCCTGCTGATCATCGTGTTCACGTCGATCAATCCGAAATTCATCTCGTTTCTCAATATCAGCAACACGCTTGCATTCACGGTCGAGCTGGGTCTCATCGCCCTGGCGATGACGCTGCTGATGACGTCCGGTGAGTTCGATCTTTCGGTTGGCTCGGTGTTCGGTTTCTCCGCGGTGGTGATGTGGACGCTGTTCAACAGCGGCCTCGCGCCGCTGCCGTTGGCGTTCGTCGCCGCGCTGTCGTTGGCGGCGTTGATCGGCCTGTCGAGCGGGTTGCTGGTGACGCAACTCAAGATACCGTCGTTTCTGGTGACCCTTGGTATGTTGCTGCTGGTGCGCGGCACCGCCCTGTTCATCACGGACGGGTTCCCGCAACGTACCTGGGACGCCGCCGGGCATCCGTTGGCGGTGATCCTGGTCGGCGACTTTTGGATTGGCCCACTGCGGGTCTACATGTCGCTGTTCTGGTTTGTCTTGGCGGCGATCGTGCTCGGCTATGTGCTGACGCGCACCAAGGCCGGCAATTGGATCCAGGCTTCCGGCGGCAATCCGAATGCGGCGCGAGCCCGGGGCGTCAAGGTCGACCGCACCAAGATTGCGCTGTTCATGTTGAGTTCCGTCTTTGCGGCGTTTGCCGGGATCATCAGTTCGATCCGCACGTCCGCGGCCAACCCCAACTCCGGCACGGGCTACGAGTTGGAGGTGATTGCCATGGTGGTGATCGGCGGGACGGCGCTGATGGGCGGCCGCGGCACGATCATCGGCACGGTGATCGGGGTGCTGATCCTCAGGATGATGCGCAACGGCATCATCATGGTCGGCGTCCCGGGGCTCGCCTACAACATCTTCATCGGGGCGATCATCCTCGGCATGATGGCGTTGCACTCCTGGCTCGACCGCCGGCACCAGGAGGCCGCATAGCATGGCGGACAACCTGATCCGGATGGAGAACATCCGGAAGTCCTACGGCAAGGTGCAGGCGTTGCGTGGTGTGGATTTCCGGGTCAACCGCGGTGAGATCGTCGGATTGCTCGGCGACAACGGCGCCGGAAAGTCGACGTTGATCAAAGTGTTGTCGGGTGCCGTCGCGGCGACCAGCGGCGAGATCTTCGTTAACGGCGAGCAGGCGGTGATCCGCAATACCACGGACGCCATCAACTACAGTATCGAGACGATCTACCAGGACTCGGCGCTGGTGACGCAGCTCTCCATTGCGCGCAACCTGTTTCTCGGCCGCGAACCGTTGAAGGGGTCGCGCTTCTTCAACCGGCTTGACCGGGAGAAGATGGACGCGGTGGCGCGGGAGCTGTTGCAGAAGGTCGGCATCATGAAAAACATCCCGACCAACACGCCGATCGGTTCATTGTCGGGCGGTGAGCGGCAGGCAGTGGCGATTGCCCGGGCGATGTATTTCGACAGCGACCTGATCATTCTCGACGAGCCGACCAATAATCTCGGCGTCGCCGAAACGCAGGGCGTGCTGCAGTTCGTGCGCAATGCGCGAGATTCCGGTCACTCCTGCATCTTCATCGCTCACAATATCCATCATGTGTTTCAGGTGGTCGACCGGATCGTCGTGCTGCGGCGCGGTGAGGTGGCGGCCGACGACATCGATCCGAAGACGACCTCCATCGAGGCGGTGGAGCGGATCATCACCGGGATGGACTAGTAGCGCCTTGTCTGACCAGGAGCATCCGAAGATGCCCCGCGATCCGCGGCCCGGCATGGGGCTGCGGCCCGTCATCAATGCGGCGGGCACGATGACGAGTCTCGGCGCGTCGATTGCCCGGCCAGGGGTAATCGATGCGGTCACGGAGGTCTTGCCGCATTTCGTGGAGATGGATGATCTGCAGCGGTGGGCTTGCTCAATCATTGCGCGGGAGACCGGCGCCGAGGCCGGGTGTGTGACGTCTTGCGCGTCGGCCGGGATCTCGATCGGCGTCGCTGGGGCGATGACCGGCAATAGTCTGGCGCGGATCGAACAGCTGCCGGATACCGAGGGTCTGCGCGACGAGGTGGTGATCCAGGCTGGCCATCTGTGCCAGTACAGCGCGCCGATCGATCAGGCGATCCGGATCACCGGCGCGCGGGTGCGGGCGATCGGCACTATCAACGAAGCGCGATTTGATCAGTTGGAGGCGGCGCTCTCGGAACGCACGGCGGCGATGTTGTTCGTGGTGTCGCACCAAACGATGCAGTATGGGCAGATCTCGCTAGAGCATTCGATTGAGGCCTGCCGGGCGCGGGATGTGCCGGTGATTGTCGACGCGGCCGCGGAGCAGGATTTGCGCGGCCTCATCCAACGCGGCGCCGACCTGGCCGTGTACAGCGCACACAAATTCCTCGGCGGCATGACGGGTGGGATTGTCGCCGGGCGAAAAGACTTGGTACGTGCGGCCTATCTGCAGTCCGCCGGGATCGGCCGCGGTATGAAGGTCGGCAAGGAAGGCATTGTCGGTGCGATGAAGGCGCTCGAGCTCTGGCGGCAGCGCGATCACGCGGCGGTGCGGGAGGAGCGGCAACGGGTGCTGGCGTTGTGGCGCAGTGCCGCGCAGTCAACGGATGTTGGCCTCTCCATCGTGCCCGACCCGACCGGCAATCCGATCGAACGGTTGCGGCTGGATTTCAGGACGGTAACCGGCACGACGGCGGCCGCGGTTGCCGGCGCATTGGCGGCGGGTGATCCGCGGGTGATCGTGCGGGACGAGTTTCTGGACCGAGACATGTTCGAACTCGACCCCTGCAATCTGCATCCGGGCGAAGCGGAGACTGTTGCCGCGCGGCTGGGTGAGGTGCTGGCGGCGCTGCCGGTGGCGGTTGATCCGGGCGAGATGAGACGGCGTGCCCATGCGAAACGCGTGGCTTGGCCGGACTGAGGCCTGCCTCACACCGCCACAAGCTCGAACACCTCGGCGGTTGCCCTGATACCGCCGCTGCATATAGTCGGTTTATCAGGGTAAGCAGGAAGCTATGGCGAACGAACCGGTGTTGCAGATCGGCGATGCGTTACCGGCGACCGAACTGGCGTTGGCCGGAGGGGGGGAGCGGGTCGACCTAAGGAATCAGCGGATTGCGGGCCGTCCTATCCTGCTGTGGTTCCCGGCGCAGGTGCCGGATACGGCGCTGCTGCAGCGGCTTGCCGAGGTGCGGGAAGCTGCCCAGGCGATGCAGGCGCTGGCATTGCTGGTGGTCACGGCTGATCTGGAGGATCGGCAACACGCGAACGTTGTGGTCGATCAAGGCGGGGTGTTGGCCGCGCGGTTTGGTTTGACCGGGGGCGGCTGGGTAGCGATCGATCCGAGTGGTCGCCTTGCCGGCAAACCGGACACGGAAGCGGCAGCGCTTGACCTCTGCCGTGCGTTGTTCGACGCGCTGCCGGTGGTGGAGGCGACGTCGCAGGCGCCGGTACTGCTGGTGCCTGATGTGTTCGACCCGGACCTCTGCGTGCGGTTGATCGACTTCTGGGACAACAGCGAGAAGTCCGAAGACCGGGTCGCGCGGTCGGGGCGGGGGCACCAGCACAGCGATTCCCAGATCAAACGCCGCACCGACGTTATCGTTGCCGAAAAGGAGCTGTTCGGTGTGCTGAGAAGACGGCTCGGCAGCCGGTTGGTGCCGGAAGTGCGCAAGGCGTTTCAGGTACCGATCACCAACCTCGAAGCGATCCGCATTGGTTGCTACGAGGGCCATGCACGCGGCTATTTCGGGCGGCACCGTGACAACGACACCGAGTTCACCGCGCATCGGCAGTTCGCCGTGTCATTGAACCTGAATGACAGTTACGACGGGGGGCAGGTGCAGTTCCCCGAGTATGGGCGCACGCTGTACCGCCCGCCGGCGGGCGGTGCGGTGGTGTTTTCCTGTTCGCTGTTGCACGAGGTGTTTCCGGTGACGGCGGGCCGGCGGTTTGCCCTGTTCACCTTTCTGTTCGACGCAGCAGGCGCAGAACGCGAACGGAAGCTGCAAGAGAAGCTGATCGCCGGTGGCTACGAAGGTGTGAAGCCGCGTTCCTAGTTCTTGGCGTTTGAGAGTGACGCCAACAGCGCGTCGCCTTCAGGGCTGATCTCGCCGCGCATGTTCTTGGCGAGGGCGGTGCGCAGCGCGTCGATGTGGGCCGATAGTGTTGGGAGTTGTGCCGGGTCCGGGTTGGGAACGGCGCGGCAGACATCAACCAGAGATGCCGCGATAGCGCTCATGATCGGATAGCCGAAGCTGCCGCCTTGGCCCTTCATGTCGTGGGCGATCTTGGCGATGCGGCCAATCTTCTCCGGGACCAGCGCCGGGTCGTTGGCCGCAGCGTCGATGGCGGTGCTGAGGGTGGCAATGTTTTGTTCGACCTTCGCCAGGTATTCGGCGGACAGGCGTTCGACAATTGCGTCGACCCTGCTGTTTTCGGCGTCCCGGTGACGGTGGGCTAGGCTGTCGAGCACTTCCTTGAGCCGATTGCTGCCGTCGTGGGGGATGATCGCTGTTTGTTTGTTCGCGGCGGCGGTCAGCTCCGAAATCGCCGCTGGTTCACTAATGACGATGTCGAACGCTTCGCGTGCCATGCGGTCAATGGCATCGTGGGGATTGCCGGCGGTGCAGATGGAGTGGACTCCGCGGTCTGCCAGCAGCTTCGCTAGCTGTTCCGTTGTTGGTGCATGCGATGAGACGAGCAGGGCGGAAATGCGGTCCTGGCGATCCATGCGGCCCAATACCAAGGAAGGTGTTCGGGTATTTGAGCGGTAGCCGGTAAAGAACCCGTTAGGGTGGCCGTCAGTCTCCGATGAATTTGAGCGCTTGGCGGCGGGCGGTGGCGTTAAGGGCGATGATGTCATCGAGGGTCTGGGGTTCGACGGTGCCGAGCGCATCGAGAGTTGCCTCAATCACATCGATGATGCGTAGGAAGCCGATCTGTCGGGCCAGGAACGCGCCGACCGCGACCTCGTTGGCGGCATTCAGGATGGCGGGGGCGCCACCGCCGGCGCGTAGTGCAGTACGGGCCACTTTGAGGGCCGGGAAACGCGCGAGATCGGGTGCTTCAAAGGTCAGATTGCCGATGGCCGCGAGGTCGAGGCGGTCCACGGGGGCGGGCATGCGGTGCGGCCAGGCCAATGCGTAGGCAATCGGGGTCCGCATGTCGGGGACGCCCATTTGCGCCAGGACTGAGCCGTCGGTGTAGCTGACCATGCTGTGCACGACGGATTGTGGGTGCACCAGTACGTCCAACTGTTCCGATGGTACCTGGAACAGATAGTGGGCCTCGATCAGCTCCAGCCCCTTGTTCATCATGGTGGCTGAGTCGATGGAGATCTTGGCGCCCATGTCCCAATTGGGATGGGCGACCGCTTGCTCTGGCGTGACCGTCGCCATGCTGTTCCGGTCCATGGTGCGGAAGGGGCCACCGGATGCGGTCAGGGTGATGCGGTCGACCGTGTTGGCTTGCTGGCGGTCGAGCACCTGGAAGATGGCGCTATGCTCCGAATCGACCGGGAGCAGCGTGGTGCCGGTGCGGGTGACCTCGCGCATGGCCAACTCACCCGCGCAGACCAGCGCTTCCTTGTTGGCAAGGCCGATAACCGCGCCGGCGCGAATCGCTTCCAGGGTCGGCCCCAATCCAGCGGCGCCGACGATGGCTGCCATGACCCAATCCACCGGCTGTCCAGCGGCGGCGAGGACCGCTTCGTCACCGGCGGTTGGCTCGACGTCCGTGCCGGACAGGGCCTCTTTCAACGCAGCATAGTGTTGGGGATCGGCGACGACGGCGGTGCGGGCGCCGACTTGCTTGGCCTGTGTTGCCAGCAGTTGGGCGTTGCGGTTGGCAATCAGCGCTTCAACCTGGAAACGGTCGGGATGGCGGGCGATCAGGTCGATTGTGTTGCAGCCGACCGATCCGGTGGAGCCAAGAATCGAGACTCGTTTGACGGCGGGCGCGGTGCTCTCGGCGACACGTAACTGCTGTATGGATGCGACCATTTCGCGCGTCTCGGCCCCCGCTCAGTTTGTGGCGCCATCCCACTGCATTGTGTGATCAATGGCAAGGCAGCCGGTGGAAAAGATTGTCTTGGCCGGTTGAAACGGGCGGCCCCAGGGCAAAGATTCTGAAGCATGCGGGGGGCGCAACGTTTCTGGGCAATTTGTAAGGCGGTTTGGCGGTTTGGGGTGCGCTACCCCAAGGTTGCCTTGCCGCTGGTGGCGGTTTTGCTGGCTGGGGGCTTGCTTAGCTACGACTATTTCCGGTCCGAGACCCATCTGGTGCTGTTCAGCAAGAGCGAGCGGCTGACACCGGAGGAGGGCGGTGGCTGGCGGGTCAGCTATGTGCCGCTGATCGACGGCGAGCCGGATTTTGACCGGGCGGACCAGTTCGCCAACCGGGATGCCACGATGCTGCGGTGGAAACGGAACAGCGGCAAGATCGATGGGCAACTGAACGCCTTGCCGCGTGGCTCCATCGTCGCCGTGAAGACCTATGGCTGGCGATCGACGCTGTTCAGCGCGTTTCCGAACATCCTCTCGGTGGAGGTGGTCGGGTCCGTGGAGACGGAACCCGCCGGATAGGTACCCCTTGCGTCCCACGGCTGTAAGGGTTTAACCCCCCTATTTTCCAGGGTTTCGAAAAGTGGTAAGACTTGGGTTGGTCGAATAGTCGGCTGGCGGCTCCGGATTGCAAGCAGATCGATTGGACGCCGCCGAGCGCAGGATGCGGTAATGGCCGATAGCGTGGGGTCCGCTCATCTCCGCGTCACCAAGCGTGACGGCGATGCCCTGTTGTCAGCCAGGGGCGATGACAGCGACACCGAAGACTATCTCACCGAACTGAAGCGCTTTGCGGCGGCCCTGAACGGGCTGCCGATGGACGATGCCATCGAATCGGCGCCGCCGCCGGTGAAGATTGCCGCGGTACCGGAACCCGAGGAACCGCCCGAGCCGGTCGAGGCACCAGCGGAGGACGCAGAGACCGCCGTTGCCGCGCCGCCGGCTGAGCCCGCGCTGCCGCGGCGGGCGTTCAACCTCGACGAATCGGACGAAGAAGACTGGTGGCGGGAGCTGGATGCAAGGCTGGCGCGGGCGCCGCGGCGGCCTTTGTTCGCGCCGCGCCATAAGGCGCTTGATACGCCAGTGGTGACGCACACAGCGCCGCCTTCGGGCAGCCTCGAGCCACCGCCGCAACTGCGCCGGCAAATCGACCCGGCGGAGGCGG
>JANQOE010000080.1 GCA_028279245.1 Alphaproteobacteria bacterium
CCCGCTACCTTGGCGACGCCGACGTGACACCGAACCCGTGTCTGGCGCCGCTGCGGACCCCGCCGTTCTATGGGATCGAGCTCGCTCTTAGCGATCTTGGCACCGTGGCGGGTCTGTGTGCGGATCTCGATTGCCGAGTGCTCAATGCCGATGGGGCGCCCATCCCCGGCCTCTATGCCGTTGGCAACGACATGCAGTCGATTATGCGCGGGCGTTACCCGGGACCGGGGATCACGTTGGGCCCGGCGCTGACCTTCGGTTACCTGGCCGGCTTGAGCGTTGCCGCTGAGCCGGGTGCGGCGTGAAACGCGTCGTCGTCACCGGCGGCGGTGGGCTGCTTGGCAGCTACGTCGTCAGCGCGCTGCTGGAAGATGCCGAGGTGGTCGCTTTCGACCTCGCGCCACCGGTCGACGACGTCGGTTTCATTCAGGCCTCGATCTTGGACCAACAGCGACTTCTCGATGCCTTCCGTGGCGCCGATGCCGTTGCCCACGTTGCTGCTGCCCCCAACATCGGCAGTGGGTCGCCCGAGCACATCTTTGAATTGAACGTGCGCGGAACCTGGAACGTGCTGGAAGCGGCGCGTCTCGCCGGGGTCCGCCGCGTCGTTTTATGCTCAAGCGACAGTGTCATGGGCAACACGGTTTGGCCGGAGCATTTCTGGTGCCCAGCATATCTCCCCGTGGACGAGGACCATCCGGTGCGCCCAGCCGATCCCTACGCCTTGTCAAAGTTGCTGGGCGAGGAAGCCGGGCGAAGCTATGCCCGACGTGGTGTGGAGGTAGTTGCGCTACGGCCCGTGTTCATCCTGTACCCGACGATGATGGGCGAGGTCCGCGCGCGGCAAGCCGATCCGCATAGGTATGTCGGTCCCTGTGCCGGCGGTCACTCGCCGGCAGGCGGTGGCCTATGTTGGCATCATGTCGATCCGCGGGATGTGGCGGCCGCCTTCCGACTTGCGCTCTTCGCGCCATGGAATGGGTTTGCAGCATACTATCTAGCGGCCCCATCGACCCTCCATCCCCAGCCGACACTGGACCGTATCCGCGAGGCTTTCGAACGCCTGCCGGACAGATTTGATCGGGCACCATATGACGCGAACCATTTTGCGCCGATGTACAGTACCGCGCGCGCGGCCGCGGATTTGGAATGGACCCCAATCTACGATCACCGAGCCGCCGCGGTAGGCGCCACCTGACCGGAGGAGACAAGTCGCCGCTCCTGGGCTAATAACACAAGCACCGGTTACCGAGGGGTCACGCCTACGCCGCATTCCGCGACCAAAGTCGTACTTTGGTCCATCGCCGTTCGCCGATCCAAGCTAAAGTCGTTCCTGGAATGGTCGGTAGGGTTGGCGGGGGGGCGATAGGCCCCACTCTCGGTGCCATGGCGGGGGTACTGAAGGCGTCCGGGGTGCGGCCGATTTGGGGGTGGTCCGTTGCGCGGGGCTGTCCCATGTTGCTAGAAATCTCGGTATTGGCAGGCTGCGGCTGACGTTCCGGGCGGAGGTCTGGCTCCTCGATCAGAGCGCATGCCGGGGCTGTCGTGCGGTCGGTCCGTTGGCGGAATGGGGTCATCGGCGCCAGGCGACCGCTTCCTGGCCATCAGGCATTTCGTCGAGGGAGCAAGCATCAATGAGTAGTGTTCGCCTGGCCGTGATTGGCCTCGGCATGGCCTCGAAGCCGCATCTTGAGGCGTTGAAGCAGCTTGCTGGGGACGTGGAGGTTTCCGGCCTCTACAATCGGACCCTGTCGCGGGCGCGGGCCGCCGGCGACGCGTACGGGTTTCCGGTCTTCGAGAGCCTGGACGAGATTGCGGCGGACGATCGGACAGATGGGGTCATCGTCCTGACGCCGCCGGACCAGCGCGTCGAATTGGTCGAAACGCTGGCCAAGGCAGGCAAGCATATTCTGATTGAAAAGCCGGTGGAGCGGACGACCGATGTGGCCGTGCAGATTGTCGAACTCTGCGAACAGCACGACGTAACGCTGAGCGTTGTGTTTCAGCACCGATTTCGGGCGAGTTCGGAGCGCGCGGCGAAGGCGGTCCGCGATGGTGAACTTGGCGAAATCGCTTGCGTTCGGGCGAACGTGCCGTGGTGGCGTCCCCAATCCTACTACGACGAGCCGGGGCGTGGGACCTATGCGCGGGACGGCGGCGGTGTGCTGATGAGCCAGGCGATCCACACGCTCGACCTGTTGTTGAGCCTGACCGGTCCGGCGGCGCGGGTGCAAGGGTTTACGGCGACCACCCGGATGCACCGGATGGAAAGCGAGGACTTTGCCGCCGCCGGGATCCAGTTTGCTTCCGGCGCCGTCGGCGCGATTACCGCGACAACCGCAACCTATCCCGGCGAGACCGAGAGTATTTCGATCGATGGTACCGCGGCGAGCATCACAGTGCTCGGCCGCCACGCCACCCTACGGCGTCAGGATGGGTCGGTGGAGACTGTTGGCGAGGACGATACGGATACGGGAGGCGGGGCGGACCCGATGGCCTTTCCCTGCGACTGGCACCGCGCGCTGATCGCCGATTTCGGCAATGCGATAGCGACCGGTGGCGTGCCGCGGATCACCGGACGGCAGGCCCTGAACGTGCATGCGCTGATCGACGGTATTGTCGCGTCGGCGAAGCAGGAGAAGATGGTAGATATCCGGGCCTTCTAGCGTTCCGACAGTCTGGCAACCATTTCCTTTCCCTATTCCCGAAGGCTGTAGAGGCGTCATGAGCAAGGACTACCCAACCCTGAAATTCGCGGCTATCGGCCTCGACCACCGGCATATCTACGACCAGGTGGGTAGCCTGCGCGGCATCGGCGCCGAGTGTGTCGGCTATTGGTCGAGCGAAGATGTGCCGCCGATCGAGGGCTTCGTGAAGCGGTTCCCGGACGTCCCGCGTATCGAAGACAAGGCGCAGCTGCTGGAAGATCCCTCAGTGCAGTTGATTGTCACCGCCGGTATTCCGTCGGTGCGGGCGGACATCGCGATCGAAGCTATGCGGCATGGCAAGGACGTCATGGTCGACAAGCCGGGCGTGGTAACGGAGGAGCAGCTTGCCGCGGTGCGGGAGGTCCAAGCGGAGACGGGACGGATTTACTCGGTGAACTTCACGGAGCGTTTCGAGGTCCGCGCGGTGACCCGGGCCGAGGAGTTGATTAAGGCGGGTGCCATAGGGCGGGTTGTCCAGACCATCGGGCTGGGGCCGCACCGGCTCAACAAGCCGACGCGCCCGGACTGGTTCTTCAAACGGGCCGAATATGGCGGGATTCTCGCGGATATCGGATCACATCAGATCGATCAATTTCTGCATCTAACCGGATCGACGGACGCGGAGGTTGTCACGAGTTCGGTTGGCAACTTCGCGAACCCGGAAACGCCGGAGTTGGAAGACTTCGGCGAATTTCTGCTGCGCAGCGATCATGCATCCTGCTACGTCCGCCTGGATTGGTATACCCCGGACGGACTAGCGAACTGGGGCGACGGGCGCCTGACCATTCTCGGGACCGAGGGCTTCATCGAGCTGCGGAAATATGTCGACATAGGTGGGCGCCCGGGGACCAATCACTTGTTCCTCGTCGACAAGAACGAGACGCGCTACATCGACTGCAGCGACGCCGAACTGCCCTACTACACTAATATGCGCGCCGACATCTTCGACCGCACAGAGACGGCCATGCCCCAGTCGCACTGTTTCAAGGTTTGTGAACTGGCCTTGCGCGCGCAGAAGCAGGCGACACGGCGTGGATCGCTCGCGAGGGCGGCGCAAGGATGAAGCATCGGGTTGCGTTCTCGGCGTGGGTATCGGGGCGGCACACCTGAAAGGACACCGGGCCGTGCCCGACATGTTCGATGCGCGGCTGATTTGTGATGCGGCGACGGACCGGGCACGATGGGCGGCGTGATCGCTTTCAGCGGTCGCACGAACACCGGACTGAAGTAGCTAGTAGGCGCGTTCCACGCTGTGCGCAGCGCAGTCGTGGAGCGCGTCGCGATAACGGCTGGGCGGGAGTGCTTCTAATGCATTGCAGGCGCGGTCAACATAGGTGCGAGCCAGTTCGAGCGTGTCATCCATCGCGCCGTAGCGCCGCAGGATACCGCCTGCTTGCTGAAAGTCGCCGTCGCGTTGGTTTTGGTCCTCGAGCGTGCGCTTCCAGAAGTTCCGTTCCTCGGTGGTGCCACGCTGCAGGGCGAGGACGACCGGGAGCGTCAGTTTGCCGTCGCGGAAGTCGCCGCCGACCGGTTTCCCAAGTTCTTGCTCGTTCGCCGCGTAGTCGAGATGGTCGTCGACGAGTTGGAAGGCGATGCCGAGGTTTTGGCCATAGTCGGCGAGGTTTTGCTGCACGGTCGGCGGCTGGCCGGCGATGACGGCACCCACCTCGCATGCCGCGGCGAACAAGGCGGCCGTCTTTGACTCAATAACATTCAGGTAAGCCTCGACCGACGTCGTGGTGTCGTTTGCGGTGACGAGTTGTTGAACCTCGCCTTCGGCGATGACGGCGCTGGCGTTCGAGAGGATGCGCAGCACGTCCATCGCACCTGTCTCAACCATCAACTGGAACGCCCGGCTAAACAAGAAGTCGCCAACGAGCACGCTTGGCTGGTTGCCCCATATCGCCTTGGCCGAATCCTGGCCGCGGCGCAGAGCGGAATCGTCGACCACATCATCATGCAGCAGGGTTGCCGTGTGGATGAATTCCACGGTGGCGGCCAGCGCGACGTGGTGCTCGCCGCGGTACCCGCAAAGACGGGCCGATGCCAGGGTCAGCATTGGGCGGAGCCGTTTGCCACCGGCCGCGATGATGTAGCCGGCAATCTGGGGGATCAGCCCGACGTCCGACTGCATACGCTCCATGATCAAGGCGTTTACCTTGACCATGTCCTTCCCGCATAGCTTGCGTAGCGCGTCGAAGCCCGCGGGTCGGCTGGCGGTCGCGGGCTGGTTGACGTGGGCGACGACAGTCACCTAGATGCTCCTCAAGATGGGGCTTTGGCTCGAGCCCCCGTCCTGGACCGGAGCATAGGGGACCGGCTGACTCGGTCAAGCGCGGTCGGTGTCGCAGTCAGGAGGAGCTGGTGCGCGAAGTCCTGCGAAGCAATGACGCCGTACAGCTGTCGTTTTTTGTGGCTTTGCTGAAGAATCAGGGCATTCCAACCGTAGTGCTGGATTCACACACTTCGGTGCTGGAAGGTAGCGCTAGCGCCATCCTGCAGCGCGTTATGGTCGCAGATGACCAGCAAGCGCAGGCGCGCCGAATCTTGCGGGAAGCGGGATGGACCGCGCCGTCCTGAAGGGCAGTCCGGATGGCGGCGACCTGACCACCGACCTTATGCTGGGCGGCGCGGTAAGGTTACTCCAGCCGAAGATGGGCTACCGGGCGGCGATCGATCCCGTTCTGTTGGCTGCGGCGGTCTCCGCCGGACCGGGCGAGCGGGTTTTGGAGCTGGGTTGCGGGGTCGGGACCGTATCCCTGTGCCTTGCCAAGCGGTTGCCGTTCCTTCACGTCACCGGGATTGACGCCGATGCGGCGGTAGTGGCGCTGGCGCGGTCGAATGCCGCGGCCAACCAGCTTGATGACCGGCTGACGTTCGAGATTGGCGATGTGGCCACGCTAGACGACGCTGTCGCCGGCGGTGGGTTCGACCAAGTGGTCGCCAATCCGCCGTTCCTGCCGGCGCAGCGGGCGACGATGCCGAACTCGGCGTTCGCGCAGACGTCTGAAATCGAAGGCGATGCCGGGTTGGATCTTTGGTTAACGGCGATGCTGCGCATGGTGAGACCGAAGGGGCGGCTGACCCTGATCCACCGGGCCGATCGCCTGGACGAGATACTTCAAGAGCTGGCTGGGCGCGCCGGGGATATCCGGCTGTTTCCACTGTGGCCAAGGCAGGGGAGCCAGGCCAAGCGAATAATTGTGGCAGCACGGCGTGGCGTGCGGTCGCCGATGCGGCTACAACCGGGCCTGATTCTCCATCACGGCGACGCGTTTACGCCCGAAGCGGATCGGGTGCTGCGCGGCGGGCATGGGATCGAGGGCCTCTGGGGTTAGAAACAACCGGGTCACCGCATGGCATCGTTTCGGGACGAGATCGGCAAGCTCCTGCCTTTTGAGCGCTTCCAGAACCCGCCGCCGGTGGTCGGCGTCGTGCGGCTGTCGGGAACGATTGCGGCCGGATCGCCAGGATTGCGCCGGAGCGCGCTCAATCTGCAGGGATTGGCTGGCCCGCTGGAGAAGCTCTTCAAGCTGTCCCACCTCAAGGCTGTGGCGCTGCTGGTGAACTCGCCGGGCGGTTCCCCGGTTCAGTCCTCGCTGATCGCCCGGCGGATTCGCGACCATGCGGCGGAACAGAAGGTTCCGGTCATCGCGTTCGTCGAAGATGTCGCGGCGTCTGGGGGGTATTGGCTGGCCTGCGCCGGGGACGAGATTTTCGTCGACGAGAGTTCGATCGTTGGCTCCATCGGCGTCATTTTCGCCTCCTTCGGGTTTCAGGAGTTGATTGGACGGTACGGGATCGAACGGCGGATCCATACTGCCGGTACGAAGAAGAGCGCGCTCGACCCGTTTGTCCCGGAGGACCGCGATGATGTGCTGCGGCTGCGGGCGGCGCAGTCGGACATACACGACGCCTTTAAGGCTCATGTGCGGGAACGACGGGCGGGCAAGCTCAACGCGCCGGAGGACGAGCTCTTCAGTGGCGAGTTTTGGACCGGCCGGCGGGCAATTGACCTGGGCCTGGCCGATGGTATTGGCAACGTTCGCGGCCTCATGCGCGAGCGGTATGGCGAGCGGGTGAAGCTGGTGGCCGTCGGCCAACGTGGCGGATGGCTCAGGCGCCGTTTCGGCATGAGCGCGCCGGCCCCCCGCGATTGGGCCGATGGCGTGCTTGAGTCGGTCGAGGACCGAGCCCTTTGGGCCCGCTACGGCCTTTAGCCCAGATCGCTTGACCGTCGTACTCACGCTCGCCTAAGACCTCGCGATGTTCGGGTTCTCCTTCGCCAAGATTGCCGT
The DNA here is from genome assembly GCA_028279245.1 of Alphaproteobacteria bacterium. Lineage (GTDB taxonomy): Bacteria > Pseudomonadota > Alphaproteobacteria > UBA6615 > UBA6615 > JANQOE01. The sequence continues at coordinate 7,007 of JANQOE010000080.1, forward strand.
TCTTGTAGTGGTGATTGTTGTGGTCTGGCAGGCCTTCAAATACTTCGGTCAGGCTGGGCAAGCCAGCCGCGCGAAGGCGAAAGAAAACCCGCCCGATCCGAGCCGGATTGAGACGGAGCAGTGCGCTGTCTGCGGCGTCTACGTTTCCAATTCGGCCGGAAATTGCGGCAAGAAGGACTGTCCCTATGGCTGATACACCGGCGGCGAGCCGGCTGAGTTTTCAAGACCTTATCGCCAAGCTGCAGGCCTATTGGTCGGCGCAGGGTTGCGTGATCCTGCAGCCCTACGACATGGAAGTCGGTGCGGGCACCTTCCATCCGGCCACCACACTGCGGGCGTTAGGGTCTTCGCCATGGAAAACGGCCTATGTGCAGCCGGTGCGGCGACCGGCCGATGGCCGCTATGGGGACAACCCGAACCGGCTGCAGCACTATTATCAGTTTCAGGTGATGCTGAAGCCATCGCCGGCTAACAACCAGGACCTCTATCTGGCGAGCCTGCAGGACCTCGGGATCGATCCGAAGCGGCATGATATCCGCTTCGTCGAGGACGATTGGGAGAGTCCGACCCTCGGCGCCTGGGGTGTCGGCTGGGAGGTGTGGTGCGACGGCATGGAGGTGAGCCAGTACACCTACTTCCAACAGGTCGGTGGCATCGACTGCGACCCGGTTGCGGTGGAGATCACCTACGGGCTGGAACGTTTGGCGATGTATATCCAGGGCGTTTCCAACGTCTATGACCTCGACTTCAACGGTCAGGGTGTCACTTACGGCGACGTGTTCCATAAGGCCGAGGTCGAGTTCAGCACATTCAACTTCGAAGTTGCCGAGACGGACGCGTTGTTCCGTCATTTTGAGGATGCGGAGCAGGCGTGCGGGCGTTTATTGGCTGAAAAACAGCCGTTGGTGTTGCCGGCCTATGACCAGTGCATCAAGGCGAGCCATGTCTTCAACCTGCTGGATGCACGCGGTGTGATCTCGGTGACGGAACGTCAGGCGTATATCGGACGGGTTCGTGCCCTGGCGAAGGCGAGTTGCGAGGCGTGGCTAGTGACACGCGAGGCCGCCGACTAGACATGGCCGAACTACTTCTGGAGTTCCTCTCAGAGGAAATACCGGCGCGTTTTCAGCAGCGGGCCGCGACCGAACTCAAAGACCGGATGACGCGATTGCTTGCGGCTGCTGAGCTTGGCGCCGATTGTATCGAGACGTTCGTCACCAGCCGGCGGCTGACCTTGCGTGCCACCGGGCTGCCGGTTCGGCAATCGGATGTGCGCGACGAACGACGCGGGCCGCGGGTCGGCGCGCCGGAACAGGCGGTGGCCGGTTTCCTGCGTTCGGCTGGGGTTGCGCTGGACGACTGCGAAGTACGTGAGGTGAAAGGAGCCCAATACTATTTCGCGGTGGTCGAGAAAAAGGGGCGCGCGACACGCGAGATCCTGCCGGAACTTATTTCGCAAGTTGCCGACCAGATACCGTGGACCGTCTCGATGCGGTGGGCGGCCGGTACGCGCCGGTGGGTGCGTCCGTTGCACGGGATTGTCGCGCTGTTCGACGGGGCCGTCCTCGATGGCGGGTTGGATATCGGGCGGGGCGAGACGTTGCCGTTTGGCGACCGGACCTTGGGCCATCGGTTCCTTAGCGACGGCTGGCTGACTGTCACAGATTATGCTGACTACGAGGCGAAGTTGCGGCGCGCCTATGTCTTGCTGGACCAAGACGAACGGCGACGGAATATCCGCGAAGATCTGGATGATGTCGCGCGGCAGGCCGGGCTGCGGGTGCTGGAGGATGACGCGCTGCTGGCCGAGGTGACCGGGTTGGTGGAGTGGCCGGTCGTCTTGAAAGGACAGATCGAAGACGGGTTCATGGATCTGCCCCGCGAAGTGCTGTCGACGTCGATGCGGACCCATCAAAAGTACTTCTCAATGCTCGATCCGGAGGGCCGGCTGGCGCCGTACTTCCTGTTTGTCGCCAACATGCTGGCCGACGATGGCGGCGGTGAGATCGTGACCGGCAACGAACGGGTGTTGCGGGCCCGGCTGAGCGATGCCCAATACTTCTGGGAACAGGACCGGAAGTTGCGGCTTGAAGACGGCGTAGACGCGCTCGAGAAGGTTGTCTTTCACGCGCGCCTCGGTAGCGTGGGTGACAAGATTCGCCGCATGCAACGCCTTGCCGGCGAACTGTCCGGGCATATACCGAACTGCGACGCCGGGCTGGCGGCGCGGGCGGCGCTGTTGGCGAAGGCAGACTTGGCGTCGGAGATGGTCGGCGAGTTTCCGGAACTGCAGGGCGTGATGGGCCGCTACTACGCCGCCGATCAGGGCGAGGATTCGCGGGTCGCGACAGCGGTTGCGGAACACTACTCGCCGGCCGGACCCGGCGATAGCTGCCCGACTGCGCCCGAGAGCGTCGCGGTCGCTCTGGCGGACAAGATCGATACCCTTACTGGGTTCTGGGCAATCGGCGAAACGCCGACAGGGTCGAAGGATCCCTATGCGCTGCGGCGGGCCGCGTTGGGGGTGATCCGGCTGGTATTGGACAATGGCCTGCGCCTGCATCTGCGGGACGTGGCGAGGAAAGCTCTGGGTGCCTACCCACCGGGTGTCGCAGGTGCGGCGGAAGACGAGATCACCGCTGGGCTCATGCGCTTCATCGCCGACCGGCTAAAGGTGCATCTGCGCGAGGAAGGCGTGTCCCACGAGTTTGTCGCCGCGGCGTTCGCCCTGGAAGAAGACGATGATCTGGTGCGGTTGGTCATGCGGGTCCGGGCGCTGATGGACTTCGCCGATAGTGAGGACGGGGGGAATCTGCTGATCGCCTACCGGCGGGCGGTCAATATCGTTCGGGCGGAGTCGAAAAAGGACGGGAAGACCTATGATGGGGCTGCCTACGACTCCGAAAACCTCGGCAACGACGAGGACAGGCTCTATCGGGTCTTGGTGGAGGTCGAGGGTGGTCTGGACGAATTGGTCGCACGGGACCGTTTCGCCGATGCGATGGGGCTGTTGGCGCGGTTGAGGGAACCTGTTGATCGGTTTTTCACCAATGTCACGGTTAATGTGGACGATGCGACGACCCGGGAGAACCGGTTGCGCCTGCTGACCCGTATCGGGTCGCTGATGCACCGGGTGGCCGATTTCTCGGAGGTCTCAGCCTAGGAGATTGACATGCCTAAGTGGGTCTATGGCTTCGGCGCGGGGGGCGCGGAAGGAAGTGCAGACAAACGCAACCTGCTTGGCGGCAAGGGGGCGAACTTGGCTGAGATGAGCAATCTCGGCCTGCCGGTCCCCCCGGGTTTCACCATCACCACCGAGGTCTGCACCCACTATTACGGTAATGGCGAGGCCTATCCGGGTGGCCTGCAAGATGAGGTGAACGTCGCCCTGCGCAGTTTGGAAAGCGAACTCGGCGCTACATTCGGCGATGCCGGCAATCCGCTGCTGGTCTCGGTGCGGTCCGGCGCGCGCGTTTCCATGCCGGGCATGATGGACACCGTCCTGAACCTTGGTCTTAACGACGAAACGGTGCGTGGCCTCAGTGCGCAGTCGAACGACGAACGTTTCGCCTACGACAGCTACCGGCGCTTTATCCAAATGTATGGCGACGTCGTGATGGGCATCGATCACTACAGTTTTGAAGATGCACTGGCGCGTCAGAAGGAGGATGCCGGGGTCGAGCTGGATACCGAGCTAAGCGCCGAGGATTGGAAGGCGGTCGTCGCCGCCTACAAGGACATTGTGCAGGCGGAGTTGGGCAAGCCCTTCCCGCAGGATCCGCAAGAACAGCTTTGGGGCGCGGTCGGCGCCGTCTTTAGCTCATGGATGAACCAGCGGGCGATCACCTATCGGCGATTGCATGGCATTTCCGGGGATTGGGGCACCGCGGTGAACGTGCAGGCCATGGTGTTCGGCAACATGGGAGATGATTGCGCGACCGGTGTTGGCTTCACCCGCGATCCCTCGACCGGTGAGAACATCTTCTACGGTGAGTATTTGGCGAACGCGCAGGGCGAAGATGTGGTCGCCGGTATTCGGACGCCTCAGCCCTTGTCCCGCAACGGACAGCAGGACGCATCGGGACTTCCTTCGATGGAGGAGCTGCTGCCCGACATGTATGCGCAACTTGCCGACATCCGCGATGTCCTCGAGGCGCACTACAAAGATATGCAGGACATCGAGTTCACCGTGCAGAAGGGTAAGCTCTTCATGCTGCAGACGCGGTCCGGCAAGCGGACCGCGCCGGCGTCGGTGCGGATTGCCGTCGAGATGGCGGATCAGGGATTGATCACCGAGGATGAAGCGGTGCTGCGCGTCGATGCGGCGCAGTTGGACCAACTGCTGCATCCGACCTTGGATCCTGATGCGGAGAAAGTGCTGTTTGCCCGAGGACTGCCGGCATCGCCCGGGGCGGCGCATGGCCGGGTCGTTTTGACCGCTGACAAGGCTGAGCAGTGGGCGGACGAGGGGCAGCGCGTCATCTTGGTGCGGACCGAGACGAGCCCCGAAGACATTCATGGCATGCATGCGGCAGCCGGTATTCTGACCAGCCGGGGCGGCATGACGAGCCATGCCGCGGTTGTCGCGCGGGGCATGGGCCGGCCCTGCGTTGTCGGCGCAGCGGATCTGTCGATCGATATGGAACGCTCGGTGGTGCTGGCGGGCGGGCAGGAGTTGCGCGAGGGCGATCTCGTGACCGTCGACGGCGGGTCGGGCGAAGTCATCATCGGCGAGGTGCCGACGCGGGAGCCAGAGCTTTCGGAGCATTTCGATCGGCTGATGGGATGGGCCGACCGGATCCGGCGCATGGGTGTCCGGGCCAACGCCGAGACGCCCGCAGACGTAAAGACGGCTTTGTCCTTCGGCGCCGAAGGGATCGGTTTGTGCCGGACAGAGCATATGTTCTTCGAGCCCGGCCGCATCGTCGATGTGCGGCGCATGATTCTGGCAGAGGACGCCGATGGCCGCCGCGCGGCGTTGAATGAGCTGCTGCCGCATCAGCGCAGCGACTTTCTAGCGATCTTCAGATTGATGGGTGGCCGGCCGGTGACGATCCGCCTATTGGATCCGCCGCTACACGAGTTTCTGCCGCACGGCGCCGAGGAGATCGCCGATGTTGCCAAGGCTGCCGGACTGACACCGGAAGCCGTAAGGCAACGAGCCCTGCGCCTGAGCGAGTCGAATCCGATGCTGGGCCATCGCGGATGCCGGTTGGGGATCACCGCGCCGGAGATCTACGAGATGCAGGCGCGGGCGATTTTTGAAGCAGCACTTGAGGCAAGCGAGGGCGGCGGTGCGCCCGTGACGCCGGAGGTCATGGTGCCGCTGGTTATGACTCGCGTTGAGCTCGATCTCATCAAGGCGCGGATCGACAAGGTCGCGGAAGACGTCGCCGCGGAGAAGGGGCGGTCGGTCGACTATCTGGTTGGCACGATGATCGAGCTACCGCGTGCCGCGCTGTGCGCCGACGAGATTGCGGAATCCGCTGCCTTCTTCAGCTTTGGCACGAACGACCTGACGCAAACGACGTTCGGCATCAGCCGTGACGATGCCGGCGGGTTCATTGGGGAATATGAACGGGCCGGGATTCTAGCCGTCGATCCGTTTGTGTCGTTGGACACCAGTGGTGTCGGAGCGCTGATCAACATTGCGGTGGGGAAGGGCCGGGCTGCGCGACCGGACATCAAACTCGGCATCTGCGGTGAGCATGGCGGCGAGCCGAATTCGGTCGCGTTCTTCGAGAATGCCGGTTTGGGCTACGTTTCGTGTTCGCCCTATCGGGTGCCGATTGCGCGGCTGGCGGCGGCGCAGGCTGTGCTCAGGCGCTAACACCGTCGTCGGCGAGGGGATCTGGTGGAACGTCGATGGGCACGGGCCCGGCCATGAGTGGTTGGTTGGCCATGTCCTCCAACGCATCGAGCCGTAGCAGCGCCAAGCCATAATCACCGGCGACGGAACGGAGCTCACCAACTGCGCGTGCGCCTAATGTGATTGGCGTTCCGGGTTCGGCGGAGCCCATAAGCCGGACAGGATGCAACCGGCGCTTCAGCAGACCACGGTGCTTCGTGCGTGCGGTCAACTCCTGACCCACGTAACAGCCTTTCTGCCAGTCGATGCCATTCAGGCGGTCGATGTTTGCTTCGAGGAGTGTGGATTTCTCGACTTGCATGTCGCGGCTGCCGTCGGGCACGCCCAACCGCGCGCGGTGCGTGTCGTAGGTATCCCGGGTGGTTTCGGTTAGACCGCTGGCGACCAGAGCGTGGACGCCTTGGCCGGCGGGGAAAACGGCACGGCAACCGAGTTCAACCCGGCGTGGATCGACATAGACGTGACCACTCTCCCAAGCCTTGGTGGCGCCTGGCTTGTCCGGTAGTCCGAAGACGGCCGGGACGGTTTGACCGAAAATGGCAAATACGTCCAATTCGTCGGTGTGGTCGGCGATCTCAGCGGCCGACCGTAGCCGATAGCGCCGCAAGCGTTTGTAAAGATCGTCGCGGCGGGCGGCTTCGCATTCGAGCGTGATTGCGTCGTCCAACCGGAGCAGCAGGAAGTCGTGCAGGTACTTGCCCTGGGGTGTCAGCAGCGCGCCGTAGGATGATCGCTCCGCAGTCACGGTTTCAACATCCTGGGAGATCAGCCCTTGAAGCAGCGTGACGGCCTCCGGGCCGGCCAAGGTGATCAGCCCGCGATCGGGCAGGTGCACAAAGCTCGCGTTCATGGGGGATCACCTAGTCCGGGACGATATGAAATCCATGGTTGGCCGCTCCAGATGACGCCCGCTGCGCCGATCTATATAGCTTGTCCGCATGTCTGGACGTACGCCTGACAGATCTGGGCCGGAGGTAAGGGCTTGAGCTCGCCGACGCTCTCGGCCCTGGTCATTGCGCGGAATGAAGAACAACAGCTAGCCGCATGCCTGGAGACGTTGCGGTTTGCCGATGAGCTGGTGGTCGTGCTGGACCGCAGCACCGACAACTCCCGGGCAATTGCGGAGCAGCATGGGGCCCGCGTTCTGGAGGGCGCCTGGGAGCTTGAGGGGCCGCGCCGGATGGCTGGGATCGAAGCTTGCAGGTGTGACTGGATCCTGGAAGTCGATGCGGATGAGCGCGTTACGCCGGAGTTGGCGGCCGAGATCCGCGCGCGATTGGTGGCGGCGCCGTTCGGCCACTTTCTCATTCCTTTTCACAACTATATCGGCGACCGCCTGGTGGTTCACGGGTGGGGCGGATCTTGGGGCGTCAGCGCGACTGTCCGGCTGTTTGCGCGGGGGGCAAAAACCTGGGGGGACCAGCGGGTCCATCCACGGGTCGAGTTGCGCGGGACGCGGCAACAGTTGCAAGCGCCGATGATCCACTATGTCGACCGGAACGTCTCCGACATGTTGGCGCGGCTTGACCGTTACACCAGCGCCCGCGCCGCCGACCTGCGGGATTCAAGACAGATCGGTTCGTTTACTGGAAACGTGCGCCGGATCTTCTCAAGGTTCTGGAAGTGCTATGTCAGCCGCAAGGGATATCGCGAGGGACCGTATGGCTTCCTTATCGCGCTCATGGCGGGGCTCTATCCGATCCTGAGTTATCTAAAAGCACGGCTTGAGCCTGAATGAGACTGATGCAGGTGATGGCCGGTGCTCGCCATGGCGGCGCCGAGGCTTTTTTTGTGCGACTGGCGATTGCGCTAGAGGGCGTAGATGGCATCACGCAGGAGGTGGTGATTCGGCGTGACGCTTTACGCGCTGCTGTCTTGAAAAAGCATGGTTTGGTGGTGCGGCAGCAGCCGTTCGGTGGACCCTTCGATCTATGGACGCCCTTCGCATTGCGGCGCGCGGTTGTATCGTTCGGGCCAGACATCGTCCTGACCTGGATGAACCGGGCAAGCCGTGTTGTGCCGCAGGGGCGCCATGTCGTCGTTGGCCGCCTCGGTGGGTACTATGACCTGAAGTATTACCGGCGCTGCGACTATCTCGTTTGCAACACCCCTGATCTGGTGCGCCATGTTCGTGAGGGCGGTTGGCCGGAAGCGCGATCGGCGTACCTGCCCAACTTCGTTTCACTGCCGCCAACCGGTACGCGTTCGCGGCCGGATCTCGGCGTGCCGAACGATGCGCTGTTGTTGTTGGGATTGGGGCGGCTGCACAGCAACAAGGCGTTCGATATTCTGCTGAAGGCGGTGGCTCGCGTGCCCAATGCTTGGCTTGTCTTGGCGGGCGCCGGGCCGGAGGCGGACGGCCTCAAGCAACTAGCCGCAGGATTGGGGGTGGCAGACCGGGTCCGGTTCCTGGGCTGGGTCGAGGATGTCGGGCCCTTGCTCAGGTCTTGCGATTTGTTCGTCTGCTCCTCCCGGCGGGAACCGCTCGGGAACATGGTGCTGGAGGCTTGGGCTGCCGAACGACCGGTGATCGCCACCGCGTCGGAAGGGCCCCGTCAGCTGATTACCGATCAAGGGAATGGTGTGTTGGTGCCGGTCGATGATGTTGAGGCGATGACCGCCGCGATTGTCGGGTTGCAGGATGATCCGGCGCGGCGCGAGGTGCTTGCCCGACAGGGCCACGCGTCCTACGAAAGGGACTTCTCCGAGGCGGTGGTCGTGCGCCGCTATGTCGATTTCTTCAAAAAGGTCGGTCCGGCATGTGCGGCATAGCGGGCATCATGATGAAGGACGGTGCGCCGGCCGACGGGGAAGTGCTGCGCGGCCTTTCAGAGTCCCTGGCGCATCGGGGGCCAGATGGTGAGGGCAGTTTCGTTGCCGCCGACACGGGCTTGGTGCATCGCCGGTTGGCCATCATCGACCTGAAAACTGGCGCACAGCCGTTGCATGCAGCCTGGGGGACGGTGCTGGTCGCCAACGCCGAGATCTACAATTATATGGAGCTACGCGCGGCGCTGGAGGGTCCGTTTGAGACGACGTCGGACTGCGAACCGGTCCTATTCCTGTTTCGCCGACACGGCCTGGACTTTGTGCGCGAACTCCGGGGCATGTACGCGTTGGCGCTCTACGACCCGGCCAACGAGCAGTTGGTGCTCAGCCGGGATCCGTTCGGCATAAAGCCGCTCTACTACGTGGAGACAGGGACCGCCTTCGCCTTTGCTTCGGAACCGCAGGCACTGTTGGGTGCGGGACTCACCGATCGTGCGGTCGATGCGCGGGGGGAAGCGGCGCTCCTGCAGCTGCAGTATTCGACCGGTGATCGGACGGTCTTTCGAGGTGTCCGCCGGGTTCTCCCCGGGGAGACGATTGTCGTCCGCGCGGGCCGCGTCATAGAGCGCCGCCGGTTGCCGGGGCTGCCCCCAGCGGATGCATGTTCATCCGTCGCGTCCGACGCCGACGCGGTGGCGGAGATTGATCGGGTACTGGACGACACTGTGAATGTGCATCGCCGATCCGACGTTCCGTATGGGATCTTCTTGTCGGGCGGCATTGATAGTTCGGCCTTGCTGACGACAATGGCGCGGCAGAGTGATGGGTCGCCGCTGGCGCTCACCATGGGTTTCGCGGCTGACGGTGTGCCGGACGAGCGGGCGCTGGCGGGAGATGTTGCACGGAAGTGCGGGGCCGAGGTCATTCCCAGCGAGTTTTCCGAGGAAGACTTTTGGTCACTGTTGCCGCGCGTCACTGCGGCGCTCGATGATCCGTGCGCCGACTACGCGACGTTGCCAACCTTCAAGCTAGCCAAACGGGCGCGGGAGGCTGGGATCAAAGTCGTCTTGTCGGGCGAAGGCGGCGACGAGATGTTCGCCGGCTATGGACGCTACAGAAGTGCGCTTCGGCCTTTTTGGCGCGGTGGCCGCCGTATGCGGATGCGCGGTATTCTAGATGAACTTAAAGCCGTGGGCGACGGCTTCGAGGGATGGCGCGACGATCTTGCCGCCGCCGAAGAACATGAGGCGACGACCGGTCGAACCCCGCTGCAGGCGGTGCAATCCGTCGATTTCACCGATTGGCTGCCAAACGATCTCTTGCTCAAGCTGGATCGGTGTCTGATGGCCTGGGGGGTCGAGGGGCGGACGCCATTCCTGGATCTTGAAGTGGGCCGGTTCGCGCTGCCGCTGGCTGACCGGTTCAAAGTGCGGCGCGGCGTCGGGAAGTGGATACTGCGTGAGTGGCTACGCCAGCAGATTGGCGACTATCCGGCTTTCGCCAAGAAGCGAGGTTTCACGGTGCCGGTGTCGGAGTGGATTTGGAACCGAGGTGCGAGGTTGGGCGAACTGGTTGCGGCACAGCCCGGGGTTCGCTGTCACTTCGACCCGTCGACCGTGCGTTCGACATTTGTGACGCGCACCAAGAAGGCGGGACAGGCGGCTTGGGTTTTGTTGTTCTATTCGCTCTGGCACAATCATCATGTGCTTGGCCGGCACAATGACGGTGATGTCTTCGATGTGCTGGGAGCGCGGGGGTAACCATGACTGAGACATGTGATCTCGTAGTGCGCGGCGGCCAATGCCTGACGCCGAGTGGGTTGGTTGATGCTGATGTCGCGGTGCGTGACGGGCGGATCGTCGATATCGGTGCGGTGATGCCGGGCCGCGGGGCGACCGAATTGGAGGTGTCGGGGCTGACCGTGCTGCCGGGTCTGATCGACACACAGGTGCATTTCCGGGAGCCGGGCAGTGAGCATAAGGAAGACCTTCAGACAGGCACGGCCGCTGCGGTAGCGGGTGGTATTGCGACCGTGTTCGAAATGCCAAATACGCGGCCGGGCACCACGACGGCGGCGGCTCTCGAAGACAAGCTGCACCGTGCCGAAGGGCGGGCTTGGGCGGACCATGCGTTCTTTGTCGGGGCGACTGCTGACAACGTCGAAAACCTGGGTGAGCTTGAGCGACTGCCCGGCTGCTGTGGCGTGAAGGTATTCATGGGCAGCTCGACCGGGGATTTGCTGCTCGACGACGCCGACGATTTGGCTCGCGTGTTCGCCAATGGTGAGCGGCGGATCGCCATTCATGCAGAAGACGAGGCGACGCTGCGCGAACGCCGGCGGCTGGTAGAGGGGGGCGCGTCGGTTACGCAACATCCGGTGTGGCGCAATGATGAATCGGCAATGCTCGCCACCCACCGAGCCGTCGAAACGGCGGAGCGCGTCAACAGGCGCATCCATGTTCTACATGTTACGACCGCGCCTGAGATTGTGTTCCTCGGCCGGCATAAGCGGCTTGTTACAGTAGAGGTCACGCCGCAGCACCTGACCTTGCATGCGCCGGACTGCTACGAAGCGATGGGAACGCGGGCGCAAATGAACCCGCCCATTCGGTCAGCCGATCATAAGGCCGGCCTCTGGCGAGGCATTGTCGACGGGACCGTCGACGTGATTGGGTCCGATCATGCGCCGCATACGCTGGAGGAGAAACACGGTACGTACCCGAACACGCCGTCAGGGATGCCGGGTGTCCAGACGACTGTGCCGATCATGCTGGACCACGTGCATCACGGCCGCTTGAGCCTGATGCGCATGGTTGATCTGCTGGCCGCTAGCCCGGCCCGGATCTACGGAATTCCGACCAAGGGACGCTTGGCGGTCGGCTATGATGCTGATCTCACGATTGTTGATCGGAACCGAAAACAGACTATCTCCGACGCGGCGATGTTGACGAAGAGCGGCTGGACCCCGTTCGACGGACAAGAAATCACAGGCTGGCCGATGCTCACAGTTGTTCGCGGCAACGTTGTCATGCGGGAAGGGGAGTTGTTGGGGCAACCACTGGGCCGCCCCGTCCTGTTCTAGCTGCCTTGGAGGCTAGCATGAGTGCATGCATCGTCGGTTGGCATCACCTCAAATTCGGCAAACATGAGCAGGCCGATATCGAGGACTTGATTGTCGACGCCGCGACGGGGGCGTTGGCGCATGCCGAGATCGAGCCCAAGGATGTGGATGCCATTTTCATTGGCACGTTCAACAGTGGGTTTGTTCAACAGGACTTCCCAAGCTCGCTGGTTTTGCAGGCCGGCGACGATCTTCGCTTCACCCCGGCGACGCGCGTGGAGAATGCATGTGCGACCGGCTCCGCCGCGATCCATCAAGGTTTGAACGCCATTGCTGCGCGGCAGGCCCGCACGGTGCTCGTCGTCGGCGTCGAGAAGATGTCCGAACGCAGCCCATCAGACGTCGGCTCTATCCTGACGCACGCCTCCTATGTGCGGGAAGAGGGCGCCGCGAATATGAGCTTCGTCGATGTGTTTGCGCGGATCGCCGAGCGCTACTTTCAGCAATACGGCGACAAGTCGGATGCGTTGGCCGGGATCGCTGCGAAGAATCACCGTAATGGCTGCGGGAATCCTTTCGCCCATATGCAAAAGGATCTGGGTTACGCGTTCTGCCGCGAGGCTTCGGACAAGAACCCGGTTGTGTCAGGCCCGCTGAAGCGGACTGATTGTTCCTTGGTCTCGGACGGTGCTGCTGCTCTCGTCCTCGCGGATATCGGTACCGCGCTTGCCGCGCCTCGGGCGGTTTACTTCCGGGCAGCGCGACAGGTGAACGACTATTTACCCATTTCCAAACGGAACATCATCGATTTCGATGGGCCAACGCGGGCTTGGTCCGCGGCGTTGTCGCAGTCGCGCCTGGCGCTCGAAGACCTGTCGCTTGTCGAGACGCACGATTGCTTCACCATTGCGGAACTCATTGAGTACGAAGCGATGGGCCTCACCGAGAGAGGACAAGGCGAACGGGCGATCCTAGAAGGCTGGACTGAGAAGGATGGCCGCCTGCCGGTTAACCCCTCCGGGGGTCTGAAGTCCAAAGGCCACCCTATTGGCGCGACCGGTGTGTCCATGCATGTGATGGCTGCCATGCAGAGCACGGGGACCGCTCCTGACGGGGTACAGGTTCCCGGTGCTCAGTTGACCGGTGTGTTCAACATGGGGGGCGCCGCGGTGGCGAACTACGTTTCTATTCTGGAGCCGCTGCGGTAGCCACCGCTTCCCGACCACTCGTCTTCGGCGAAACATTGGGCTGTTCCTCAAAGAACAGTGTCGAATGAACCGAAGTCTTCTTCTCCTCTGGCCAAAGACTTCACGTTCGTTACTACTTTGGTAGTCCTGTGCGCCGCGCAGATGCTAGTAGTAACGCGAATGAACCGTGCGCCGGGTTTCTCCAAAGGTGTATCGTGTCCGTCATAAGAACGGCGACCGGCAATCCCCCTCGCGGCCGACACGCCGAACTATACTGCACGTCCGGGGCGGAGATTCGTCTTCGCCCCGGCGGGCTTTTTGCGGGATGACAGCCGCCCGCGGGGGCGCAATCGTTGAGCAATAGTCGCTGGACCGGGTGGTAGCTCTTTTGTGGTTACCGGTCCGGGCGGGTTACAGGTGCGGCGGTTCTTGGTAGCTCTTGATCGCGCCGTCGCGAACAGCCCTTCAGTGTATTTTTTGTGAAAGCGAGTTCAGGCGTGCGTCGCTGGCGTGAGCGGCGATTTTGGGGGCAATTAATGCGGCTAACGAATGGTGCCGAGGGAACGTTCGCGCGTGTCCTGGTGGCTGTCAACGATGGACCACAACGAAGAGACCTGCTGCTGCTGTTGAAGCAGATCTCGAATCTTGAGATCGATATTGTCGACGATCTCAGCATGGTTTCGCCCAACGATATTCGACGAACGGATTTCCTGATTGCTTGGTACGCGTCGCTGCAAAAGCTACGGGAGTCTGGCGCGAACGCGTATGTGCAGATCTCGCGGCGTGCGCGGGTCATTGTTGCGTTGACAAGCGATCGGTTGCTGGAGGCGGCTGGCACCCTGCATCTGGCTGATTCTTGGCTTTTCACGGACCTGACGTTGCGTCACCTGCCGGACGTCATTCAGTTGAGCAAGAGCGGCTACACACTCATGCCGCCTGAACTGGGAGCGACCTTCGGGCTGGATGAACTGCGGCTCAACCTCGTTCGGCGTCTGAGTTCGAGTGAGCTGCGGGTGCTTGAAGAACTGTCACTTGGGCATCGTAATCGCGACATTGCACGTGCGCTCGGGGTGTCGGAGGCCCAGGCGAAGTCGCTGGTGCGTAGTGTTTTGGGGAAACTGCATTTCCGCAATCGAACCGAGGCCGGCGTCTTCATGGCGCGCCAACATTGGCGTGGCGACGAAGCACCGCTGAACTAAAATGCCAACGGCGCCGCATTAGCGGCGCCGCTTTCAAACAGTATTAACTGGTTGACTACTCGGCAGCTTCGGTCGGGCTAACGTTCGAACCCAGGCCGTTGTTAAGCGCCCAAATGGCCGCTTGCGTCCTGTTGGTCGCGTTGATCTTCCGCAGCAGGCTCTTCATGTGAACCTTGACCGTGGCTTCCGTGATATTCAGACGGTTGGCGATCATCTTGTTTGAATCGCCCTGCACCAGGCATTGCAGGATTTGAACTTCGCGTTCGGACAGGCCGTGCGAGTTGGCAGAGTTGATGCGAGCCGGCGCTGAGCTGGCCATGCCGTTAACCAGCAATGCTGCGAGATGTGTCGGGAAGACTTTCTCGCCGAGCATCACGAGACGAAGCGACTGAAGCAGCGCGTCAACCGAGATGTCTTTGATCAGGTAGCCGTGCGCGCCGGCACCCAAACAGGCGGCCAAGGTTTGAGAACACAACGTCTCGGTCAAGACGACGATCTTGGCGTCCGGCAGGATGCCTCGAAGATGGGTTAGGTCGTCGGCCGCGTGCTCCGGCTCTGCGGAGAAATCCAGCAGCACGACGCCTGGTGTCTGATCGCCTAGGGGGGCGTGCGCTTGGCCGACGTCGTCGGCTTCGCCAACGACTTCGAACTGAGACCCGCTCAGCAGGCTTTTCAGACCCTCCCGGAAGAGCTTGTTGCGCCCGACCAGGAAAGTAGGGGTTACCGTCATTTATCGCCTCCGGGCCCTTTCCTGGGCCAGCTTCCTCTACTTCCGTCTTTTCTATTAAAATCTGCCGGAAGAAATGGATGTATTGAATGTACCTCTGTCGGTGAGACGCCAGAAGTCTATTCGAAACTTTCGACAGCTAAACGGCTCGTAGGGATGAAAAGGCTAGCCCGTCAGCGCTACTGCGGTTGATGAGATACTATTTCCTTTGGGGTAACGCGGCGGCTATTGGATACAGTTGGATGATGCTGCCGCTGATGTAAGAGTTCTACGAGCTCCTTTGAAGGCCGCAGACTAAGCGGTTTGGGTGGATATTGGAACCTAAAGTGTCTGCTGGCGCTGAGATTGTCGCCGTCGATTTCTCCTGTCCTGCTACGGGTCCGCGCTGCCCTATCTGTGGGGACAACAGCTATGTTCCGGGTCCGAACGGCCGGCTGAACGGAGGGAAGCCGCCGCAGTGCGCGACTTGCGGTTCCCTGGAGCGGCATCGGGCGATCCGCGCGGTCTACGCTGTTCTGCCCAAATTCCTCGTCACCCGGCGATGTCTGCAGTTTGCCCACGACGCCAGCATCGATCCGGATTGGTTTGCCGCGTACGAGGTGTCGCAGTACGGGCACAAAAACAGTTTGGACCTGATGCACATCGCCCGGCCTGACTTTTCTTATGACTGGGTCGTGCTGAATCATGTGCTCGAACACGTCAAGGACGACATAAAGGCACTCGACGAGCTTGGGCGGATTAGCAAACTATCCGGCGTTGTTCAGATAAATGTACCGAGCCCGGCTTATCGCCTGCAAACAGAGGATTGGGGATACCCGGACCCCAAACGCCATGAACACTATCGTATCTATGGGTCCGACTTTCCGGACCGGGTCAGACGCTCGACGTTTCGTTGTGCTGCTATTCAGACCATTGCATCCGATCCGATGACCGGTTCGTTTGAGATCGCTTACTTTCTGTCGCGCGACATTGGCCTGCTGAAAGATATCGCGCTGCATCTGACGAGGTCAGGATTCGCGACCATACGGGCAGTTTAACGAGACCGAGATCCCGCACTATTGCGGAGAGGTGGAGCGGGGTTGTGCGAATAACGACGCGAACATCTTGCCGATATCGTGCCAGTCGCGCCTTTCTGCCTCTGCGAGTGCGGCACGGCCA
The DNA here is from genome assembly GCA_028279245.1 of Alphaproteobacteria bacterium. Classification (GTDB taxonomy): domain Bacteria; phylum Pseudomonadota; class Alphaproteobacteria; order UBA6615; family UBA6615; genus JANQOE01. Next base: position 22,977 of record JANQOE010000080.1, read on the forward strand.
AGCTGGTCGATGGTTGCGGCCGATAGTTCGGCGGATCGTCTCAGGGCATGCCTGAGTGATCCGGGATCTTTCGGTTTATAGAGAAGCGCGTTCGCTTCGCTGACCAGATCCTCGAATGCTCGCAGGCGCGGAACGATTACTGGCCTACCATGGCTGAACGCGTGAACGATGCTGCCCGAGGTGAGAGAGTCCAGATATGGCAGTATAACAAAGTCGGCGGCGGCGATACGGAGGCTCAAGTCTCCTTGAGAGAGGAATCCGTCTGTTGTGGAGATGCCTTCGATGCGCTGGCCATCTGGCCATGCAGTGACCACCCTCTCTTTCTGAACGCCGGCAATCTCTAGCAGCAGATTGGGATGATCCAGATCGCGATAGGTCTCTACCAGCTGGTTCGCGCCCTTGTAGCCGAGTATTCGTCCAAACAGCAGTATCAGCCGCTTGTCGTGTGGGAAACCAAGCGCTTCTCGGGCCGCATGTTTCTCCACGGTCTCTGGGAGGACGGGCCGGTAGTTGCCGTGCGGAATGATGTGTACCAGGCTGGGTTCGATAGCAAACGGTTCGATGACCTGTTGGGCAGCGCCCGCCGAGTGTAGATGGACCGCATCGGCCAGGCGGGCAATGCGCCGGCACACTTGTTGATGGAGTTCGGTATCGGCGGAGTCATGCGGCTTCTTGTTGTGGACTGTCCAAACCAGAGCTCCGCCCCGCTCCTTGAAAGTCTCCAGTGTTTGGAAAAAGACTTCTATAGCGTTGGCCCGGTCGCCGGGGGCGGTGTGCTTGTAGATTACATCTTCCCAATGAAGATGCAGAACGACGGTCTCATCCAGTCCTGCTTGGGACTGCTCCCATAGTGCGTTGTGGACGGTGCCGGCCGTCGCCTCATATGCGTTAGAGATGCTCGCGTACAATAGAGCTTGATAGGGGTTGCTTGCCGTGTAGTCCGGGAAGAATACGATCTGCCCACGTTCGCCGATGGTTGTCATTCGCCGAACGGTTTGGGTCCGAACTGGATGATCTCCTGCAGATTCCATTTCCGGACAATGAAATCGCGGCGGGCACTCACATACGCCTTCCAGGCTGATTGGTGTCGCGTATGCTCGCGACGCGGTTTCGGCGGCAGGTACTCAACAACGAAACCGAACGGCAGGAACATGGAGAAATCCAGGGAGTCCGTTAGGAAGACTGGGCGGAAATCGCGTTCCAGTTCTTGGCGTCTGGCGATCATCTCGACGAGATGCTGCGATTTGTCGGCACTCATCCCGCAGATCGAAATTCCCAAGCCCTTGGCGTGGGCGAACCGCATGGAGATGCTTCGCCAGCCGGTCTGCGGCACCATCGGGTCTGGTTCGGCCAGCCCGGTCGGCCACCAGGTCTCGTCCAGTGATGTGTTGCTGTCGATCGCAGGGTGATCCACGAATTCCTTGGACGGTTTGGCGGCCTTGAGCGGCGGGAGTGGTTCGGACAACGTGATGGGGTCCAGCTTCTGCTCTTGCTCGCCCACCAAGCTCAGATATCGTCTTTGCAGTATCTGTTGTGTGGCGAACTGGTCTTCCAGCCGTTGCAGCAGACCGTCGATCTCGCCCCAGTGAAGGGACTTGCGAAGCTGTTCGTCTGCGTTCATTGCTGCGCCTCCGCCAGCAGGTCGTTGATAGCCCTGACCGCATCGTCGGCGCCGTTGGGTTTCGCGATGCGAAGAGCGTTTGTCCGTAGTGTCTCCCGGACATTTGGGTCCATCATTGCGTCGAGCAAAGGATCTAAGCTCTCGCGGTCGCCTTTGGCCCAGAACAGGCCCGCACCGTGCTCAGTGGCGAAGGCGGCGCGCGCCGCCTGATCATCCATGGATTCATGGGTGTTCGGGCTGAAGATTGGCGGAAGGCCGAGCGAGATAACCTCATTGAATGAATTGTACCCAGCTGCAGTCACGGTGAAATCGAACGCCGCGTAGTACCGTGTCAGCGGGAAGCCGCGGACCCGCTTCAGGCTGGGCCAGTAGCTGAACGAGTTGAATGACATGAGCCACTCGGCGACGACAACCTGCAGTTTCGGGAACCGGCTGCACGAGGCAACGATGTGGTCGACGAGCGAGACGATATCCCGGTTGGTGCCACTGCCAAGCTGAAGCAGCACGGCCGGCAGCTTGGGATCTAATCCAATCTTAGCAGCAGCCTCCTCGCGCGGGAGGATTTCGTCCTGATCCTGGCACCGGATGGGTGGCGTGGTGAGAGCGCGCCCACGGTGGACAGTCGTGGCGCCGAGGTCGCGGGACGATGCGATATCCTCTGGCTCGAGAATCAGGTCGAAGAACTTTTGCCTGCCGATGAATGGCTCGTGCCGTTGACCGGGCCGCCACATGCCGCGGCGGACCCAAACGAGTTGGCAATCGGATCGCTCGGCGGCGGCTTTGATGAGTCCGCTATAGGCGTGGTTGCCGTCAAAAACGATCAGTGAAATCCCATAGAAATCGAGAAGCTGATCCAGTTGCTGTCGCAGCCATCTGTTCCATGCCGCGTTGTCGCTATGGGTCTGTGTCTGTGACGGTATGTATTCGACGGGGTAACCGCACTGCTCGACAACTGACGTTGCCTGGCTCATTGTCGCGAATATCGGCTCGATACCGGTCGGCATTCGTCGGGCGATCGCCAACAGCCGGGTCAAATGACCGATACCAACGCCATTCGAACTCATGAACAGGGCGCGCTTGTTTGTGGTCGGCTTCCTCGGTTCAGGCTTGCGAGGCGCATGGGCAATCAGCTCACCGAGGCGGGCGACCAAGAGGTCCGCCTGACCGATGGCCTGGGAGCGCATTCGTGCTCGTTGTGCTGTTGCCAGGTAAAGGGCCCGATCCTCATGGAGGTGCTGCGCCTCTTCTAAGACGCTCTCGGGTGGCAAGTACAAGGGCCCTGGACCGACCGCAGGCTCAAGGTTTGGCGGTAGCATCACCACAATGCCGTGGGCGATGGCCCATTGGATGGCGGTCACTGGGATATCGCGCGGATCCTCACCCGGATAGTAGATGAAGAAGTCGAGGCTGCGGATGAACTTCTGCCAACTGATGTCGCCGGCGCGGAAGAGATCCCAGTTGGCGGGTGGGTCGGTGATCGGCAATGCGCTGAGCTTGGGAAGGCCGAGGACCCTGAACTGTGCCTCGGTGTTGATCGGGTAGGCCCGCTGCATGGCCCCCAGGTCCGCTGGCCAGTCGGCCGTTTCCGTAGTGCAGATCCTGCCGGCTACGTAGTGGCTTCTGCCCACACGTATACCGTTGGGTTCACGACACTCAATGGCCGCCGGCCACGGTTCTTGATCACAGTCTAGGGCACTCGTGGCGTCTCTGATCCTGGCTAACGCGCCGACGCTTGAGGCTGTCCACTTTATGGGACCGAACAGGTTTTGGAGGAGCCGGTCCCTGGCCTCGAGGGCCGGGCCATCGAGTTCCACCGAGTCCTTGTCGGCGACAGCCAGCGTGGAACGCGCGAGTATCCGTGGGATCGGGGCCGCGTAGTCCCGCTCTAGCCCCCGAAGAATGGCATGGGGCTGCCGGATGACCAGGATGTCGGTGTTGATGATGGCCGTGGCGGGGTCCACCGGCGTTGCGAGGCCCTGGCGGACGCATTCCTGGATTTCCGGGTTGATGAGATGCCATGCTCCCGCGTCGTGGGCCGGAACATGAACCAGGGTTGTGGTGTAGCCGGCTGCCGCCTGCACGCGGACTTGCTGGGCGATTTCCCAGCCCGGTTCCCGAAGACAGCGCAAATCGCCGATGATCGTGACGTCGGACTGGACGATGTTTGGTGCGGACGGTGCCGTGGATGCGTCATCGCGCACGGCATGATCACCCGATCCCGCCGAGACCAGTGACTGAGTCCCCCGTGGTTCTGTGCTCTTTTTGACCATCCGCCCAAATGTGTCGTGGCGCAGCCGTTTCGCTGTCGACCGCGAGATCTTCGCGTTTCCAAGCCCAGATTTAGTTAACAGTCAGGACTAAAGCTTTCATTAATTCAAACGGCTGGCCCACCCCACCACTTCTGGAAAAAGTGAGGCCTGCCAACTGCTTGCTAGCCAGCCCTGCTCTGGACCGTTGACCTGGATCGGGGGGTGCGGCGCTGCCAGGCCTTTATGGCGCGCTGGATAGATATTCGCAGCATGTCGGTGGCCTCGTCGATGGAGGCGGTCTGTCCGTGCAGAAGCTTTTCTTTCTCGGCGGCGAACGCCAGGGCGCAGTTAACGACTTCCAGCAGGTAGGGATCGGTTGGGTCGACGTTTTTCACACGAAAAGACTAATGGAGCGGGTGAGGCGATTCTGAGTCTCGATTGAGTCTGCGCGGGATTAGGAGCCATGGTTGGTGCGGAGTCTTATTTTGACCGTATAACCCTATGTTTTTATGATACTTTTCCCGCCCCTGTTTTGCGGTATCGTTTGGCGCAGGTGCTGATGTGGCGACACAGTGTTGACCCAATTTGGAGCACCGTCGGCCCGATAATGTGCACGTGATTTCGATCTTGAGAGGCTGCCATGTCGGAAATGACACCGCACTTGTGTCGGGCGTCTCGCGCATTGCTTGGTTGGTCCAGGCAGGACTTGGCCGAAGCCACGCGTGTCAGCCTGCCGACGGTAGAGGCTTACGAGGCGGCAGATACGCATGGTTGCCGTTGGGCCCTCGAACCACTGCTCATGCGAACTCTCAAGAAGGCTGGCATCCAGATATTCATGAGAGATGACTGGGGCGGTCCCGGTGTTCGCTTGCAGCAGTTGCCGGACACTTTCTCCAATGACCTCGCCGCCGAGGCAGCCGAGTAATTGGATTGAAGTTGATTCGATAAACCGAGAATAGTTGGTACATCCGTGTCGATGTTATGCCGAGATTGTGTTCGGTTTATGTGTCCTGACTATCTTCCGACGGCTGTTGTTGATTTACGCGTTCCGACGTTGCCAGTATCGCATCGCGACAACACCTGTGGGAGCAGGAAAATGGAAACGCAGTTCTCGAGACCTGGTCAAGTGGTTCGCGGTGCTGACGGTGCGCTGTATCAAGTTAGCAAGCGCGGCGTGGCGTTATTGTCTAATCAACCGGTGACGCCGGTCAGTATCGGATCTATCGGTGCCGCACTACCCGCGTGGAGCGATATCGACAACAGTTCGGCGCGGACATTCATCACGCCGTCGGGGCACTAGTACCCTGGTATGACGGAGGGTCCGCTTCCGGACCCTCCGCTTTTGCCATGTCTTGTTTGTTGGACTCACCTGGCTGCGGCCTGGACGACGTGTTTCGCGCGGTTGGGCCGGCGCAGACTCTTGCGCGGGTTGCGCCGTTCTTTCCCGTCATGGGAATTACGCGGGTCGCCAACGTCACCGGTTTGGACCGGGTCGGCATTCCCGTAGTGTTGGTGTGCCGGCCGAATTCCAGATCCGTGGCCGTTTCGCAAGGCAAGGGTGTCGATCTGGATTCAGCGAAGGCCTCCGGGGTCATGGAATCTGTAGAGAGTTACCATGCGGAGCGGTTGCAGGGCCCGCTACTGATGGGGAGCCTGGAGGAACTTCGCTACGACCACAGGCTGGCCGACGTGACTCGATTGCCGTGCCACCGGAGCACTGCGATTTCGGGTCAGTGTCGGACACTCTGGATGGCGGGTGACAACCTGTTGGGTGACGATGTCCCAACACTGGTGCCGTACGATCTGGTGCGCCTGGATTTCACGCGTGATGCAGGTGCGACATCGGGGTTTGCTTCCGGCTCGAATGGGCTCGCGTCCGGCAACTCCAAGCTGGAGGCAGTGTGTCATGCGATATGCGAGCTGCTCGAACGCGATGCGACGACGCTCTGGCATTTGCAAGGCTGTCATGCCGCCACGAAGCTGGATACGGAGACAGTCGACGATGAAGTCTCTTGTGACTTGCTGCAGAGGTTTGCGTCGGCTGACGTTGCCGTTGGTGCGTGGGATACAACGTCCGATTCCGGTGTGCCGTCGTTCCTGTGCCGTGCCGTTTCAAGTGATCCTTGGTCCGGTCACACGGTGCGGCCAGCGACCGGCATGGGATGTCATCCCAACCGTGCTGTTGCACTGCGCCGTGCGCTGACCGAGGCGGCGCAAAGCCGATTAACCTTTATCTCCGGCGCGCGGGACGACTTGTTTCGCGAGGATTATGCGCGGCTGCTTGGGCCGGATGTACAGGCGCGTTGGCTGTCGACGGTGCAGGTCGCGCCGCAGCGTTGCTTTGCAGACGTACCGACCTGGCCCGGCGGATCCCTGAAGGACGCGGTTGACTGGTTGCTCGACCGGCTGCGATCGATCGGAATTGATCAGGCGATTGTTGTCGACCTGACGCGCCCCGAGTTTGAAGTGCCGGTGGTGAAGGTGATCGTCCCGGGACTCGAGGGCATCGACGATGCGGGATACGTTTTGGGTGAGCGTGGCGCGGCGGTGTTGGCGAAGGCCGCAGCATGAAACCGGTCGTCTTCCTAGGCCCGACATTGCCGGCTCGTGAGGCGGCACGCTTGCTAGACGCGACATACCTGCCACCCGTTTCGCAGGGTGACGTGTATCGCAGCGTCGCCGCATCCCCACCGCTGATCGGTATTGTCGATGGGTACTTCGAGGGCGTCCCTGCCGTCTGGCACAAGGAAATCTTGTTTGCGCTGGACCGCGGTATTCCCGTGGTGGGCGCCGGAAGCATGGGGGCGTTGCGGGCGGCTGAGTTGGCACCGTTCGGTATGCAGGGTGTCGGGGCTGTTTTCGAGTGTTTCCGTGACGGCGTACTGGAAGATGACGACGAAGTGGCGGTGACGCACGGACCGGCCGAACTGGGTTATCCGCAAACGTCTTTGGCGATGGTCGACATCAGGTTCACTTTGGACCGGGCAGTCCGCGAGCAGGTCATCGATGGCCAACTGCGCACCGAAATCGAGTTCCACGCAAAGGCGCTTCATTACAAGGACCGGTGTCTTGAGGCGATCGCTGACGTTGGCCGTGTTGGACCACAGTCGGCGCGTGGTTTCGCCCGGCTGCTGGACTGGTGGTCGCAAGGTCATGTGAGTCAGAAGCGGCGTGACGCGATGGCGATGCTGCAGACCGTGCGAACAAAAGCGGCAAGCTGTGACAATGGTGTGCCATCACGGACCTTTCATTTCGAACGGACTTTGTTATGGGACCGGAATGTTAGTTTGCTGGAGGAACAGAACGCCCAGGTGAACTGAAAGACTCCACGTGCGAACTGACGTGCCAGAGGCCCTGTCCCGCAACGAGGTGCTGGGGCTGTTGGGGCCAGACGATTTGCAGGAGGTGCTGGGGTTCGCACGCCGGGTGGCCTTGGCGAAGGGCGACACGGTGTTTCACAAGGGCGACCCCGGCGACGCGCTCTATGCGGTTCTTTCGGGCCGCGTCGGGATAAGCTCCAGTTCCGGACTGGGGAAAGAGGTTTTCCTTAACATTATGGAGCCCGGCGAGGTCTTCGGTGAAATCGCCCTGTTGGATGGCGGTGCCCGCACGGCGCAGGCCATGGTCATGGAACCTGCGGTGTTGCTCCGCATCGACCGCAGCCGGTTTCTGCCGTTTCTTGAGAGGCGACCGACGTTGTGTCTCCGATTGATGAAACTGCTGTGTGACCGGCTGCGCTGGACGAGCGATATGATCGAGAGTGTGATTTTTCTCGATATCCCGCGGCGCCTCGCAAAGCGCATTCTGGTACTGGCTGACGAGCATGGCCGCGAGGCGGCCGATGGGGTTCAAGTCGATGTCGGACTGTCGCAGGAGGATCTGGCGAACATGCTCGGGGCGACCCGCGAGAGCGTCAACAAGGTGCTGCGGGTCTTCCAACAGCAAGGCTTCATCGCGTACAGCCGGGGCGCCTTGCGCGTGCTGAACCGGGAGGCACTTCAGGGCATGGCTGCCGCGTAGTTCTGGGAAGCCGACTCGTCGGGCGGTGCGCGGAGACCCATCGCGTCGAATGCGTTCTTCGCTCGGTTCGCATGCCGGGAGGCATCGTGTATCCGGCCGATCGCAGCGAGCGTTTTGGAAAGGCTAAGGTCGCACAGCGACATCAACGTGTGCATCTCGCGGCGTTTGGCACGTTTCTGCGCCTCACCGAAGTGCCGAATGGCTTCCTCGGAATGGCCGTTTCCGCCGCTAGCCACAGCCTTGGCCAGAGTCCAATGCGCCCAGGCCTCCTGGCCTCGTTCCCGGTTCTCCTTGGCCAGATCCAGCGCCTGTTGTGCATGAACCGCGGCCTCGTCGTTGCGGGACTCCAGTCGATCAAGTTCGGCCAGCCAACAGAGGAACAGCGACCTTCTGGCGGAGAGGTTGTGTCGCGCGGACAGTTCGACCGCCTGCTGAAGACTAAGACGGGCTTCGTCGCGGCGCTCCCCAAGGTTCCAGAGCACGTAGGCATGCGCCGCCTGCCCTAACGGCTGGAGCAGACGTAAACGCGCTCGGTCGCAGATATCGAGCCCCTTCCCGACCACCGGTAATGCCCGATCGAACTCGCCCTGGCGGATCAACACGACCCCCGTCGAGAGACAGGCAAATGCATGGCTGAAGAGGTCGGCGCTGTGCGACGCCATTACAATGCTCTCAACGCCGATGCTTAGCGCGCTGCGGAACTGCCCCAGTTCCGCGTAGACGCGCGCCAAGTAGGCGCGGGCGCCGATAGCTGCGACGCCCAGCAGGCCGAACTTGTCGTACGCGCGGTTTGCGGGAATCATTTGCAATCCGCGCCGCAGCAAGCGTTCCGCCATGCGGTAGTGACCGGCCTCACAGAACAACATGCCCATGCGAATCGTGCTGGCGACTTGCTGGTCCTTGTGATCACAGCTTCGGGCGTACTGAAAGCCTTTTCGATCGGCCCGGATCGCCTTCGCATAATCGCCCCTAATCCAATGCAAGAGGGCCGTGTTCGATGAGATCTGTGCCTGTAGCCGCGGGTTGTTGATGTGGCTCGCCGTGTCCATGGCTTCGTCCAGATGATCGTGTGCTTCGTCCAACTGACCTAGGGCCAACAGACTTGGCGCAAGCTGCAACTGGGTGGCTGCCAAACGTCGGAGATTGGCCGGGCTGGAGCCAAGAGCTTCGGCCGCGTAGAGGGCGCGGGACAAAGAGGATCTGGCTTCGGCATTCTGCGAGTCCGCCTGGGCACGCGCCGCCGCGCGGCGGTTGTAGGTGTAGGCGCGCATCCAATCCTCCGCGCGATCGGCGTGATCGGCCATGCGCTGGATGTTGACCGTCGCGGTGCGCGGCGAACGTTTCTCGAGAACGTCGAGGATCTGTTGATGCAGTTGCTTGCGGTGTTGGCGCAGCAGCGTGTCGTAGGCGACCTCGTGAATCAGGTTGTGGCTGAACGTAAACTCTGGCGGTGTGAGAAATTTGGTTTGCCGAATGAGGCCTTTTTCTTGCAAATGCGTCAGGTGGATAGAGATCTGTCCGGCCGGCTGTTCCACAATCGCCTCTAGAAGGCTGGTATCGAAGGTTCGGCCGATGGCTGCGGCGTGTAGCAGAATGTCTCGGTCGGCTGGGCCAAGTTGATCGATCCGCGCCGCGAGCGCACTGCGAAGCGTGACCGGTATGGCGAAGTCGCGCATCGATCGTCGCAGCCGGTAGCCGGTGTGGTCGGCGGTTTCCTCGAGTATGCCGCTTTCGACCATTGCAGCAATGCATTCCTCGACATGGAACGGGTTGCCCTGGGTCTCCCGAACCAACGTCGACTTCATGTCACTTAGTGAGGGGTCTTCGCCAAGGTAGGCGTTGACGAGTTCATTGGCCGATCTGTTGCTCAGGGGTTGGAGTTCAATCGTATCGGTGAAGTGGATTGGGTGGATCGGGCTGGTCGAGCGGGCGCTGCAGACGAGCCCAATTCGTCCGTTTTTGAGGTTGGTGACAATTCGGTCTAGCAGCCGAAAAGCCGTTGAGTCGGCCCAGTGTATGTCTTCGCAGATCAGGAGGCATGGGCGGTCGCGGCTGGCGCCGACGACGGCTTGGGCAATCGCGCGCGCAGAGATCTCCAGCTTTTGGTCTGGTGCGAGGTTTTTCCAATCCGGCAAGTCCCGGTCGTCGCCGAGAAAGGCGGCGATGGCCTGGGCGTCGAGGCCGTGGTTGGCCGTGTGTCGGTGTTCCGGGATTATCAGTCGCCGCAACACCTCACGGAAGGAGGCCAACGGTTGTGAGATCTCGGCGGGCTGGAAATCGCAGCGGAACACGGGTGGCAGCTTCGGTGTGCGAGACGTGGTCAGTTCGTGGATCAAGCGAGACTTGCCGATGCCCGGCTCGCCGGTGATCAGGATGCTGCGCCCCCCCTTCTTCACGGCGTCGCGCAGTATGGTGCGCAGAGTTTTCAATTCGTAATCCCGGCCGACGCATTTGGGTAAGCTCCGTCCGACCGGTGCCCGGGCATGTCTTGCCGTGGCACTGGCCGCGAGACGCTGCAGTTCAGCCACTTCTGTCACGCCGTCGCGCGTTGTTTGATAATGGCCAATGACACGCGTCTCGGCCCGCGATCCAAGCAGTTGCCGGGTTGTCGGGGATATCGCTGTGCGACTGGGCCGGGCCTGCTTCTGCAGGCGGGCGGCTTGGTGAACCGGTTCGCCCACGACCCGAATGGACGGATGGGCGCCGCCCTTAGACCCGTAGGCGACGACTTCCCCGGAACTGACGCCGACACGAAAGCGCACACGTGGTTCGTGTCGCTCGGCGTGCCGATGGATTGCCATGGCGGCTAGACAGGCCCGAAGTGCGTGATCCTCTTGGGCGCGCGGTGCGCCGAACACTGCGAGCACGCCGTCCCCAAGGATCTGGGCCACCGTTCCGCGAACGTGACGGATGCAGTTGCAGGCGGCCTCTATGGCACCCAGAAGTGCGGTGTTCGCGTCCTCGGGACCCAGGGACGTTATGATCTCTGTCGAGCCAACGATATCAGCAAAAAGTACCGATACGACCTTCCGCTCGCCGGCCGGTGCGTCAAGCGGTTCTAGGCCTCCTGCCTGTTGCATGCCGTCCGCTCTTCTGTGGTCAGGAGCGACTTCGGTGCCATCCAAACTCGGCGGGTGAAGCACTTCACAGACCGCGTGGCCGACAGCTCTTAAGCTTGGGACAGATAACGGCCGGATTAGCGCTCGAGGGGAGAGGTTGGATCGCTCAATTATTGTATTGAGCGTGCCCGGGGCTGGTCTGTGTCAAAAACAGGGCATGGCGAGAGGTGACAAGATGAGCGGAATCGGGGCGTCCGCGGCTGCGGTTCGCGAACGGGCGCTGGCGATTGCCGGCCTGTTGGCGTTCGAAGACTGGCCCGACCTGGACGACAGTGTAAAGAAGCGGCCGTTGGTGTTGCTTGGCTGTGACGAGGTATCGGCAGCGGTGCGGATCGACGATCTGTATGTCGATCTCGAACGCGGAGGCGTGAGCTGGCAAGACAGCCCGCTTGCGCTGACCACCGCCGAGTTCCGGATCCTCTGCTGCCTGATCGGGCAATCGGGGGCGTTCCTGCCGTCGCGGCAGATCTACGATGCGGTACATGGTGCGGGTCACCACGTCGGCGTCGGTGATGATGGCCATTGCAATGCGACGCGGGTCCACATCAAACGCATCCGCCGCAAATTCCGCACGGTCGATCCGGACTTCGATCGGATCGAGACCTGGTACGCGCACGGGTACCGCTGGCGGGCCGAGACCTAGTCGCTAGGCCGAACGGCGCAGCCGCTCACTGCGCTCCCAGGCGACGACCGCCTTGCCGATCGACTGGCGCAGCGCGCGCTCTGCCACCGCCAATCGGTCGCGCTGCCCGTGCAGCCGCTTTTCCCGTTCCTGGGAGAAGGCTAGCGCTGCCTGGACAACATCCAGCAGGTACGGATCGGTCGGATCGAGATCATGTTTGGCCATCGCCCTCTCGTCGCGCGTATGCATGGCAACATGGCCTTGATTCGGCGGATGGCACTGCGCGAAACGGGAGTATCGTTATCCTGATTTGTGGTGCCATACGCTGTGGTTGGGCATGGAGCAAATGCCTGGTCGGACCGGGCGTCGGTCACCTATAGGCGGATCGGTTTTGGCCGCCCAATTGGTCGGCACTTTCTAGGCTTAGTTTCCGGTGCTCGCGGCAGAGTGCTTGTTCGCGCTGGGTGGCCAGCCTATTTCCTCACTCCACGATCCGCGAACGTGCAGCCGTCCTGCGGCAAAGGAACGTACGATGAAGGCGTCAGATCTGTTCGTTAAGTGCCTGGAGGCGGAAGGGGTCGAGTACATCTTCGGCGTGCCCGGCGAGGAGAATGCCGACTTCATGATCTCCTTGGAGAGATCGGAACAGATCGACTTCGTCCTGACGCGCCATGAACAGGGCGCCGCCTTCATGGCGGAAGTTTATGGGCGCCTTACCGGCCATACTGCAGGATGCCTCGGGACCCTGGGGCCTGGCGCGACCAACCTCATAACCGGCGTGGCCGACTCCAATATGGACCGGGCGCCGATGCTGGTATTGACCGGCCAGGGTGCGACCGAACGCCTGCACAAGGAATCGCATCAGATCATGGACGTCGTCGCCATGTTCGAACCGGTAACCAAATGGGCAACCACGGTCTACAACGCCCGCACCATTCCCGAGATCGTCCGCAAAGCGGTGCGCATTGCCCGCAGCGAAAAGCCCGGCGCAGTGCATATCGAGCTACCCGAAGATGTTGCCAAACATCAGGTCGAAGCCCAGCCGCTGCCATCCCGGCGGTTCCGCCGGCCCGGCCCCGACGACAAGATCGTCGACCGCGCCTACGAGCTGATCAGCGGGGCTAAACGACCAGTCATCATCGCCGGCAACGGGACGATCCGCAAACGGGCTTCCCGCCAGTTGCGGAAGTTGTGCGAACAAACCGGGATTGGCGTGTTGAGCACCTTCATGGCCAAGGGCGCTGTCGATGTTGACGCCCCATATTGCCTGTTCACGGTGGGGCTGGGCACCAAAGACATCCCGACACTGGCCATAGACAAGGCCGACCTGGTGATCGCCCTCGGCTTCGACATGGTCGAGTACCATCCGCGGCTGTGGAACCCGCAGGCGGACAAGACCATCATCCACTGCGACTTCCTGCCTTCGGAAATCGATGAGCACTACAACCCGGAAGTCGAGCTGGTCGGCGACATTGCCCATACCTTATGGATGCTCAACGAGCGTGTTGCACAGCGCGGCGGTTTGAATTTCGCAACCGACGTGCGCGACCGCGTCCGCGAACAGATGCAAGCCGAGCTCGCGGAGCATGCCGACGACGACACAACGGGATCGATCCGGCCGCAAAAAATGCTGTGGGATATCGGGCAACTCATGGGGCCGCAGGACATCCTGCTGTCGGATGTCGGCGCTCACAAGATGTGGATCGCGCGGCACTACCATTGCCACGAGCCGAACACCTGCCTGATTCCCAACGGCTTTTGCTCGATGGGCTTCGCGCTGCCCGGGGCGATCGCCGCCAGTCTGGTCCATCCCGATCGCAAGGTCCTCGGCATTGCCGGCGATGCCGGCTTCCTGATGAACGTGCAGGAAATGGAGACGGCCAAACGCCGCGGCACCAAGCTGGTGATGCTGGTGTGGGAGGACCATGAATACGGGCTGATCGCCTGGAAGCAGCAGGCGGAATTCGGCCAACACACCGACCTTGCCTTCAACAATCCCGATTGGCTGCAGCTGGCGATGGCGTTCGGCTGGCGCGGCCATCGGGTCGAGCGCAGCAAGGATTTCGCCGACATACTCACCACGGCGTTCGCTGAGGACGGCCCGAGCCTGGTCGTCGCGCCGGTCGACTACCGGGAGAACATGCTGCTCAACGAGCGGCTCGGCGAACTGACCCAGCCGCTGGGGTAGTGACGGCTTGACGGCACGCCGAAGGGCTGGCCGCTCAGGTCCAAAATCAAGTCGCCCGCTGCGGCCTTTGGCGTGAAAGCGCCGATGGCTTTTGGATATTTATGGGTGAGATTTCGGGTTTTTCTCCACATCCCTTCCAATCCGCTGAGAGCTACGCGCTTCAAGCTGATGAGGTGAAGTCCGTCCAAAAGGTCATTGCCGTGCATGAACCCGAGAGGGCGTGGCGACGCGCTTGAGAAAGGGTGCGTCGACGCACCATACAGTTCCAACTCTGAACTTGGCCCCGTGGTATGCGGGGCTCTTCTTTTCCACAATAAGGACTCGCGAGAGTAGCGCTACGCTGGTTCAACCTGTCCGCTCAGAGTTAGAGCCAGATGCCACTCTATAACGTCAGATGCTTTCACGGCGCGAAGCATGACGGTGAGAACAGACCGTCGATAGAAGCCGAGACACCTCAAGCCGCTGCTGAACAGGTATGCGGCGGACAATTGAAGGAAGGCGGAAAACCTGGTGAGCTACGGGCCGTCGTAACAGCGGTGGGGGCTCCGCCAGGCAACACGTTCAGCTTTTTCGAACCGTAGACGTGCGGCGATGGCCAAGCCCAAGCAACACCACTTCGTTCCTCGCTCCTACCTTGAGCGTTTCCGCGATGTGAGTTTCGCGGATCGGCCGGTCATTTGGATGGCCGATCTCGATGAGCTTCAGATTAGACGAACGCAACCATCGTCTGTTGCAAAGCGCGGGCACTACTACACGGTCGTCGACAAGGAAGGGAAACGTAGCACTGAGATCGAAGAGACGTTCGCGAAGATAGAAGGTGAGGCTGCCCCGGTCCTAGAAAAGCTCAGCGGGTGGGAATTCGAACTAGACCACAAGGAGAGAACAGATCTGTTCGTGTTCATGTCGATACAGTTTTTGCGCGTCCCGGCCAGACGGAACCTTTGGGAGGGTTTCCGGCGTCGAACAATGGAAGTGGCAGCCAGTCAGATCATGTCCAGGCCCGGAATCCTTGAGAATGCCGCGAAAGAACGTGGAGAAAATGTCGAAGACACCGACTTTGATGAGATCCGCCGCTACTGGCGTGAAAACAGGGATGACTTTGAAATTAAGGTGAACCCGCAAGTAAGCCTCCAGCTTCTCGGAGGCACTGAGCTTATCGCACGGCTGTACGGTGACATGGCGATGTGTGTCGTTTGGACGATGGACCGTGCATTCATCACATCTGACAATCCGGTTATCTGGCATAACCCGATGCTCCCCCGGAATCCAATGTATGGGCCTGGTCTCGGACAAAAAGACATTCAGGTCACGATGCCGATCTCGCCATCCCATACAGTCTTGTTGAGGCACGATCCTATGCCTGCTGATATTCAGGCCGATGCAAAAATGGTGTTTGACCTAAACTCGCGTATTCAGTCCCACACAAACCGCTTCACGTTTAGCTCTTCGTGGTACAGCGCCTGTCTCTCAATTCAGGGAAGAACAGACACTCTGGCGCGTAGGAGCATACCGCCGTGGCTCAGGTGCTAGTGACTGTTCTGTCCTTCCTGAAGGCCAAGTTGGCGATACTTTGCCGGAAGACAGTTAGTGTCCTGTGCTTGGCAAATCGTCATTCCTTCCAGCGGGGTATTCCCGACGCGCTGCCTTAGGCGTTCCAGACGGCCATTGCACGTCAGGAGTTCTTCACACTTCATCGCCATTGCCGAAGCGACATGCAGGGCATCTGGCCCCTTCAGCGCAATACCCTTCTTCCACCGCAGATCACGTGCGTCTTGACCGATAAACGGCGTTGCTTGAACCAGCGTGACGTATTGCCCAGACATCAACAGGCGATCGAAATGTGACTTTACCGGCTCGGAAACATCGCCTTCGCCACCGTGGCTGCACTCGGCGATTGACAGAGTCGACGTGAAGGTATCGACCTCGCCATCACGAGCTGCCTCAAGAATCTTCTTCAGAAACCAAACGTCGGCCTGTCGGCTCGTTTCGATGCGTTTTCCGACCTCGTGCTTGACCATCTCGATGAAGCAGCACGAGTCAAGATAGACCCGCCGTTTCTCAGGCATCTTCGTTTAGGGAGTCGAGATAGTCCTCGGTGCTTAAGCCTCCGGTAAAGTCCGGTGCGCTTCCGAAGAACTGTTCGAATTCCGCACCGGAAAGCATGCGCATGCGCTCAATTCGGTCAGCCCGCAGTTCAATTGCGGCGTGCGTGGCGCGATCGAAAAGCATGCTTCCGGAAATCATGAGTACGGTCGTTCGTTCCTCCACGGCTTGGACGACATCACTGTACAGCGCAGGAGGGTAGTAGCAGCGCACTAGTGCGTCTGTCCCAAGTTCGCGAATCTGAAAATGCGGTTGCTTAGCTTCTTTGAACCAAGCGTGCAGAATGCCCTGTATGGAGCCGTAGGACGGCAGCGGCGTCTCGACCAGCTTCCGTATGGTTGCGGTCTTGCTATAGGTGATCGTCCTCCACCTTGGTTTCGCTCTGCCGTGGGCCGGATAGATGCCGATGTTTATCGTCTCGTCCGGATCAATGAGTGATCCGATCCGGGCGTACTCGAGCACTGTCGCCGGCTTGATGGGAACGTTCAGCCCCTCGTTCTCTGGATCGAAGTCCGCCAGCAGCTCCAGATTCCGTGAGAAGATCTGCTGATCCGCTGCAGTCACATTGCCCTGGAATTCAGCATCGTATTCCACCGAGCCGTTCTGGAAGTTTACCGCCAGCCACTCGCCAGGGCGCGTTTCGACGTCAGAATCAGCGGCTAGCGCTCTGAGGAACTTTTCCGCCTGCTCGGCAATTTTGCCGAGCTTGGAAAGCGGCGCACCCCGGCGGCCTTTGTTCAGCGCAAACCTTACCTTTAGATTAGCCATCGCGACGACCGGTTTTGTTAGGCGACTCTAGCCCCTTAGACGACCACCGGTAAAGAAATCCAGTAACAAGTCCCTGACAGTGGTTGACATGAGCCAGGGAGTTGGGTGGACGAACGAACGCGGCAGCAACATCCTCCCCACAGTTTCTCCACAAACTGTGGGGATGTTCACGTAAGGTACCGGACGTCGTTGGAATCCGGCGTTGGCCGACAGCGCGAAGAACCCTAGGAACTCTGGGAAAAGCTGGTGCCGCCGGCGTGAATTGAACACGCGACCCCACCCTTACCAAGGGTGTGCTCTACCCCTGAGCTACGGCGGCACGACAGTCCGGCTTATGCCATAGTGGCGGAGTAGGCTGCAACCACGGGAAAGTCGGGACGTGGCGGACGAGGAGACCGGAAAGCCCAGCCGGGCGGAACGGCAGGCAAAGGCGCTGCGGGAGAACTTGCGGCGGCGGAAAACCCAGTCGCGGGAACGGGTGCGGCAGGCGGAGCACCCGGCTGACGAGGACGACACCTGCGGCAGTTGAGCCGTCCCACGGCTTTCGTTACAAGAGCGCGTTCCGAGGGGGCGGACTAGTCATGGCGGTGCTGCCGGATTCCTGGATTAAGAAGATGGCGCTTGAAGAGCGGATGATCGATCCGTTCGTCGAGGCGCAGAAGCGTGCGGGGGTGATCTCCTACGGGCTATCGTCCTACGGCTACGATGCCCGGGTGTCGCGGGAGTTCCGGATCTTCACCAATGTGGACTCGGCCACGGTCGACCCGAAGAATTTCAGCGATACCAGCTTCGTCGCCCGGGAAACGGATGTCTGCATCATCCCGCCGAACAGCTTCGCCCTGGCGCGGACGGTCGAGTATTTCCGGGTTCCGCGGGACGTGATGGTGGTCTGTGTGGGGAAGTCCACCTATGCGCGCTGCGGCATCATCGTCAACGTCACACCGCTGGAGCCGGGCTGGGAAGGCCATGTGACGCTGGAGTTCTCGAACACCACTCCCCTGCCGGCCAAGATCTATGCCGAGGAGGGTGCCTGCCAGTTCCTGTTCCTGCGGGGCGAGGGACCGCCTGATGTCTCCTATGCCGATCGTAAGGGCAAATATATGGGGCAGACGGGGATTACGCCGCCCCGGCTTTAGCCTCGGGCAACACATAAATGACAGATTTGCACGGCAACAGGGCTGTCACCGTCGGCCAGACCGGCCGCTAGAAAGGCAAATTGATGGACAGAATACTCATTCGCGGCGGCGCGCCGTTAAACGGCTCCGTGCATGTCGCCGGGGCCAAGAACGCCGCTTTGCCGCTGATGGCCGCCAGTCTGCTGACCGACCAGACCCTCTCATTGTCCAACATCCCGCATCTGGCGGACATCACGACGCTGGCCAATCTGCTGAGCCAGCACGGGGTCGAGATTGCCATGAACGGCAATGCGCCGAATGGCGGGCATGCCGGCCGGGTGCTGTCGCTGACCGCCGAGCGGATCGCCTCGACCACCGCGCCCTACGATTTGGTGCGGAAGATGCGCGCCAGCGTGCTGGTGCTTGGGCCGCTGCTGGCGCGGTGCGGGGAGGCGACGGTGTCGCTGCCCGGCGGCTGCGCCATCGGCAGCCGGCCGGTGGATCTCCACCTCAAGGGGCTGACCCAGTTGGGCGCTGAGATCGAGGTCGACCGCGGCAACATCCTGGCCAAGGCGGCCGGCCGGCTGGTCGGGACCCGCATTATCCTGCCCCAGGTTTCGGTGGGAGCGACCGAGAATATTCTTATGGCGGCGACCCTGGCTGAGGGCGAGACGATCCTCGAGAACGCGGCGCGGGAGCCGGAGGTGACGGATCTGGCGGTCTGCCTGCAGGCGATGGGGGCGCAGATCGACGGCGTGGGCACCGATACCCTCAGGATCACCGGGGTCGAGGCGCTGCATGGGGCCGAGCATCCGGTCCTCGCCGACCGGGTCGAAGCCGGGACCTACGCGATTGCCGCGGCCATCACCGGCGGGACGCTGGAGCTGGAAGGTGCCCGGATCGAGCAGTTGGAGGCGTTGGCGGACGTGCTGCGGGCCGCCGGCACGACGTTCGAGGCACGGAATGGGGGGATATTCGTCTCCCGCTCGAACCAGGAATTGGTCGGGGTCGATGTGATGACGGAGCCATTCCCCGGCTTCCCGACGGATCTGCAGGCGCAGACCATGGCCCTGTTAACCACGGCCAACGGTGCCTCCATGGTCACCGAGACGATCTTCGAGAACCGCTTTATGCATGTGCCGGAGCTGCGGCGGATGGGCGCGAATATCAATCTCCATGGGTCCTCGGCCATGGTCCGGGGCGTCGAACGCTTGACCGGCGCCCCCGTAATGGCCAGTGATCTTCGGGCCAGTGCCTCTTTGGTGCTGGCCGGCCTGGTGGCCGATGGCGAGACCATCGTCAACCGGGTCTATCACTTGGATCGAGGGTATGAGCGGCTCGAACAAAAGCTCTCCGAAGTCGGCGCCCAAGTCGAGCGCATCGAAGACCGCCCGTGAGGACGGCCGGCTGCGGCTGCGGGCCGTTGGGCCGGCGGACCTGCAGGTCATGTCCGCGTGCCTGCAGGATGCTGTCGTACCGCTTGCCGATATTGCCTATCTAGTCGAGGAGCGTCGTTTTCTGCTGGTCGCCAACCGGCTGCGTCGGGAAGCGCGCGGCGCCGGCGAACGCACTCTCACTGGGTTGTGTTTCGAGGGGGTCAGCCGCGTGCAACGCAAGGGGTTCACGGCAGGGGCGGTGGATGGGTTCCTCAGCCTGCTGTCGATCCAAGCCACCACGGCGGATGTTGGCGCCGCGGTGGAGTTGACGTTCTCGGGCGGCGCGGCCATTCGGATCGTTGCGGACCGGGTGCAGGCGCGGCTAGACGATCTGGGCGAGGCGTGGCCGACGCAATGGACTCCCGAGCATGACGAATAAGCCACCGCGGAAGACCCTGATCTGCGCGCTGCCGAAGGGGCGGATCCTCAAGGAAGTTGTGCCGATCATCCGGCGGGCGGGGATCGAGCCGGAGGCGGCATTCTCCGCAAACGGAGACCGCCGTCTGCGGTTCAAGACCTCCGATACAACGGTTGAGATCATCCGGGTGCGGCCGTTCGATGTGGCGACCATGGTCGCGTTCGGCGCCGCGGACTTCGGGGTGTGCGGCAGCGACGTCATCAAGGAATTCGACTATCCGGAGCTGTATGTGCCGCTGGACCTTGGGGTTGGTAAGTGCCGGCTGGTCGTCGCGGCCCAGGCCAAGGACGCGGCGGCAGAGGATCCGTCACGCTGGAGCCATATCCGGGTGGCGACCAAGTATCCGCGGCTGACCGCAGAACATTTTGCGGCCCGGGGCGTGCAGGCGGAGTGTATCAAGCTGAACGGCGCGATGGAGCTGGCGCCAAGTCTTGGTATGTGCAGACGAATCGTCGATCTGGTGTCCAGTGGGGCGACGCTGCAGGCGAATGGTCTGGTCGAGATCGAGGAGATCGCACAGATCAGCGCGCGGCTGGTGGTGAACCGGGCAGCACTGAAGACGTACGCGGCGCAGCTGTCTGACTGGGTGCGGCGGTTCGAGGCAGCGCTCGATGGCTGAGGGAGGCCCGGCCGTGGCGGCGGATGGTGTAGCCGCTGCGCGCATTGCGTCGGTGCGGCTGGATGCGCCCGGGGTTGTGCGCTACGGCCCCGATATCGCGCGGGAGCGGGAAGCGGCGATCCGCGACCTGCTAGCCGGCAACCAATTTGCGGTTCGCGGCGGGCTGGCGGGGCCCTACGATTTGGCGATCTCCATGCATGGCGCGGAACTGGTACTGGATATCACCGGCGCCAACGCACAAACGCGCCGGGTGACGGTGGCGCTCAGCGCGTTTCGGCAAACCATCAAGGCCTACTTTGCGGTGTGCGAAAGCTACTATGAGGCGTTGCGCCATGCCGGGCCGTCGCAGATCGAGGCGGTCGATATGGGGCGGCGCGGCCTGCACAACGAAGCCGCGGAAATGCTGCAGCGGCGGTTGGCGCGGGCGGTCGAGGTGGACCTGCCGACGGCGCGAAGGCTGTTTACCCTGCTCTGCGTCCTGCAAATTCGCCGCTGACCGCCCGGCAACCCATCTTCTTTTGCGGCCGGGGTTGAAACGATGGGCCGAAGTGGCCCATGGTGCCCGCGCCGTGCAACAATTTGAGGAGGTTATGGCAAAGGAGGAGGCAATCGAATTCTCCGGCGTGGTGTCGGAGGTGCTGCCGAACGCGATGTTTCGCGTGAAGCTCGACAACGATCATGATGTGCTCGCCCATACCTCGGGCAAGATGCGGAAAAACCGGATACGTGTGCTAGTCGGCGACCGCGTCAACGTCGAGATGACGCCCTACGACCTGACCAAGGGTCGGATCACCTTCCGCTTCAAGTAGCGGCCCGCGCGCCGCCATGGGTTTAGCTGGATCGCGGCCGGTCCTGGTGCTGGGTTCGGCGTCGCCCCGGCGGCAGGCGTTATTGGCGCAGATCGGGTTGCAGCCCGACCGCATCGTTGCGCCGTCCTGCGATGAGAGTCGTCTGCCTGGTGAGACGCCCAACGCGCTGGCGAAGCGCTTGGCTTTGGCGAAGGCGACGGCCGTTGCAAGCGAATGTCCCGGCGCTTTCGTGCTCGCCGCCGATACGGTTGTGGCCGCCGGCCGGCGCGTTTTGGACAAGACCGAAGACGTGGCGACCGCCCGACGCTACTTGCGCTTGCTGTCGGGGCGGCGGCATCGGGTCTATGGCGGTATCGCCGTGATCGCCCCGGACGGCGCCAAGAGCGTGCGGCAGGCGATGACCGTCGTCGAATTCAAACGCTTGGATCGCCAGACGATGGAGTCGTATCTACAAAGCGATGAATGGCGCGGCAAGGCCGGCGCTTATGGCATCCAGGGCCGGGCGGAAGTCTTTATCACGCGCATCAACGGGTCCTATTCGAATGTTGTCGGACTGGCGCTGCCGGTGGTCCGCGACATGTTGTGCGGGCTCGGCTACCGGTGCTGATCGACACGCTGCTGTTCGAAGACGGGCCGGGCGAGATGCGGTCGGCGGCGCTGGCGGATGGCCGGGTCGTCGAAGTCGGGCATCATCGGCACCGGCGGCCAAGCCAGGTCGGCGCGATCTACCGCGGGCGGGTGCGCCGGATCATGCCGTCACTCAACGTCGCGTTCATCGATCTCGGCACGGGCGTTGACGGGTTCTTGCGCGCGAACGGCATGCGCTGGCCTTCCGGGCAGCCGAAGCGGCTCAACCGGTTGCTGCATGAGGGGGCGGCGTTGACGGTGCAGGTGGTCCGCGATGCGGTGGCCGACAAAGGGCCAGTGGTGACGAGCCTGATCGAACTGCCTGGCCGCTTTGTCGACTATACGCCCGGTGTGCCAGGCGTTCGCAACGCGTCGACGGAGGTGGCTGACGAATTGCAAGCACTGCTCGACGCGGATGAGGGTGTGTCGGTACATCGGCCATGGCCCGATGCGGCAGCGATTGAGGAAGATCTCCAAGCTTTGCGGACGCGGTGGCGCGCCATCAATGCGGGCGGCGCTGCGCCGGCGCCGGTCGAGAGTTCGCCAGGCCCCGTTGTGGCGGTGCTGGCGGCGCATCGGGGCCATCCGATGCGGCACGTGCTGGCCGATAGCCGAACGGCCGCGCGGGCAGCGACGGCGTGGAGCCAACGCTATGCACCGGAGCTGTCTGCCGGGGTTGAACTGGCGGCTATGGGGCTGTTTGACACACACGGTGTCGAGGCGGCGATCGACACGGCGCTGTCGCCGTACGTCCCATTGCCGGGCGGCGGCAACCTGATCTTTGAGGAAGGCGAGGTGTTGACGGCCGTCGATGTCAACAGCGGCGCTGACGAGGCTTTACCGGGCCGGGCGGCGTTCGAAACGAACCTTGCCGCCGTGCCGGAGATCGCACGCCAGTTACGCTTGCGGCGGATTGGCGGGGCGGTGGTCATCGACTTTCTGAAGATGCGCGAGCGGGCGGCGCAGCAGGACTTGGTCGCGGCGTTCCGGGTCGCGGTGGCCGACGATCCAGCCGGCTGTCATGTGCTCGGCCTCTCCGGCCTCGGGCTGCTCGAATTGACGCGCCGGCGGACCGGGCCATCCCTCGCCGACGAATTGTTGCTGGCGCCGGCGGGCCGCCTCGTCCGGCCCGAGACGGTAGCCTACCGCGCGCTGCGGCGCCTGCGCCGGGAAGGACGCGCCAACCCTGGCCAGGCGCTGGCGGTGACGGCGGCCCCGGCGGTGGCGGGGCTCCTGCAGGGAGAGTTGCAGGCGGAGTTGGCCGGGGTGTCGGCTGGCGCAGTGACGATCCGCGCGGACGACGCTATGCAGATCGACCGCTTTACGGTAGGCAGCACCCTATGACCGCAGAGCCAAACAAGCGATGTCCGGCGTGCGGGGCGCCAACAGAGCAACGGTACCGCCCGTTCTGCTCCCGCCGCTGCGCCGATCTGGATCTGTGGCGGTGGCTCGGCGGAGCCTATCGGGTGCCCTCCAGCGAGCCGGCTGTTCCTGACGAGGCGGACGATCGCGAGGGCTAGCCCGTTACTGGACAGGACCCCGCGTTTTCTATATATCGCCCCGGTTTCCTCAGGCGCCCAGGTAGCTCAGTTGGTAGAGCAGGGGACTGAAAATCCCCGTGTCGGCAGTTCGATTCTGTCCCTGGGCACCACTGCCTCTCGGTCGCGCCTCAATGACGTAGTTTCGCCGGTGTTGCGTCCCGCACGCACTCGGTGTGTGGCATCCGCCCTCGATAGCTCTTCAGGCGGAATTGCCTACCTGTCCGCGGTCGGTTGATTACTCTCGGGACGTGGGGCTTTCCGGCGGAGTTTGACGCGGCCGATGATCTTCAGTTTGCGGGTGAGTTCTTCCTCGCTGTAGGGCTTCTCCAGGAAGTACGTCACGTCGGCGTCCTTGGCCGCTTGTGCCGTATCGGGCGAGCCCGCGCCAGTAATCATGATAAACGGCAGATCGGGTGTGATGCTGCGGATCTTCTTCAGCAGCTTCAGGCCGTCCATCTGCGGCATCATCCAATCGGCCAGCACCACATCGACATCCGACAGCCAATCGTCCTCGAAAAGGAAGTCGATCGCTTCTTGGCCGTTGTTGGCCTTGAAAATGGTGTGGACGCGCAACGTCTCCAGGGTTTCATGGAGATGCTGAAGGGCCTCTGCGTCGTCGTCGACCAGCAGTACCCTAAGGCTCGCGACATACGGGTCGGTCATCATGAGGCTCATTCTGAACTCGATGCTATACTAATGGACTAGTATAGTTGATCAGCAATGAATCCCTTGATTTTCAAGGCATTAGGGACCACCAAAATCTACGGATCGGGCCCCGGAACGCCCGCTGGCAATTTGGTCCGCTTGGCTGCTAGGGCGCTGGGGTGCGCGCGACCCTGGACGATATGTAGCTGTAAAGCGCGTGGTTGGGGGCGCAGAGGGCTCTGATACGCTCCAGGGTGTGCGGCGTGAGCTGCGGTTGGGGGGCCGGCGTCCTGTTGTCGAACCCGATATTCAGACGGATGCCGTAGCGCCGCTCGAACGCGTTGAGAAACACGTCCATGCGTTCGACTTGGCCGACAAGGGCAAACCGTGACAGCAGGGCGACGGCCTGCTTGATGCCGTCCGCTGTCTGCGGATGCTTGGCGCCGAGGAAACGCAGATAGTTGTAGCCGAAAGACTTGGCTTCATCGCCGTCGAGGAACGCCTCGATGTCGCGGCCGCTCAGCATGTCCCGCCACTCGGGGCGGGTCCAGCTGTAGCGGTAGTTCGAGATGAAGCGCGACACCGGCTCGCGCAGTATGGTGACGAAGTCGAACTCCGGATGGGCGGCGACGATTTCGGGCGTTACCTGATAGTGGCCGAAGACCAATTCGGCGTCCGGCTCGCTGAGATGGTAGGCGAGGATGTTGCTGCGGAAGTCGAGGCCCTGGTTGAGGGTGGCCGCCGCCGCCCGCGCCGGGGCCGTCTGCAGGCGGCGAATGTTGCGTCGCGGGTAGTGGTGGCGGAGGGCGTTGATGATCGACGTGCCGGCACACTTCGGCATGTGGATGAAGCAGATACGGGGCCGGTCCCGGCTGCCATGGTGTTGGGGTAGGTGCGCCCCTTCCGCGTCGTCAGGCATATGGTCCAAAAGGTCTTCTGAGAGCTTCCGTGGAAGTCTAGAGCCTTCGGGGAGATGAGGGGAAGCCGGGACCCGCGGTACCGGGGCGGTTCAAAGGTGCCGCAGCAAGCGCATTCGCTATAGGTAGGGGAATGCGGCCCCGTATGGGCCGGGCTTCAGCGGGGCTGGAAGCGGAACAGGGCCCGGGTGCGCAGGGCGCGGGGATCGTCCTCGAACTGTTGGCCGTGCAGCCGGGCGGCGATTTCCTCTTCGGTCATCGGCGTGGCCGACGTCCAGACAAGCGATACGGTATCCGAACGGGAGCGTGGCCGACGTTCCCGCACTTCATGGCGGTTCGTGTACATCGGTGTCGGTCGCATATGTTCGGGCCGTGTGATTTTCATGCGCTTGTCACTTGGTTTCATTAGACCTGCCCGACTTTATAGCAAGGCGGCGCCGCGCTGGGCAACGATTTAGCTGGCCCGGCGGCTGAGTTTGTCAACCGCGAATAGGATGCGTTGACAGCGGCGAAGACTGGCGATGTCGCCGGCATCGAGCCGGTCCCGGGCCTGTTCGGCAATGTGGGCCGCTGCTTCCTCGCCGAGCTGGTCCACCAGGCGCTTGGCGGTGCGCCAGACACCGAGATCTTCAACTGTTGCGCTCATGCCGTCATGGTACCGGTGGCATGGGCCGTGGGGATTACGTGGAAGCGCTAACCCCTCCGCCACTGTCGGCGGCCTCCGGTTGCTCAGAAGGTAATACTTGCGCTAGGTATGCCGAACGGGTAGTCGGGCGGTGATCAAGGGGTCGAAACGGTGTCTAGCGTGACCGAACAAGATGATAACGACCTGGCGCGGCGCGCCGGCGAGCATTGGCGGCTCTGGCAGCAGTTCCTGCGCTGGTGTTTCGGGTCGGCCATCGCGATCATGATCGTGCTAGCGCTGATGTGGATCTTCCTGGTCTAGCGCGTTCCGCGCCGCAGGTTCTCGCGGTGCAGAATATAGAGACCGCTGCCGATGACGATCAGACCGCCGAATATGGTCGCCGCATCGGGAATGTCGCCAAAGCCGACGAAGCCGACAAAACTCGCAAACACCACCAGCGTATAGCTGTAGGGCTGTAGCACGGACGCCGGTGCGGCGCGAAGGGCGAGTATCAGTAGCCAGTGCGATGCAATCCCGAGGATTGCGACAAGGATTAGCAGCAACCAGTCCGCCGGGGTTGGCCAGACCCAGCCGAACGGCACGGTGAAGCTCAGCGCCACGAAACCGATGATGCCGGTGTAGAACAGTGTCGTGTTAGCGCTGTCGCCGCTTAGTCGCCGCGTCAGGATTTGGTAGATGGCAAACAGGGCGGCGGCGAAAACCGGTAGCAGCGAAATCGGCTGGAACACGGTCAAACCCGGCCGGATGATCACCAGCACGCCGACAAAGCCGATCAGCGTGGCGCCCCAGCGGCGCGGGCCGACGGTTTCGTGCAGCAGCAGCGCGGCCAGCGCGGTGACCATCAACGGTGCGGACGCCGCGATCGCGTGAGTGTCGGCCAGCGGTAGAAACTTGAAGGATGTAATGAAGGTGGTGGACTCAACGACCAGCAACAATGATCGAACGATCTGCAAACGCAGGTTGGGCGTCACTATGGTGCGGCTGATTCCCTGACGATAGGCGATGGCGAGCACGAAGCCGCTGAACACCGCATAGCGGATCCATAGTATCTGATGCACCGGGTAAGAGCCGGTCAGATGTTTGCCGAACCCATCCATGACGGCGAAGCCGGCCATGGCCAGGATGGCGAGGATTATGCCCCGGCGGACAGCATTGTCTTCCACGTTGGAGAAAAGACCGGCTCTGGTTCACACGCCCGGCCAGCCTAGGCTGTTCGCGCGGCGCGGCCTACCCCCGCCCGGTGCCACGCGCCGGTACGGTGCGTTCCGGCGGAAAGCTCATTGTCACTGTCGTTCCGCAGCCAACTGCGGACTCGATGGACAACTCGCCCCCATGCAATTCGACCATACGTTTTGCAAGCGGCAGTCCCAGACCGCTGCCGTGGTGGCGGCGGCTCAGATGGCTTTCGACCTGACCGAACGGCTCCATGGCCTTTTGCACCGCGTCGGCGGGAATGCCAATGCCAGTGTCAATCACATGCATGAGTACGCGGCCGCCGGTGTGTTCGATGCGGAGTTCGACGCGGCCGCCGGCTTCCGTGAACTTGATGGCGTTCGATAGGAGGTTCACCAGGATCTGCTTCAGTTTGCGCCGGTCGGCATAGAGTTCGAGGCCTGGGCAAGGGCCCGGGACCGTCAGCACGACATCTGCTTCTTGGGCGCGCTCTTTGACCAGCACGTGGACCGCACGGATGATGCTGTCCAGGGAAACGACTTCTTCCGAAAGCTCCATGCTGCCGGCTTCGACCTTCGACAGGTCGAGGATGTCGTTGATCAGTTCGAGCAGGTGGGCGCCGGACTCGTTGATATCGTTGGCGTACTCCTTGTAGGTCGCGTTGCCGGTCGGGCCGAAGGCTTCGGTCTTGATGATCTCCGAGAAGCCGATGATGGCGTTGAGCGGGGTGCGCAGTTCATGGCTCATGGTGGCCAGGAACTCGGATTTCGAGCGGTTGGCGTACTCCGCCTCTTCCTTCGCCCGGCGCAGGTGGGCGCTGGCCTCGCGCTCCGCGGTGACGTCGCGGCCGATGCCGATGAAGCCACGGACCTGCCCGTTGGCATCGCAATAGGGCATTTTGGTTGTCGAAAACCAGGTCGTGGAACCGTCAGGCGCGACGACATGTTCCAGCCGGCCGATGACCCGGCGTCCGGTCGACAGCATTTCCTGTTCGCTCCGGTAGAAGTCTTCGGCAATCTCCGGCGGGAAGAAGTCGTGGTCGGTTTTGCCGATCAGATCCTTCACGTTGTTCGCACCCATCAGCTTGGCGGTGGATGCGTTGACCATGACAAACCGGCTCTGGGTGTCCTTGACGTAGACGAAGTCCGGCCAGGCCGCCATCAGCGTTTCGATCAGCGCCATGGCGTCGGCCTTCGCTTCGCGGCTGACGCGGGCCACATGGCCTGCATGATGGGCGTCGGACCGAATGTTGGCGCGCCAGACGATGGCCAATAGCAAGGCGAAGACGAGTGCGAAGGCGAGGCTGATGATGATCAGCAGGCGGAGGGCGGCGGCGGTGGCCATGTTGTGCAGCCCGGTCATGTCCGCCGTGACCTCGATGACCGCGTCGACGGTCCAACCGTCCCCGGGCCGGAACGGGGCAAACGTCGACACCAGCCACCGGTTGTGCAGAACACTGTCGGCGGTGTGGACGATCTCGCGAAACTCGATCTGGCTATCGATGTTGCCGGCAGCGGCGTTGGCAAACCTAGCGTCGCGATTCGCCATAGATGTCTGGCGCGTTGGGCCGGTCGTGAACAATAGCCGGCCAGTCGGCGAGTACATGCTGATGCTGAGAATGCCGGCCTCGGCAAGGAAGCTTGCTACCGGGCCGGTGATCGGCTCCAGGCCGCTGCTGTCCTTGGCCCGGGGACTGGGGGCGTTGCGGGAAGAATAGATGGTCTGCAGTTCCGGCCAAATACGGTTGGCCGCGGCGCGCCCCAGTGCGGCGGAATTCTGCTGGGCGACATCGTGGAGCTGTTGAGTCGAAACCTCGCGAATCACCCCCGCCAGGGCGATCGCCGACACGATCATGATCGCCGCGCCGACCGTGGCAAATGTGCGGGTCAGCCAGCGCCGGCGAAACGCGTTCCGCGGCATCAACTACTCGAGTGTTACAGAGCTCGCACTCATTGTTGGTTGTGCGCGTTGAGGAAGCGTAAACCGGCCTAGAACTTTAGGGCGGTTTGGCTGGAACCCAGGCCATCAAGATCGGGTAGATCTGGCTTGAATATTGGCAACATGTAGGTAATTTCATGGGCCGATTCTTTTTGAGGGGTGCATAGCATGAGTAAGGCGGAATTTTGTGAGCGGGTGGCCGACGCCGGCGGGATGAGCAAGGCCGAGGCGACCCGGATGGTTGAGCTGGTATTTGGGGAGATCGAGAACGGACTGAAGGCTTCGAAGCGTGACGGTCGCTATTCGATCGGGACTTTTGGGACCTTTACGATCAGCAAGCGCAAAGCACGGAAGGGCCGGAACCCGCGCACCGGAGAAGAGATAAAAATTAAGGCGTCGAAAAGCCTGCGCTTCAAGCCCGCGTCGAATCTACGCTCAGCGGCCGGCTGCTAGGCGCTGAATGGTGGGTCGCCCGGCCTCGTCGGGCGACACGCATCCCACCGCTACTTCAGGCTCCGGCTGAAGCACCTGATCTCCCGGGCGCCGACGTTGAGGCCGCGGCGGAAATTGCAGGCCGTTAAGCGGCCTTTCTCCGGATCATAGAGCCAGAATTCATCCCCGGCGACGGCGATCGGCGCGGCCGGCGCCGCGACGGTACGCACTTCCGGCTGGCGGCCCGGCTCGCCGCGGATAACGGTCACGCCGGCTTCCACGGGTGCGTTCGCGTCGATCCCGCGGATGACCGATACTTTGGGGCCGGCCGATTGGGCCAGGGCCGGGGCTGCCAGTAGGCCGACAATGCCGGTGGCCAGCAGCAAATGGCGATAAATCATGGGTGCTCCGCCAATGGTTGTCGCTGCTATTCAACCCGCTGAGGGGCCACCGTCGTAGGTCAACCGCGAACTAGCCCCAGGGCGAGACCTACCCGCACGGGCTAGCCCGCCGTCGCCCGGCTCGGATCGAACTCGGTAGACGGGAAGACGTCCGGCTGATCGTCCATGGTGCCGATGATCACCTGGTCAAACTCGAACACGGCGCCGGTCAGCAGCCCCGATTCGTCCGACGTCAGATAGGCGATGGCGCGGGCGATCTCGGCCGGCTCGACCAGTCGGCCGAAGGGCTGGTTCTGGCTTTCGGTTGCCAGCCAATCCTCCGGTTTGCCGTGCACCTTGGTCTGCACGAGATGTTCGCGCGGCGTGTTGGTCCAGCCGATGTTCAGGGTGTTGACGCGGATCCGGTCGTGTTTCAGCGCATTGGCGACGGCCCGGGTCATGGTCATCAGCGCGCCCTTGGAGGAGGAGTAGGGGATCAGGAAGGGCGGGCCGCCGTAGGCGACGATGGTGCCGATGTTGGCGATCGATCCGGCAATCTGGTGCCGGCGCATGACCTCGACAGCGCGTTGGATCAGGAAAAACGGCGCCTTCACATTGACCGCGAACATGTGGTCCCAGACTTCTTCGCTGGTGTTCTCGACCCGGCCGCGGCCGGTGTCGGCGGCGCAATTGACCAGCGCGTCGAGCCGGCCGAAGCGCTGTTCGGTCTGGTCGATGAAGCGCTGGCAGTCGGCGACATTCGCCATGTCGGCCTGCACGAACACCGTCGGCGTGCCGAGATCGGAAAGTTCGGCGGCCAGGGCTTCGCCGCGCGGTGCGGTGCGG
Source organism: Alphaproteobacteria bacterium (assembly GCA_028279245.1). GTDB lineage: Bacteria > Pseudomonadota > Alphaproteobacteria > UBA6615 > UBA6615 > JANQOE01. Next base: position 53,209 of record JANQOE010000080.1, read on the forward strand.
CCGGCAAGTGCCAGGCCGGCGGCACCACGTTCAACCATCAGCCGGGCGACGGCTTCGCCGACCCCCTGGGTGCCGCCGGTGATGGCGACAACCTTGCCGGCGAACTGGCCGGCACCGTTCGATGCGCTCATGTTGATACCTTCATGGACAAATCTCCCTGCTGCTGTTGCCGGCACAATAGCGCCGGCGGGGTGGCAGGCGGAAGGTCTAGGCGACCGGTGCGCCGCCGCCGAGCTGCCGTTCGAGCCGCGTGTAGTGGCGATACTGGCGCCAGAGCATATCCAGGTCGGCCCGTTCCCGTGCCGTTACCCGGCTGGCGGGCCGGCGCTCGCGGCCCAGGCGGGCGAGGTGGAGCAGGCGTGCGTAGTGCCGCCGATTGCCAGCGGCGGCGCGGCAATCGAAGGCCTGTTGTGCGGCGCGGGCGGCATGACTCAGAGCACAATCAGCCATTTCGCGGCTATTATACCGCAGATGTGCGAATGCGGCAAATCGGCGCCATCGGTCCCGATGGCGAGTCGCGGTTAGCCTTCGCCGCTCCAGATAATGCGGTGCACGCTGAGCACCGTGTCGAGCGGGAACTGCAGCTCGCCGGCGGGGTTGTACTGGTAGAGCACTAGATTGGTCGCCGTGCGCTGGACGAACTGCTTGACCAGGGCCTTTGGCGCCTCGCCCTCATGTTCCGGCTGGAACTGGACGATAACGAAGCAGTCCCGGGTGATGGGCCGGCCGGGGTGCACGCAAACCGCTTCCCCGGAGAAATAGCGCGGCTCCATACTTGAGTCCTGTATATAGACGGCGTACGCGTCGTCTATGCCCTCCAAACTGGTGGGCCGCTCAATATAATCATGTGCCTGTCCATTCATCGCAAACATGCCATCCTGGCCGGCCACCGCGACGCCCAGCACCGGCAGATCGCGCCGCCCAGTGCCGTGGGAAAGTCCCGGTGCCAAAGTGTTACTACTAGCGTAGGTTGATGGCAAATCTGTGTACGGAATGTGGCGCGGCGGAGGCGTTGAGTCCTCCCCCATTAACCATGCGACCGAGCATTCCAGGGCCCGGGCGAGGTTTTCCAGCGTGTCCGACCGGGGCCGGCGGCCACGCTGAATGTTGCGGATCGTGTCCGGCTTGCCCGTGGCGCGCAGCGACGCGGCGCGGGCGCTCAAGTTCAACGCCGTCAGGCGCTGCTCGATCTTCTCGTAAAGCGACTCGGCCATTGTCCGGTCATGTTTCCGCAAAACTGCGGGTTTTGCACGCGGTATTTTGCCCTTGATTTTTGCGGTCGTTTCGCGGTATATACACCGTGATGTCTGGCTAGTGAGGGGCCAAAATGCCGCGAGAATTCAAAGGGTTGCATGAAGCGTCCGCCGATGCCGCGCCTGGGCTCGGCTCGGTGTGTCAGTTTATGGCCGGGCCGGTGACAGGTGATGCCGGCAAGTGCGGGTTGCCGGCGGTGCGCGGGTCCGCCTACTGCGCCCGCCACCACCGCCAATGTGTGCGGGCGCCAATGCCGTACAAGGCGTTGCTCCGCCTGGTTGGGATTCGGGCGTGACGATGCGCGCCCGGCGTAGGGTGCCGGGTCCGGCGGAAGATCTCGGGCCGCCGGAGCTGCTGCAACATACCGACATCGAAACCGTCCGGTTGGTCGAAGACGGCGAGGTGCGGCGGGTGCGCCGTACGGTGGACGTGCTGTCGGCGATGCTGCGGAACGGCACGATCACCCGGGACA
>JANQOE010000083.1 GCA_028279245.1 Alphaproteobacteria bacterium
GCTGCGGCTGTCGATGCGCACCCTGCACCCGCTGACCGCCGCGACCTCGTCGGTTTGGGAGCGCGACCAGGCGACCGCCACAGTGCTGGAAACACCGCACGGGCTGGAGCAACGCCCCACCTATATCGGCAGCCCGCTGGAAATCATGGGCCGCACCCGCGCGCCGTTCCGCAAACGGCTCACCGAGCCGCTGGCCGAGACCGACCACACCGTGCTGTATGAATTGAAGGCGCGCGGCGGCACCGATTATTTCGGACTGCCGATGCGGTTTTCGGACGGCGCCGTCGCGTTCCTGGTGTTCACCAGCGATGCGGCGGGTGGTTTTGCAGAAACCGACATCGAAGGCTTCACGCAGATCGCCGCCGTGCTGGCGCCGATCGCCGAGGTGCTCAGCGCCAAACGCATCGCGTCGGCGGTCGCCGCCGCCTACCTCGGCCCGCGCACAGGACAGCGCGTGTTGGACGGCCAAATCACCAGGGGCGATATCGAGAAGATCGAGGCGGCGATCCTGGTCAGCGACATCCGCGACTGGACCGGCCTGAACAACCGCGTGCCGGTCGAACGCGCCCTGGCGCTCGCCAACCGCTACTTCGAGATCATCGCCGACGCCGTCGAAACCCAAGGCGGCGAGATCCTGAAGTTCCTCGGCGATGGCGTGCTGGCCATCTTCCCGACCGACGCCGACAACTCGGACGCCGCAGCGGTGTGCAACGCCGCCCTGACCGCCGCCGAACAAGCCCTGCACACCGCCCAACACACCGACCCACCGCTCGGCCTCAGTTTCGGCGTGGGCCTGCATTTCGGCGAAGTGCTGTACGGCAACATCGGCTCAAACACCCGCATCGACTTCACTGTCCTCGGCCAAGCCGTCAACACCGCCGCGCGCATCGAAGGCCTTTGCAGCCAACTCGATCGGCCGGTCCTGTTCTCCGAAGATTTCGCCAACCGGCTGTCGCGGCCGACAACGCTGGTGGCTGAGGTGGCGCTTAAGGGGCTTGGGCCGAGGTCGAAGGTGATGGGGGTGGCGGAGGGTTTGCGTGCGAGAGGGTGAAGCGGCCAGGCGGCCGCTTGACAAAGGCGTAGGCGCCGGCACCGCCAAGGATGTCCGACGCGTGACGACGGCTGACGCCACGATTGGTGCAGTTCGTGTCGACAAACGAGTCGCCTTCGAGGCCGGTCGGGACGCGCCGTTCTCAGCTGCCTCAAAAAGGGTCCTTGTTTAGTCGGGCCTGGTGCTACAAGCACTGTTACGCATAAGTGGAAGACCTTATGAGGCGCACGCGTCAGCTGGGACCAGCACGTTGAACACTCAAGCACCCGAGCACATCGCCTGGCTACAAGATACAGGCGAACGGCGCACGACCGCGTGCGGTCGAGAGATTGAGATCTGGGTGCTTGATCCACAGGATGATGCAGCGGTTCTTTCGGCGTGGGCGCGTCATTTTCGGCAACATTATTGCAGCGACATTGACTTGCCAGCGTTGGTCGAAGGAACCGGGAAAACCCCTTCCGAATTCCTCATGACCGTCCTCTTTCCCGATGCGACGGAAGCGCCGGGGCCGAGCCTTCGCGCCGGCGATTTCGGCGAGATCCTGGTGGCCGATTACGTTGAGTATGTGCTCGGATACTGGTGCCCGCGAACTCTGCGGTATCAAGACCGTTGGAATCGCAATGTTTCTACGCAGGGCTGCGACGTAGTCGGCTTCAAATTCGCCGACGATCAGTCAAACAACGTCGATGACGAGCTCTTTATCTATGAGTCCAAAGCCGCTCTCTCGCAGACGAACAAAAACCGACTGCAGGATGCGATTACCGATTCATTTAAAGACCATTTGCGCGAAGCGGTGACGCTCCATGCGCTAAAGCAACGACTACTTGTTCGAGGCGAGGAAGAGCAGGCTAGTCGCGTCCAACGTTTTCAGAACGAGGCTGAACGACCATTTCGCCGAATTAACGGCGCCGCCGCAATCTTGGACGACGCGGTATTCGACGGTACGGACCTTACTGCTTGCGATGCGTCCGATCATCCGAACGCCGAGCGTCTGCGCTTGCTCGTGGTACACGGCCCATCACTGATGTCTTTGGTACACGCATTGTACGAAAGGGCGGCGGATGAAGCCTGAAGCAATTGCGCGTCGCATACTATCGACAACAAGAGCGACGGCAAAGTTGCACGAGTTCCGGGTCCCTCAGGAAGACTTCATCGAGCTACCTCGTGACCCTTCGATGCTTTTTGCCTTGGCCGTCGGCTTGTTGGGTGATGTCTCTGCGACTATCGCAAGCCAGACTCAGGAGGTTACCGACGTTCCGATTCCCGAAGTCGACCCCATTCCTCCTAATTGGGACGATTCCGATCCCTCGCCGCCGGAAGCGTTGCACTTCGCGTCATTGTTTTTTGACGCCTACCTGAATTCGCGCTTGGACGACACGATCACGACTGAATTCTCGCTTCTCTGCGCATCAGCTTACTATCTGGGCGGGAATGTCGGCAGTGCTGCGGTGATTACGCGTCAGATTGAGGCCCCAGAACTTGAATTGGCGGGTGGCCTCGGACGTCTTGTGTATTCGATTCTTGGGAATAACTACCATGCTATCAGTGGCGATCACGTGCGTTCCGAGCTTACTGCCGACCTGCTGACGGCGCTCGGCGGATTCATAACATTCCAGAACGGTTCGGAAGCGGTCACCTCGCGATGCGCAACACTGCGTCACCGCTGTTATGCAAACGGTTCGCCGCGTGAGCTCTTGTACTGTGACATTGCCGTAGCGCTAAGTCTGCACAAGTTGCGTAACTCCGCCAGAGCGTTGTTACCGAAAACAACCCTGCTCGAAGCGGAAGCTTGGCGGCCAGCACTCGGCAAACCACACTTTCCAGTCGAGCTCTGGCCAGCCCAGCAGCGCATCGCTGCTGCTGGCCTTCTCCAGGGCAGATCTGCTGTAATTCAGATGCCGACCAGCGCGGGCAAGACACGAGCCACAGAACTAATTATCCGCGCCGCCTTTCTGTCACAGCGCGCTTCTCTTGCCGTCATCGTGGCGCCCTACCGATCGCTATGCCACGATATTCGTGGCGACCTAGCGAATGCGTTCGCAGGTGAGCCCATCAGCCTGGATGAAGCCTCAGACTCTTATCAGTTTGATCTCGGCCTTGATGAGCTATTCGCTCAACAAACTGTGCTCATCGTAACGCCCGAGAAGCTGCTCTATATGCTACGTCGGGCACCCGAACTTGCCGACCGAATTGGCCTCGTCATCTATGACGAAGGTCATCAATTCGATGGGATGGCTCGAGGACCGACGTATGAATTACTGCTCACATCGCTTCGAATTGCTTTGCCGAGAGAGACACAGATCGTGCTTATGTCGGCTGTCGTCGGAAACGCAGCAGAACTTGCTGACTGGCTAATCCGAGATGCCGATGCCGTCGTCGGCGGCGAGGGTCTGCTTCCAACGACCAAGAGCATTGCGTTCGCGAGTTGGCAAGACGCTCGAGGCCGACTTGAATATGTAAGGCCGGAAGATCCAGAAGACCGCGAATTCTTCGTCCCCAGAATCATAACTCAAATGCCGCTTGCACGCCGTTCCCCTAAAGAGAAGGAACGGCTGTTTCCGGAGAAGAACGGCGGAGACGTCGGACTGTTTCTTGGGTTGCATGTCGTCGCCAATGGTAGCGTTGCCATCTTTTGCGGTCGCAAGGACAGTGCCTCCAAACTCTGCCGGCGCGCGGTGGAGATCTTTGAACGAGATGCAGCAGTACAGAACCCGATCGAGGTTTCTGACGCGATAGAGATCGAGAGAATTCGAGCGTTATCTGCAGCAAATCTTGGCCCTAACGCTGATGCAACCCGTGCCGCTTCGATCGGTATCTTTGCGCATCACGCCGACACACCTCACGGCCTCCGTCTGTCGATCGAACACGCGATGAAGGAAGGCCTGGCAAAGTTTGTCATCTGCACCTCTACACTGGCGCAGGGCGTCAACTTTCCTATTAGGTACCTAATCGTTACCGCGACCCAACAAGGTCGCGAGCGAATCATGGTCCGCGACTTTCACAACCTGATTGGTCGGGCCGGACGCGCCGGTATGCATACCGAAGGAAGCGTCATCTTTTCGTCACCGGCTATCTACGACGCAAGGAACACGCGGACGCGAAGGTGGCGATGGATCGCGACAAGTCGATTGCTGGACCAAGCCAACTCGGAGCCCTGCCAAAGCAGTATACTCAAGCTCTTTTCTGACTACGAGCAGCGCCAGCGGGGCGCTCCCCCAATTGTTCAAGAAATGAGGCAGGAATGGCTCGATCTGGCTTTTGCTGATCGAGAGCGGATTGATGCCGTAGTTGCCGAGGCATTGCTTGCGCAACCAAACATAAGCACGCCGGAGTTCCGAAAGTTCATTGAGGACCGCGCCCGTGCTGTACAGAGCATTGCGGCCTATTTGGTTACTCACATGACCTTTGACGAGGACGACGCGTCAGAACGCGTCATTGAACTTGCTGCCAACACATTTGCGTACCACCTTGCTGATGATGAGACGCGCGGTCGTCTTACTGCCGTATTTGAGACAATCGCAGTGTCGATTGTGGCCCATGCCGATGAAGACCTCCGTTCGCTTATCCGCCAATCACCGCTGCCACCTGCCAGCATTGCTGACCTGCAGATCTGGTTGACTGAGAACCTGGAGGAAATAAGAGGCGCGGCGGCTCAGGACACGCTTCTTGAGGTCATCACTGGGGTTGTTCTGTCGCACGCCTCCTCGCGCTCGATTCAAGCCTTGTCTGACGACACCATTGTACCAGCCGTTCTGCTCGCTTGGGCTGGCGGACAGTCTTTCCAGGAAATCCACGCCATGTTGCGTGAGGCAGGAATCAAGGTGAGCGGAAAATGGCCCACGGTCGAGAGTGCGGTCGCACTTTGCGAGAACGGCTTCGGCTATGGTACTGCGATGATTGTTGCGTCACTGGCGGATCTCATTGAACCTCTGGATCAAGATCTCTTCTTGGCAATGTCCTTCCTGCAGAAGCAGGTCAAGTATGGGTTACCTGACCCGGCGGCTATCGCTTTCTTCGAGGCCGGGTTCGCAGATCGGGTCGTGGCAAGCGCGCTCGGAGCACAGTGGCCAACCTGTGCGGACCGCGGTGGTGTTCGCAGCATTTGTCGCCTCGAAAGCAATGCTGTCAGTATGCTGTTATCTGAATTTCCGTCTTACTTCTCGGCGGTTGCCGCCGAGCTGGGTCGCTGATCCCGCATATCAAGAAAATCCCAGTTCCACCGGGAGCAGTCCTCAACCCGATTTGCGAACAAAGGAACCATATAAGGTTGTTCGATGAGGTTAACTTGCCCTTTTGGCGAACATATCGCTTGATTTCCCGGCCAACTTACCGTATATTAGCCCGCGCTAAGTGAGAGTTGGTTCCGGCCGGGCGGGTGCCATTGAGCCCTGGGGCGCAACCGGGCGGTCGTTGAGTTTTTGACGCTCAATGTAAAGGCTGTGGCGACTATCATACTGTTGCAGGCCGGCTTTCAGGCGGCGGATTACGGCGAGGGATCCCTCGGTCATTGGGATTTGCGACCATGCGGAAAGAGATGAATACGGTCAACCGACACTGTTATGACACATTTATACGCACCATGCGGTCAATGGTTAACGCCTGTTTCGGGACTGAAAAAACAGGTGCGGCGGCCGATGAGACCAAGGTTTCGGAACCAGGCCCGCCGCGCCAAAAGGGGCCGCTGCCAAACAAACCCAATCTTGGTCACAGCGCCCGCCGCCGAACGGCCTCGGGGACGGCCGATTGTAAACGGTAAAAATGTAACCCACTGATTTGGAAGGATAAAAAAGTCGAAATTACCAAACGAACCCATTTTGGGCGGTGCGGCATGAAGTTCGCGGGGGCACCCCACCCATCCACCCGGACACCTTGGGTCCTGGCGGATCCCCCCTCAAGGGGGAGGGAATCTCCGGACTAGCAACATCGTCCCCTCCCCCTTCGACGGGGGAGGGTTAGGGTGGGGGTGGAGCGGCGCGCGTGGGCGCTCGACAGTGACCCTTCACCCGGGCCAACACGGACCAAAGTTGTCACTGCCACGAGACCGGAGAATTGACACATTGCTAAACTCAGCTTGCTATGTGCGGCGGATGCAGCAAGGAGATTGGTGGATGGTGCGGCGCGGGCGGTTTTTGGCGGTTGTTTTGGCGCTCGGTCTGGCGGGGTGCGGCTCCAGCCAGCAGGATCGCGGGCTCTCTGGCGCGGGGATCGGCGCGGCCGGTGGTGCCGTGGTGGGCGCTGTCACCGGGCTGACCGTCCTGCAAGGCGCGGTGATCGGTACCGGCGCGGGGGCGGCGGCGGGGCTGCTGACCGACTCGGATGACTTCAATCTCGGCACGCCGTTCTGGCGGCGCGGCGCGTCCAGCGCGGGGACGACGAATGTCGCCCACAACTCGATGGTCGCCAACACGCAGGCCGGGCTGTCGCGCCTCGGCTACGACCCCGGCCCGGTGGACGGCGTGATGGGGCCGCGGACCAGCGCCGCCATCCGTGAATACCAATACGATTATGATCTGCCCATCGACGGCCACGCGACCGCGTCGCTCGAACAGCATATCCTGGCGCAGCGCTAGTCCGCGCAGCATGGCGACCCGGGCCGGGCTGCTGCTGGCGCTGCTATTGTTGAGCGCGTGCGGCTCGCAGGTGGCCCGGTTGCCACCGACCGGCCCCGTGCCGGCCGACCCGGACTTCGAGCAAGTCGGCACGGCGTCGTGGTACGGGCCGGGCTTCCACGGCAAGCTGACCGCCAACGGCGAACGCTACGACATGGACGCGATGACAGCGGCGCACCGCACACTGCCGTTCGGCACGCGCGTCGAGGTGACCAATCTGAGCAACGGGCGGAGCGCGACGTTCCGCATCAACGACCGCGGGCCGTTCATCCGCGGCCGCATCATCGACCTGTCACGCCGGGGTGCCGAGGTGCTCGGGTTCCGCGGGGCTGGCGTCACCAAGGTCCGCGTACAAGCGGCGCTGACCACGCCGCAACGGGCCGCAGCGCCGGCGCAGCCCCGGCCGCGGGCGACGCCTTACAAAGCCTCGCTGTCGCGGGCGCTCAATGCTTCGGGTTCGGCGGCGCCGACACCGTGGGAGGACCCGGATGCCGGTGTGCATGGGGTGATCGTGCCGCTGACCACACCGGTGCAGCGCAACGGGCTGGTGTGCCGCAACTACCGGCGCACGGCGATCCGCGACGAGGTGGCGACGACCTATGTCGGGCGGGCCTGCCGCGACGGACGAAAGGAATGGGAGATCACCCGGGAACGGCGAGTCAGCAGCTAGTCCAGCGCCTCGCGCACCTTGGCGACCAGCGTGTCCATATCAACCGGCTTGGTGAACGCCGCGAACACCCCCCGGTGCAGCGCCAACCGCAATATCGAGTCAGTCGTCTCGGCGTGCTCGCGGAGTTGCTGGTAGCCGCCGGATATCGCGATGATCGGCGTTTCCGGTCGTTGGCGGCGGGCGGCGGTGACGAATTCGAGGCCGTCCATCTCCGGCATCATCATGTCGGCGATGATGACATCCACCGGCTGCCGGTCGAGTTCGGCCAAAGCAATGCGGCCATGTTCCGCGACGAGGGTCTCGAAGCCAGCGTCTTGCAGTCCGTCGACAAGGAACGCACGAAGCTGCGGATTGTCGTCTATGCAAAGCACGGTGGCCATGCGAAGACGCTAGCGAACACCGCTTAATGGCTGCCTAAAGCTGGCGATAATTCGCGTGTTAGGTGCGCGACTCTTCGTCGTTGGCGATCATGATCAGATCGCCCGTGTTGTCGTTGGCATCGGACACCCAGCCCGCTTCGAGCCGCCGCAGATCGTCCGAAAGACGCCCCCGATAAGTACCGTCGGTCACATAGTTCTCAAGATCGCCGCCCCTAGGATTCGACTCCCACATTTCGAAGCGGAGGGTTGCCGGGTCGATCAACGCGCGGACATCGACTTCGGTCCGCGACTGGCCGGCGATGTTGGTGCCCTGGCCCAGCGCTTCGACCGCGCCGTCGTCCGTCAACTTCACTTGATTGAACTGGATCAGCCAGGTCTGCAGTCCGCCGCCCGACCGCCAGCGGAAGAACCCACCAAAGGCCCGTGGCATCACCGCCGCCAGGGCCGGCGGCGACATGCCTTGGTTGGCCGGGTCCTGGGCGTGGACCGGTACCGTGGTGACCGGAAGTGTCAGTACCGCCAGCAGCAGACCTAGTCCGAGGAAGCGCAAAGCAAGTCCCCTCTTACTGATTCGCCGGATCATACCGCATTCGCGGCCGTGTACAGCCCACCAATGTACAACTCGTGGTGAAATGTCAGCCTGGCAGCCGGTTTTCGGCCGCGGCGTGACAGGCCACCCGACCGTCCGCAACCTCCACCGGTTCCGGCCGTTCAGTGCGGCAGCGGTCGTCGGCGAAGGGGCAGCGCGGGTGAAAGGCGCAGCCGGGCGGCGGCTTGATCGGGCTCGGCACCTCGCCGGCCAGCGGCGCGCGTTGCCGGCCGATGTGCCGCAGATCGGGGATCGTGTCGAGCAACAGGCGCGTATAGGGGTGGGACGGCCGGGCGAACAGGGCCTTGGCTTCGCGCAGTTCGGCGATGCGGCCGAGATACATGACGCCGACATAGTCGGACATGTGGTGCACCACCGACAGATCGTGACTGATGAACAGGTAGGTCAGGCCGAGTTCGCGCTGTAGATCCTTCATCAGGTTGAGGATCTGCGCCTGCACCGAAACATCGAGCGCCGAGGTCGGTTCGTCGCAGACCAAAAACTCGGGGTTCGAGGCGAGGGCGCGGGCGATCGAAATGCGTTGCCGCTGGCCGCCGGAAAACTCGTGCGGAAACTTGGCGCCGTCCGCGGGCGCAAGGCCGACATGGCGCAGCAACTCGTCGACGCGGCGTTGCAAGCCGGCGGTGTCGGTCAGCAGGCGGAACGCGCGGATGGGTTCGGCGATGATGTTGAAGACACGCCAGCGCGGGTTGAGGCTGGCATAGGGGTCTTGGAAGATCATTTGCATGCGCCGGCGGATCGGCGCCTGCGCCGCGCGGTCGCGCAGCCGGGAGATGTCGTTGCCGTCAAACGCGACGGACCCGCCGGTCGGCGCGTGCAGGCCGACAATGCACCGGGCCACCGTCGATTTGCCGCAGCCGGATTCACCGACGAGGCTCAACGTCTTGCCGCGGGGAATGTCGAAACTGATGCCATCGACGGCTTTGAGAATCCGGCGCGGGCGCCGTTCGACCAACCGGTTGAGCAGCGGCGGCGACACATCGAAATAGCGCGACAGGTCACGCACGCGCAGCAACGGCGCGGTATCGTCGGCGACGGGTTGGGGTACGGCCATCAGTAGAGCCAGCAGGCCACTTCGTTCGGCCCCGCTGCGCGGAGGACCGGGCGTTCGGCGAGACAACGATCGAACGCTTTCGGGCAACGCGGGTTGAAGGCGCAGCCCGACGGAATCTCCGTCAGGCGCGGCATGGCGCCGTCAATCTGCGTCAGCCGCGCCGTGCCGCTGCCGATGGTCGGGATCGCGCCCATCAAACCGTGACTGTAGGGATGGCGCGCATGATGAATGACGTCGGCGACCGGACCGATCTCAGCCAGGCGGCCGGCATACATCACGGCGACGCGGTCAGCGGCTTCGGCGATGACGCCCATGTCGTGGGTGACCAGCATGACGGCGGTGCCGAATTCGTGGCAAAGCTTCTTCAAGAGCGCGATGATCTGCGCCTGGATCGACACGTCGAGGGCAGTGGTCGGTTCATCGGCAATGATCAGGCGCGGATTGGCGGCTAATGCCAACGCAATCACGACCCGCTGACGCATGCCGCCAGAGAATTCGTGGGGATAGGAATCGAGGCGTTCGTCGGCCGCCGGAATACCCACGGCCTGTAGCAGTTCGAGCGCCCTGGCGCGCGCCTGCCGTGCCGTCATGTCGGTGTGGGTCTGGATCGTCTCCACGAGTTGGCGGCTGATGCTGTAGAGCGGGTTGAGGCTGGTCAGCGGATCCTGAAAGATCGCGCCGATGTCCTTCCCGCGGATGCGCTGCATCTGCTCGTAGGGCAAGTTGTCGATGCGCTTACCGTCGAGCAGGATCTCACCGCCCGCGACCCGGCCCGGCGGTTCCAACAAGCCGATAATCGCGTTGCCGGTCAGCGACTTGCCGGCACCGGACTCGCCGACGACGCCGAGCACCTCACCCGGATCGATGTGGAACGACACATCGTCGACGGCGACCAAGGTGCCGCGGCGGGTCGGGAACTCGATGCACAGATGCTTGACCTCAAGCAGCGGCAGGTTCGGACGGCCCATTTTCGCGGTCAGATCAGCGGAGTTTCGGGTTGAGTGCGTCGCGCAGCCAATCGCCCAGCAGATTGACCGAAAGCACGAGCAGCGCCAGCGCAAGACCGGGGAAGACGGCAATCCACCACTCGCCCGACGCCAAGAAGTTTTGGCCAGAGTTCACCAATGTGCCAAGGCTGGGACGGGTCGGCGGCATGCCGACGCCGAGGAAACTCAGGGTGGCTTCCAGCAGCACGGCGATGGCCAGGCCGATGGTGGCGATCACCAGAACCGGCCCCATCACGTTCGGCAGCACGTGGCGCAGCATGATCAGGCCGGGATGAATGCCGATGATGCGTGCGGCCTGCACATATTCCTTGTTGCGTTCGACCATGCACGAGCCACGGACGGTGCGGGCGAACTGCACCCAGTTGGAAATGCCGATGGAGAAAATGAGGACCCAGATGGCCATGTCGTTGTGCATGCTGGGCGGCAATACGCCCCGCACCACCCCGTCCACCAACAGCGCGATGAGGATGGCCGGAAAGCTGAGTTGCACGTCGGCAACCCGCATGATGAAGGCGTCGACCAGACCGCCGGTGTAGCCGGCGATCAGGCCGAGGGTGATACCGAGGACCATCGAGAACAGGATGCTGGCGAAGCCCACGGTGAGGGACACGCGCGCGCCGAAGATGATGGCGGAGAGCATGTCGCGGCCTTGCTCGTCCGTGCCCAACAAGTGTTTTGCGCTGCCGCCTTCGGTCCATGCCGGCGCCGTGAACGCGTCTAGCAAGTTCAACGCAGCCAGATCGTAGGGGTTGGTTGGCGCGACCAGCGGCGCGAAGAGCGCGGCGACAAAGAACAGTGCGGTGATCGCCGCCGCCACCATGGTGACCCGCGAACGGGTGAAGCTGTACCAGATGTCGCCGTCGAAGAAGCGTTGCAGTGCGCTGGCCCGCTGCGGCGCGGCGGTCTGTTCGGCGAGGTCGGTCATCCGGCGGCGCTCGAAATCGCCGTACGGTCAATGCGCAGCCGCGGATCGACAGCGTAGTACAGCAGATCGACGATCAGATTGATGACGACGAAGAAGAAGGAGATGAGGATCAGGTAGGTCGACATGACGGGGATATCGACGAACTGAATCGCCTGCAAGAAGAGCAGACCCATGCCGGGCCATTGGAACACCGCTTCGGTGATGATGGCGAAGGCGATGATCGATCCCAACTGCAAGCCGGTGATGGTTATGACCGGCACCAACGTGTTCTTTAACGCATGACCGAAATGTACGGAGCGGTTGGTCAGGCCGCGGGCGCGGGCGAACTTGATGTAGTCGGTGCGCAACACCTCCAGCATCTCCGACCGGACCAGCCGCATGATCAGAGTGAGCTGGAACATGCCGAGGGTGAAAGCCGGGAGGATCAGCGATTTCAACCCGCTGACCGTCAACAGCCCGGTGCTCCACCAGCCGACCTGCACCGTTTCGCCGCGGCCGAAGGTCGGCAGCCAGCCGAGCACCACGCCGAACAACAGGATGAGCAGGATACCGACAAAGAAGGTCGGCAACGAAATACCGGCCAGACTGATGGCCTGGAACAGCCGGCTCAACGCGGTGTTGGGGTAGAGGCCGGTGTAGACCCCCATGGGAATGCCGACGACGAGTGCATAGAGCGCGGCAACAATCGCCAATTCGAGGGTCGCCGGCAGCCGTTCGGCGAGCATCGTGTCGACCGGCTGGCTGGTGCGGAATGATAGGCCGAAGTCAGCCTGGGCGACGTCGGCGACATAGCGGGCAAACTGGGCGATGATCGGATCGTTCAAGCCGAGCCGTTCGCGCAACGCCTCGCGTTCGGCAATCGTCGTCTCCTGCCCCACCATCTGGGCGACGGGGTCGCCGACGAACTTGAACATCAGAAACGCGATCAACGCGACAACGAGCATGACGACGACGGCCTGGAGCAGGCGCCGCAGGACGAAGGCGATCATGCCGATGCGGCGACCGGTGCGTTGCCGGCGAGTTCCTCGGCCCGGAAGCACGCCACTTGACGGCCGTCGAACGCCGTCAGTGGCGGACGTTCGCGGCCGCAACGGTCGATCGCATGGGGGCAGCGGGTGTGGAACGCGCAGCCGGATGGCGGGTTGAGGGGCGACGGCAACTCTCCCCGCAGGACAATGCGCTGTTTGCGTTTGGCCGGATCAATGTGGGGCGTGCTGGCCAACAGGGCCTGAGTATAAGGATGCCGCGGCGCGGCGAAGATGCGGCGGCCCGGCCCCTGCTCCACCGCACGGCCCAGATACATCACTAGGATTTCGTCGGCGATCCGCTGCACCACGCTGAGATCGTGGGAGATGAAGATGTAGGCGAGTTCGAATTCCTCCTGCAGATCCTTCAGCAGGTTCAGCACTTGCGCCTGGATGGATACGTCGAGTGCCGAAACCGGTTCGTCGGCCACCACCAACTGTGGCCGTAGAATGAGCGCGCGGGCGATGGCAATACGTTGGCGCTGACCACCCGAAAACATGTGGGGGTAGCGATCGTAATGCTCGGGCCGCAGACCGACCCGGGCCATCATGGCGCGCGCCGCTTCTTGCCGCTCCGCCTTCGGCTGGTCGGTGTTGATGAGGATCGGCTCCTCGATAATCGTACCGACCTTCTTGCGGGGATTGAGCGAACCGAACGGGTTCTGGAAGATCATCTGGACGGTGCGCCGAACTTCCTGCCGTTCGGCCTTGGTGATCGTTGCCAAATCGTGCCCGGCGAGCAGGATGCTGCCGGCGGTCGGCTGTTCGATCATCGTGACGAGGCGCGCCAGTGTCGACTTGCCGCAGCCGGACTCACCGACGACGGCTAGCGTGCGTTGCTTCTCCACGGTGAAAGAGACGCCGTCGAGGGCACGGACAATGGCCGATCCGGCCGCCATGCCACGGGATACGTCGTAGTGGCGGCTGACGTCGGTCGCCCGCAACAGGCTTGCACCATTGTTCGGCAAGGTCATGCCGGCACCCCGGCTGGGGACAGCGGCGTTAGGCAGCGGACCAGGCGTTCCGGCGCGCCCCGCAAGGCCGGTTCCGTGGTGCGGCAGGAGTCGTTGGCGAAGCGACAGCGCGGGTTGAGCAGACAACCGGGCGGGCGGTCGAACAGTCCCGGCACCACCCCGGGGATGGTCCGCAACGGTTCGTCTGGCGCAGCGCGTTCCGGCAGTGCATCGAGTAGCGCGGCGGTATAGGGGTGCTGCGGCGCGTTGAATATCTCCGGCACCGGTCCGGTTTCGACGACCTGGCCGGCATACATCACAACCACCCGATGGGCGACTTCGGCCACCACGGCGAGGTCATGGGTGATCAGCACCATGGCCATGTTCATTTCGCGCTGGATCCGGACGAGCAGATCCATGATCTGCGCCTGGATCGTCACATCGAGCGCCGTCGTCGGTTCGTCGGCGATCAACAGTCGCGGGTTGCAGGCGATGGCCATGGCGATCATGACGCGCTGGCTCATACCGCCGGAGAGCTGGTGCGGGAAGTTGGAGAGCCGACTGGTCGGATCAGGAATGCCAACTTCCGTCAGGAGTTCGATGGCGCGGTCGCGCCGCTCATGCCGGGTGCCGCCGACATGCACGCGCAACGCCTCCATGATCTGGAAGCCCGCCGTGTAGCAGGGATTGAGGCTCGACATCGGTTCTTGGAAGATCATCGCCATGTCGCGGCCGACGACTTCGCGGCGCCGTTTCGGCGGCACCGCCAGCAGGTCGATATCCTCGAAGCGGACGCGGTCCGCCGTCACGCGGCCCGGATAGTCGATCAGGCCCATGACGGCGAGAGAGGTGACACTCTTTCCGGAGCCGGACTCGCCGACGATGCCGACAACCTCACCTTCGTCGACCGACAAGCCGACGGAGTCCACGGCACGGAACGGCGCATCTTCGGGACCGAACTCCACGGTCAGGTTGTCGATTTCGAGGAGGGCCAACGTTAAGGAACCTTGCTCGTTCTTATGGCCATGTCATCCATCTGCCAGACCTGCAAGCTGTCGAGACCGGATGCGAGCAGCAGGTGGTTCGGCGCAAGTGGCTTCCAGGTACCGGGGACCATGTCCAACGGTTCGGACACGATGATGAAGCCCGTGTCCTCCCGCCGATAGAAGAGGGACGGCGGGCGATGGTCGCTGGCATAGCGGATGGCGAACACGTTCGTACCGTCGGTCAGCGCGGCGGTCAGCCGAAGGGGCGCGGTTATGCCGTCAGCGGCGGTCGCGGCTTCGATCTGTTCGATGGTTCGGCCGATGGCTGCCGCCGGGTCGCTGTCCAATTCGTTGGCCAGCAACAGCATGAAAATGAGTTCACTGTCGGTGGTGCCACGCCGGTGTTCGTAAAAGCGGTCCGGGATCAGCGCTTCGAGCCGCCGGCGGACCCGGGCGTAACCGCCGATCTGGCCGTTGTGCATGAACAGCCAACGGCCGTGGCTGAAGGGATGGCAGTTCGGGCGGATCGTCTCCGTACCGGTCGACGCGCGGACGTGGGCGAAGAACAGTCGCGCCTTGATCTGCTGCGCCAGACTGCGAAGGTTGCGGTCATTCCACGCCGGCAGTACTTCGCGATAGACGCCGGGGAACTCCCGATCCTGATACCAGCCGATCCCGAAGCCATCGCCGTTGGTCGGCACCTTGGCTTTCGCGGCGTGCTGACTTTGCGCGACGAGCGAATGATCGGGCTCGTAGATCAACTCCTCGAGATAGATCGGGTCACCGACATAGGTCAGCCAACGGCACATGGGCTACTTCTTCAATCTGGGATCAAGGGCATCGCGCAGGCCGTCGCCCATCAGGTTGAAGGCCAGCACGGTGATGAGAATCGCCAGGCCGGGGAAGGTCATCACCCACCAGGCACGGCGAATGAACTCGCGGGCGTCGGCGAGCATGGTGCCCCATTCCGGTGTCGGCGGCTGCGCGCCGAGGCCGAGGAAGCCAAGGGCCGCCGCGTCGAGGATGGCGGTAGAAAAACCGAGCGTGGCCTGAACGATTAGGGGCGCCATCGCGTTGGGCAGGATGTTGATAAACATCAGGCGGAAGACGCTGGCGCCGGCGATGCGCGAGGCCGTGACGTATTCCTTCGTCATCTCGGCGAGCACCGCGGCGCGGGTGATGCGAATGTATTGGGGCAGCACGACAATGGCGATGGCGATCATCGCATTGACGAGGCTCGGTCCGAGGATCGCGACGACGGCGAGGGCCAGCAGCAGGCTGGGCAGCGCCATCATGATGTCGACGGTCCGCATGATGAGGTTGTCGACCACGCCCTTGAAGAAGCCGGCGAACAAACCGAGCGCAACACCGACAATCAGCGATAGCGTGACCACCACCAGGCCGATGAACAGCGAAAAACGTGCGCCGTGGATCAAACGCGAGAGGATGTCGCGGCCGACCGGGTCGGTGCCGAGAAAGAAGGAGAGCTGACCGCCTTCCTGCCATGCCGGCGGCAGGAGCTGGAACTGGGCGAATTGCTGGGTCGGCGAATGTGGCGCGACGACATCGGCGAACACCGCCAACACCGTGATCACCACAATTACCCACATGCCGATGAGCGCGCCGCGGTTCTCGCTAAAACGCTCCCAGAATTCGCGCAGTGGGCTGGGCGGCGCCGGCGGCTCGTGGGCGACGGCCGGGACGTCGGCGTCGATCTTGGTGTCGATGGTCGCCATGCGCTAGCTCGCGTACCGGATGCGCGGGTTGATGATGCTGTACAGCACGTCGACGACCAGGTTGACGATGATCACCGCGCTGGCAATCAGCAAGATGCCGCCTTGCACCGATGGATAGTCGCGGCGGCCGATGGATTCGATCATCCAGCGGCCGATGCCCGGCCAGGAGAAAATCGTTTCGGTGAGGATCGCCCCGGCGAGCAGCGTGCCGACCTGCAGGCCGATCACCGTGATCACCGGGATCAGCGCGTTGCGCAGCGCGTGCACGTTGACGACCAAGAATGGCGACAGGCCCTTGGCGCGCGCGGTGCGGATGTAGTCGTCGCTTAGCACCTCGATCATCGATGACCGCGTCATGCGCGCAATGACGGCGAGCGGGATCGTGCCCAAGACAATCGTCGGCAAGATGAGATGGCTCACCGCCGACCTGAAGGCGCCCTTCTCGCCCGACAGCAACGAGTCGATCAGCATGAACCCGGTGGGCTGATCGAAGAAGTAGATCACCGAGATCCGGCCGGAGACGGGCGTCCAGCCGAGCGTCACCGAGAAGAAGAAGATCATCAGCAACGCCCACCAGAAGATCGGCATCGAGTAGCCGGTCAGCGCCGCGCCCATGACGCTGTGATCGAACGCCGAACCCCGGCGCACACCGGCGATGATGCCGGCGGGCAAGCCGACGATGATCGCGAACAGAATCGCGGTGATCGACAATTCCAGGGTCGCCGGGAAGCGGGCGAAGAACTCCTCCCACACCGGTTTCCGGTTCAGGGTGGAAATGCCCAAGTCGCCTTGGAACACGTTGCCGACATAGATCAGGTATTGCTGCCACAGCGGCTTGTCGAGCCCCAGTTCGGCCATCAGCCGGGCCCGCAGTTCGGGGCTGACGCCGCGCTCCCCACCCAGCACGTCAATCGCGTCACCGGGGATCAGATGAACGAGCAGAAACGCGACCAGTGTGACGCCGAAAAAGGTCGGGATGACCAACGCCAGGCGCCGCAACACAAACGACAACATGATGACAGGAAACCGCGCCGACGGCCGAGTTTCAACCGAAAGAATTAGAGCGGAAGGACATGGTCCTTCCGCTCCGCATCAATTGGCTGGGTGAACAAGGCTATTCGGCCAAGTCCACACCGTAGAAGATGTTGCCGCCGAAGGGATCGATCTTCCAGTCGATCACTTCCGCGCGAACCGGCTGGCTCACCACGGAGTGGGCGATCGTGGCCCAGGGGGCCTCTTCCTTGAAGACGAGCTGCGCCTGTTCATAGAGCCGGGTCCGCTCGTCAACATCGGCCGTCACCTTGGCGGCTTGCACCAGTTCCTCGAAAGGCTGGTGGCACCACTGCGCGCGGTTCGAGCCACGAACAGCATCGCAGCCGAGTAGCGTGGCCAGGAAGTTGTCCGGATCACCATTGTCGCCGGTCCAGCCGAGCAGCAATGTCTGGTGCTCCGCGTCTTTCGAGCGCTTCAGGTATTCCGGCCACTCAAAGGAAACGATTTCCGCGGTCACTCCAACGGCCGCCCAATCGGCCTGGATCAGTTCGGCCATGCGCCGGGCGTTCGGATTGTACGGACGTTGCACCGGCATCGCCCAAATGTCGGTCTCGAAGCCGTCTCCGAAGCCGGCCTCGGCCAACAGTGCCTTGGCTGCGCCCGGGTCGTAGTCATCGTCGACTGTAGCTTCGTTGTACGACCAGATGGTCGGCGGCAGCGGGTTCTTGGCGATCGTGCCAGCATCTTGGAAGACGGCGTCGATGATGGCTTGCTTGTTGATCGCCATGTTGAGCGCCTTCCGCACCCGCGCGTCGGTGTAAGGCTCTTTCTCGGTGTTGTAAGCCAAGTAACCGACGTTGAGGCCTTCACGCTGGATCAGATCGATCTCCGGATCGTCGGCCATCGCCTGCAGGTCGGCCGGGTTCGGGTTTAAGGTCACGTGGCACTCGCCGGCCTGCATCTTGGCGAAGCGGACCGAGGAGTCAGGCGTGATGGCGAAGACCAAGTTGTCGAGCGGTGAACGGCCGCGGAAGTAGTCGTCGAATGCCCGGAAGCGCACCGTGGCGCCCGGCTGGAAGTCGACAAAGACAAATGGGCCGGTGCCAATCGGCGCCAGATCCACCTGCTCCGGCGTGCCCGCGTCCAGCATCTGCTGCGCGTACTCAGCAGACAAAACAGACGCGAAGTCCATGCCGAGGTTGGCGATGAACGGCGCTTCCGGCCGGCTGAGATTGAACCGGACCGTCATGTCATCGACCTTCTCGATGCTGGTGACCAGGCTGTCCATGCTCATCGCGGCGAAGTACTCGTAGGTGCCGCCGGACACGGTGTGGAACGGATGGTCTTCCAGCAACTGGCGCTCAAAGCTGTACAGCACGTCATCCGCGTTGAAATCACGGCTCGGTGCGAAGCTGTCGTTGCTGTGGAACTTGACGCCAGGCCGCAGCTTGAAGGTGTAGGTCTGGCCGTCCTCCGAGACCTCCCAGCTCTCCGCGAGGGCCGGGATGATGTTGGTGGTGCCCCGCTCAAACTCCACAAGCCGGTTGTAGATTTGCCGGGAGCTTGCATCAAAAGTGGTTCCGTCGGTGAACAAGGACGGGTTGAAACCGCTGGGGTCGCCCTCAGAACAATAGACTAGGGTCTTGGCGTGGGCCGTTTTGGCCGGTGCCGTGGCTAAGGCCAGACCCGCCGCCGCGACCGCTGCGGTCACAGCAAGGCCGGTGATCGGCTTTTTCATTCATCTCTCCCTGATTGGTTGTCGCTCTCGAAGAGCGTCTGAGTGAAGGCAACCGCAGTGGGACGCTCGCGTCAACCCACGGATATCGTAGGCGTTAGCGCCGAATAGGGGCGGATGCGGCGCGGTGCCGCGCCGGGATACTCTCTGTTAGGGATTCGTATACTATGTTTCGTGTGGCCGTTGATATTGGTCACATTGCTGCCCCGACCGGTGTGGTAGGAACGCCGGCGCGGAAGGATAGGGTTGATGAATTACGAGCAGTTTTTCGCGGATTCTCTGGGCGGGCTGCGCGCCGAAGGCCGCTATCGGGTGTTTGCCGAGCTAGAACGTCAGGCGGGCCGGTTTCCCAGCGCCAAGCGTTATGCTGGCGAGCAGACTGAAGACGTCACCGTTTGGTGCAGTAACGACTATCTGGGCATGGGCCAGCACCCGGACGTGCTGGCGGCGATGAAGGAGGCGGTCGACCGGCTGGGCGCCGGCGCCGGCGGCACCCGGAATATCTCCGGCACCTGCCATCAGCATGTGCTGTTGGAGCGGGAACTGGCCTCACTCCACCAGAAAGAGGCGGCGCTGATCTTCACCTCCGGCTATGTCGCCAATATGACGACGCTGAGCACGCTCGCGTCGAAGATACCGGACTGCGTCGTCTTCTCCGACGCGCTTAATCACAATTCGATGATCGAGGGGATCCGCCACAGCCGGGCGGAGAAAGCGATCTTCCGCCACAACGACCCGGCGCATCTGGACGAGTTGCTGTCCGGCTATGACAAGGGCCGGCCGAAGCTAGTGGCGTTCGAGTCGGTGTATTCGATGGACGGCGATATCGGGCCGATCGGCGAGATCTGCGAGGTCGCCCGCCGGCACGGTGCGTTGACCTTCCTCGACGAGGTCCACGCGGT
>JANQOE010000091.1 GCA_028279245.1 Alphaproteobacteria bacterium
GGGAATAGATGTCCTCGCCCCGGCCGAATTCGGTATCACGGCCCCGTACTGCATCTTCGTTGAAGCGCTCGACCGTTTTGGAAAACACCTGCTCATCTATGCCAAGAGCACGTGCAAGCGCCGGCAGAGTCGCGGCCGTCTTGAGATAGCCAGCCGCCTGATAGGGTTTCAGATTGCGGGTGAAAGGAATGATTGCGCCCAGGCCATACTGCCAGATGAAAGTCTTGTCACAGACGATCCACGCCGGAAGATTGCCGGTCTCCCGGTTGGTGCGCAGCAGCGCCTCGCCGAACCGATGGTAGGAGACTGCCTCGTTGGTAAAGCGCCGACCCGACGCGTTCACGACGATGGAGCCAGGCTTGCCCCGGTCGGTCACGGTGTGAGGATAGACAACCTTGCGCCCGTCAGCGCGACGATAGATCGACGCCGGGCTCCAATAGGCATTGTTGGTGTTATCGGTGCCGACGACACCCCCGGCCGCGACGCCGAGGTCGATCCCGTCGCCGGTGCTCCCCGGCGCAAAAGGACTGTCGAGGCTCGCCGCGGATGGCAACCACGCCCCGCGTTTTTGCTTGCTGTGCGAAAAGCCGCCGGTCGAGAGGATGACGCCATGTGTCGCCCTGATGGCGCGGTCCCCGGCCCCGTTGGCAACCCGCACTCCGGTGACACGGCCACGATCCTCTTCGATCTTCAGCGTGGTCGTATCGAGCAAAATGTTGACGTCGCGATCAAGCAGCGACTTCAACAGCCGCCCGGCAAGCGCGTTGCCGAGGACGAGCCGCGACCCGCGATGGTGCTTGAAACGCTGGACGCCGTATTCGGAAACCAGGCGCGCCACGCGGAGGCACGACTTGGGTGAGCGCCACACGTTCCGGAAGTGCGGCAGGTCCTCCCGCGCGACCATCATGCCACCGAGGATGGTGAACTCGGGCAGTGGCGGCCGCAGCCTCTTGAACCAGGGGCCCAATGTCCCGGCATCGAAAGCAACCGGCTCGAGCACTCGCATACCCTCGCGCGCGCCTTCCAGGTCGGGATAGTAGTCCGGATAGAACGGCACCGGTTTGAGCCGGACAGCGGTGTTGGCTTCAAGGAACGAGATCGCTGCTGGCCCTGTCTCCACGAAGCGGACGCGGGCGTCACGTCCTTCGGACGTCGGCACAGCCGCGTCAAGGTAGCGTATCGCCGCGTCCGGATCGTCCGGCACTCCGGCGTCGGCCATTTTTTCGTTGTTCGGAACGTAGACCATGCCACCGGAGTAGCTGGTGTTGCCGCCAACGAAGCTGGTCTTCTCGACGACGGTGACTCGCAGACCCTTGGCGGCGGCGGTCGCCGCGGCAGTCATTCCAGCGGCACCGGCCCCGATAACAACAACGTCGCAGTCGGCGTCAGCCACGCGCAGCCTCGCCGCCCCAACGGCCCGGATTGGCCCGCATCCAATCGGCGAATGCCGCGACGGCGCTGTCAAGGTCGTGACGTGGCCGGAAGCCGAATTCCTCGGCCATACGTTCACAAGACAGTGGTCCCCGCATGACCGTCGTGTCGGTCCACGGCGCGGTACCACCGCCGAGCTCGATCGACGCGCCCGGCACTGCCTTGCGTACTGCGTCGGCGACGTCGAAGGCGCTATGGTTCCTTCCGGAGCCCAGGTGATACACGCCATGATCGAGGCGCTTTGCGGCCCACATCGCTAGCAGACCGGCAGCGCAGTCGGGCACAAACGTAAACGAGGCGGCAAAGTCACCACCGGAGGGCTCGCGAATGGCTTCGCCGGCCAAGGCGCGCCGGAGGAACTCGGGGATCGGGCCGCGTGGTCCATCGAAGCTGCGGGGGACCAGCGGCGGGCCGAATATCCACGAAATCCTCACACTCGCGGCGGACAAGCCGTAGGTTGAGGCATAGACGTCCGTCATCATCTCCGCCGAGCGCTTGGTGACAGCGTAGAGCGATTTCGGCGATGGTGGCATGTCTGCCGGAACCGGCGTGGTGGCGTCTTGCAGTTCCTGAAAAACCGAACCGGTCGAGACGAAGATAAACCGCCGCCAGCCGAGGCGGCGCGCCGTTTCGAGCAGCAGTTCCGTGCCGACGACATTGCTCCGAAACGTCCTGAGCGGCTGGGGGATCCCTACCTTGTCGTTGGGTACCGCGGCGGTGTGGATGCAGCCTTCGATATCGTGCTCGGCCGCGAGCATCGCCAGTTCGTAGTCGTTCGAGAGATCACAGCGCGCCCAGGTAACCTGGGTTCCGAGCGCCACCGCATCTTCTTCGCGGAAGGTCGACAAATACTGTGCGACGACGTCGATACCCTGCGCCGTGGCTTGTTTCACGGTCTCGTAGCCGACGTGTCCCATGCCTCCGGTGACCAACAGCTTGCCCATTGCTCAGACTGCTCCCTTCGCGGTGTCCATCGTGCGGCGGTGGGCCTCGAACGTGGCCTGCAAGCCCCGATGAATGTCGAACTTCGGCTCGTAGCCGAACGTTTCGGCCGCGCGGGTGCAGTCAAGCGCGCCCTTCCGCGGCATCGCAATCCGGCCGTCATGCTTGTATGGGCCGGGTCCGACCGTGATCGGCGGTGCCCCCGGAGCAAGGTCGGCAACGATGTCGGCGATCTCGGCCAATGAAGGGCTATCGCCACTGGCCACGTGATATGCATCGTGGACGTGATGCTCATGATCGAGCGCACCGAGGACTCCCGCGACCGCATCGTCAATGTAGGTGTGGTCGATGCGTGACTCCGCGCCGCATGGAACATGCAGCGGTTGACCCTCCGCCGCCGCGCGCACCATGTTCATCGGGACACGGTCGCGTGGAAACGCCGGACCGTAGACCCATGATGTGCGAATGTTGATGCACTCCAAGCCATGGGTGACGCGGTACCCGCGGCCTAGGTGCTCGACCGTGAGCTTGCTGACGCCATAGCCGTACAACGGTGCCGGGCAGTGGGTTTCGTCGATCCGATCGGCAGTGAAGTTGCCGTAGATCTCCTCCGAACTGACATGGATTATGCGCGCCGTCCCGTGACGAGCCATCGCCTCGAACAGGTTGATCGAGCCCTCAACGTTGACCCGGAACAGGCGCGCCGGCGTGTCGAGCGCCGCAAGTACGCCGACGATGGCAGCGCAGTGGATGACGGCACGGGGCCGGGTGTCGGCGAACAGCCGCATTATCGCGGCGGCGTTGCAGATGTCGCCGGCAACGACCTCGACCGACGGTCTGGTCGAAGCTAGGGCCGTAAGACGATCCAGCCGCCCGGACTCGAGCGCGAAAACCGCCTCGCCCCGATCCGCCAGGGCCCGGGTGATCGCCAAGCCAAGGAACCCGCCGGCTCCGGTTATCAGAATCCCGCTCACCCGCGCGATCAGAGGTTAAAGAGCACGAGACGCTCTTCGGTCATATCGCGGATCGCATAGCGGGGCCCTTCCCGTCCGATGCCGCTGTCCTTTACGCCGCCGTACGCGAGCTGATCCGTGCGCCAGGTGGAAGTGCCATTGATGATGACCCCACCGGTGCGCAAGCGGCGCACCAAGGATAGGGCCCGGCTGGTACTGTCAGTGTAAACTCCGCACTGGAGTCCATAGCGGCTGTTGGAAATGTCGTTCACCGCCTCGTCCAAATCGTCGTAGGCGAGGATGCTCGCGACCGGTCCGAATACTTCATCGCAGACCACCTTCATCTCACGGTTCACGTCGGCCAGCAGGGTCGGCGCGAAAGCCGCGCCGTCGCGCGTGCCACCGGTCAAGACCGTGGCACCGCTGGCCGCGGCCTCCTCGACCCAGGCCTCGACTCGCCGCGCCGCCGCCTCGTCGATCAATGTTCCCACATCGGTCGCTGCCGCCAGCGGATCGCCGACCACTAGGGCCTCCATCGCTGCTGCCACCTTGGCGCCCAGTTCTTCGGCCATTGGGCGCGGGGCGTAGATCACCTGGACCGAGATGCAGCTCTGTCCCGCCAACCGCACGGCGTTACGCGCCAAGATCGGCGTGATTGCATCGACGTTGGCGTCGTCACAGACGATAGTCGGCCCGGTTCCGCCGAGCTCTAGTGTGACCGGCCTTAAGCCGGCCCGCGCCCGTATCTCGGCACCGACCCGGGACGAACCGGTGAAGGTCAACATGTCAACACCGGAGTGGTCGACCAACGCTTGTCCGGTTGCCGCGCCACCATGGACCACTTGGATAAAGGTGCGCGGCAGTCCTGCCTCATAAAACAGCTCGACCAAGCGCTGGACGACCATCGGACACTGCTGCGGCGGCTTGATCACGCTCGCGTTGCCCGCCGCAAATGCTGGCGCGAGCTTGTGGCACGCCAGATTTACCGGCGCGTTGAAGGGCGTAATGGCGCCGACAACGCCGACCGGAAAACGCATGAGGAAGGCCATCTTGCCGTGGCCCATCGCGCTGCCGTCGAGGGGCACGTGGGTACCCTCGATGCGGATGGCTTCTTCTGCCGACAGGGTCAAGGTATCCATCGAGCGCTTGACCTCGCCCTCGGCATCGCCGAGCGCCTTACCGGTCTCGCGCGCCATGATCTCGCCGATCTCCGCCGCGTGAGCGACGACCAGGTCGGCCGTCCGGCGCAAGATCGCAGCTCGCTCGTAAGCCGGCATCGCGGCGACTTCGTCGGCGGCCCGGCGCGCCGCCGTGATGGCGTTGTCCACGTCCTGTGTCCGGGCCGTGGGTGCCGTGCACACGACGTTGCCCCGGTAAGGGTCACGGCTCTCGAACTGTGCCTCGCCCGCGACCGCCTCGCCACCGATGTAGTGCGCCAGTTCGACCGGGTGCTGGGTCATGCTTGCTCCTGCTTTGGCTGACGGATCATGGGCGCCAACGGGAACCGAACGCCGGCTCCGGCGCCGGCATCGGCGGCAACTGCCACGAACCCGTGGACGGCGGTTTGACACCCGGATCTACCTCGAGATCGATGAGATACGGACGGTTCGCGGCGATGGCTTCGGCGAGCGCGCCCCGGAAATCGTCCGAACGGCTCACCTTGACACCGTCCACTCCGTGCGCCCGGGCCAGCGCGGCAAAGTCGGGATTGTAGGGCGCGCCGTTGGCACCACGCGTGAAGCTCGTGCCGATCTCGCGGTTTTGGAACTGGCCCTGTTGCAGATCGCGAATTGCGCCCCATGCATAGTTGTTCCAGACGACCCAGATTGCCGGGATGTCGTACTCGATCGCCGTGCAGAGAACGTGCGGGGTCATGGTGAAGCCGCCGTCGCCAACGACGGCGATACTTGGCCGGTCGGGCGCAGCAAGTTTTGCGCCGAGTACGCCGGAGACGCCGAACCCCATCGCCGAGTAGCCCCAGGTGTTCAGCATGCTCTGCGGCCGACGGCATTCCCAAAACTGCATGAACCAGTTGTGATGTGCGCCCGAGTCCGGCACCAGAATCGTCTCGTCGGGCACGACCTGTCGTATGTCATGCACAACTCGTTCAGGGCGCATCGGCGACGTATCGATCTCGAAGTTCGGCGCGGTGAAGGCGGCCCACTCCGCTTGCCATGCCGCGATTTCGGCGAGCCAGCCGCGGGTCCCGTCGTGCCGGTTCACGCCGCGCCGGTCGAGTTCCGCCAAGAGCTGGCGTAGAAACGTCCGAGCATCGGCCTGCACACCAATCGCCGGCACATAGTTCCGCCCGAGTTCGGAAGAATCGATGTCGACTTGGATCAGTTTGGTCGGTGGGATATTCCACGAGTATCCCGGCAACCATGACGACGCCGACCTGTCGTCGAACCGCGCGCCAATGGTCAACAGGATGTCAGCCTGGCGACCGGCCTGGTTTGCGGCAAAGGTCCCGTTCCTGCCGATGAACCCGAGCGACAGACTGTCCGTCATGTCGAGGGTGCCCATGCCGTTCGGTGACGCGACCTGGGGGACCTGCAGCCGATGTTGCAGTTCCGTCAACTCGGCGGAGGCCTCCGACAAGGTTACGCCGTGCCCAACGAAGATCAGCGGCCGCTCCGCCGCAAGTAACAGATCCGCCACGGCCGCGATGGCTTCAGGAGAGGCGCCGGGCCGGTTACCGATGTCGCCGCTGTCGGTTTGTTCTAGGGCGATTTCGGCGCTCTCTTGGAAGAGGTCGTAGGGTACGTCGAGGTTGACGGGTCCCGGACGGCCCTGAGTCAGCAGTTGGGTCGCCTGGCGCAAGGCTAGCGGCAACATCTCGACCCGCGTCGGTTGGAATGTTCGCTTTACGAAAGGCCGGAGCGCATCGGGGAAGCTCGCTTGCCCATGTATGTAGGCCTCCTGGAACGGCCCACGGTTGAACTGCGACGTGGGCACGTTCGCCGTGATGGCGAGGAAGGCGGAACTGTCCGCTTGGGCGCAGGCGACAGACATCGGAATGTTCGCTGACCCCGGCCCACACGATGTGAGCGTGGCGACCGGCTGGTGGGCAACGCGGAAGTAAGCGTCGGCCATATGGCCGGCGGTCTGCTCGTGTCGCGGCGACACAAGGGTGATCTCGTCCTTGCGATCGTAGAGCGCATCGAGCATGCCGACGTTGCCGTGGCCGCAGATGCCGAAAACGTACGGCATGCCTTCACGGATCAGGTGCTCGGCGATCAATTCGCCGCCTTTGGTTTTCCTGGTCATCCGGCCGTCGGGTTCCCTGCGCTGTTTCGGTGAGGCATGGCACCCGGGCCGCCATGCCGCGTTTGCATTTGACGCCAGCGCCGCGCCGCGGCGATCAGTGGAGTGACCCAGATAAGGATAGTGATGACACCGAGCGTGGCGGCGATGGGCCGGCCGAAAAAGGCCGTCAGGTCGCCGCCCTTAGCGATCATCCCCTGCATGAAGTTCTGTTCGAGCAGCGTGCCGATCACCATGCCGAGGATCAATGGCGCCACCGGAAAGTCGTTCTCCTGCATGAAGAACGAGACGACACCGCCGACTAGGGCAACAATGATGCCCATCGTCGAGTTGTTGATCGCAAAGGCGCCGACAAGGGTGAACAGAAGAACGATCGGCATCAGCACCGTGTTGGGCACCCGCAAGAGCTGACTGGCCAGCCGAATAGCCACGTACCCGACCGGGATCAGGAAGAGGTTGGCGATGAAGAAAGATACGAATATCGAGAATACGAGCGGCGCGTTTTCCACGAACACCAGAGGACCGGGTTCAAGCCCCTTGAGGAACAGAACACCGATAACGATGGCCGTAACGGAGTCGCCGGGTATCCCGAACACAAGCGATGGCACCCAGGTCGATGAGGTCGCCGCATTGTTCGACGACGAGGCGGCGACAATGCCTTCCGGATGACCGGTACCGAACTTCTCCGGGGTCTTGGAGAACCTCCGCGCCAGTGCATACGATACCCACGAAGCGATGTCAGACCCCGCACCCGGTAGGGCGCCGATCAGCGTGCCAATGCCTGAGCCGCGCCCGATGTTCGCTTTGTATCGCCAGATGGTTGCGAGCGCCGCCCGTAGGTCGATCCTTTGCACGTGTGCGTGCTCGCGGCGGTCACTGGCCGGATGAGTGAGCGAGCGCAACACCTCGGCCACCGCGAAGACACCAATCATCACCGGGATGAAATGGATGCCCTCCATCAGATGGAGCGACCCGAAAGTAAACCGCGGCGCGCCCGAAATCATGTCGAACCCTACCGTTGCCAAGAGCAGTCCGATGGAGAGCGAAATCATGCCTTTGGCAGGGTTCGATGCAGAGACCAGAGCGGCTGTGGAGAGACCGATGCAGGCCAGCCAGAAGTACTCGAAGAACTGAAATTGCAACGCGAATTCGGCCAGCCACGGCGCCGAGAAGGCCAACGCCATGGTGCCAACAAAGCCGCCCATTACCGAGCAGAGCAGTGAGGTCATGAGGACCGTTCCGCCCTGCCCCTTCAGCGTC
Organism: Alphaproteobacteria bacterium; assembly: GCA_028279245.1. Classification (GTDB taxonomy): domain Bacteria; phylum Pseudomonadota; class Alphaproteobacteria; order UBA6615; family UBA6615; genus JANQOE01. The sequence continues at coordinate 7,851 of JANQOE010000091.1, forward strand.
ATCTCATGAGCTTCTTCGGCATAGGCCGCAGACGCGGGCATCCCCGGTATTCGCAGCAGCGCGCCGGGCAGATCGCCGGCAAAAATCGCCATCGCGACCGCAGTGGCAATCGCGGCCAGCGCCGCGACAGGCTCCATGAAAAAGGTGACCGGAACCAGCAGGGCAACCGCAACGGTGGCCGATATCCCGGGCATTGCGCCAGCGAAGATACCGAACACGCAAGCGCCCAGGATGACGAGCATCACCTCAAATCGAAAAACGAGGTCGAAGGCAGCGAGCAGCGTTTCCATACCGCTATCCGACGAGCCAGCCTTCGACCAGCCCGAACGGCAACGGCACCCGCAGAGTGTCGGCAAACAACAGGTGCAACGAAGCGGTGACGGTCAATGCGATCAAGACACTGGAGGGGGCGCGCGATGTGCCCCGCGTAATCAAAAGAAGTGCGATCAAAACCAAACTCGACGTCAGGATGAAGCCGAGTTCCTCCGCAACCACGATGTAAAATAGGACTACGCCGACACAGGCGAAGAACATGAGGTAGCTGCGCGGCTGGCGCGCCCATTCCTCAAGCCGCAGCCAGGGTTGATATCGCACGGCACGGAGCCCGTTGAAGATCAAGATGAGGCCGCCGAGCCCCATCATGACGGCGACCAGCCGTGGGAACAGGCCAGGTCCGAACGGCACGCCCGGCATCGTGCGGAACGTACCGGCGTGAACGAAGGCAAAGATGCCGATCGCAAGGAAGATGGCGCCGGAGATGGCGTCGTTGACCTTCATTCAAGACCTCTGGTTGGCTCCGGGCTCGTACCGGACCCAAGGTTGCAAGATGAGGGCCGGGCATGCCCGGCCCTCACTAAGCGCTGGCTAGAGCGCTCAGATCATACCGGCGGCTTTCATCACTTCGCAGATCGCAGAGTCTTCCGAAGCATGAAATGCCTTTGCGTCCTCCGACCCCATCCAGGTCAGAGCAAACCCGCGTTCGTTCATGAAGTCCGTGAACGGCTGGCTGTCGAACGCTGCTCGAACGGCTGCCGTTAGTTTATCGCGGACATCGTCCGGAAGTCCCTTCGGGGCCCCGATCATGCGCCAGGTCTGAGACGTCCAGGCCTCGCCAATGGCTTCTTCTATCGTTGGCACCTCGGGCAGGCGGCTAAAACGGTCACTGCCCATCGTCGCAAGCGGACGGGTCTTCCCCGCCTCGACGAGAGGCGCGGCCGTGGAAAGTGGCGGCGTCACGAAGTCGACGGCACCGGATGCCGCGTCTTGCAGCGACGGGCCACCGCCGTCAGAGGGGACCCATGTCACCCGGCCCGGGTCGATCCCGGCGGTGACCATCAGACCGGCCCACGCAAGATGGTAGATGCTGCCAGTGCCGCTGCCGGAGGCCGTATAGGTGCCGGGCGGGTTGTCCCTGATGGCATCCAACGCCTCTTCCAACGTCTCGAAATCGGAACCGGCACCGACGCTTACCGCCGCTGGCTCAGTGTTGATCAAGGCGATGTGCGTGAACTCATCCGCGGTCAGGTCGGTCATCCCCTGACACACGAGTTGGCTGAGGTCGACGTTAATGGTGCCGATCGTGTACCCGTCCGGATCCGCGGTCGCCATGGCCGTGTGACCAACGATGCCCGATCCACCGGTCCGGTTCACCACGTTGACTGGCTGGCCGAGTGCCGGCTCCATTTGCGCGGCGAGTGTCCGTGCAACGATATCGGTACCGCCGCCAACACCCCACGGCACGATCAGCGTAATGGGCCGGTCGGGCCAGTCGGCAGCCGCCGCCCCAACGCCGAGGGTTAACGTGGCCATAACCCCTATCGCAATGGCCCCTACGGCCGTGCGCATGGATTTCATAATAACCTCCCATCCTTTTCTGATCTCCGCCTGGCCTCGCGGCCTGGGGCGGCCCTTCGTGCATCGAAAGGCGGGGCACACTGTCTGTCAAGATTTTTCTCATATTGACTTGTCCATTTTTTCTATGTGAGAAAACAGCACTTGAGTGCCAGGATGTGCCGCTTGGGGTGGCGCCCCTATAGTTCACGGGGCATCAATCTCGTAGTGAGATCGATTAGTTCGGCAAATTGAGAACTTGGAGTTGCTTTGGCCGCTGAGACCAAGACGAAAGAGAAGGGTGACGGGCGCATCCAGTCACTTGAGCGGGCATCGGCCATTTTGGAAGAGGTCGCGCGCCGCCGGGACGGCGCGACCCTATCGGAACTGAGCCGATCGCTCGGACTGCATACGAGCACGCTGTATCATCTGACGCGCACGCTTGTCGGAATCGGCTATCTGCGAACCGGACCAGAGGACAAGCGGTATCGGGTAGGGCGGGGAATCTTTCAACTCGCCTCGGCCTGCCTCGATGAGGCAGAACTCTGCGCGGCTGTCGAGCCGTATCTCGATCGCCTCGCGGGCGAGACTGAGGAGGCCACGCACTTTGCAATATGGGAACGGAAGAGCGCGCTGATCCTTACTCGCCGGGCGGGCCCCAAGGCCTTGCAAATCACCGAACGCGTCGGGACACTGCGGCCGGTGTACTGTACAGCCATCGGCAAGGCCCTGTTGTCCGGCCTGTCCGAGGAAAACTATGTCAGCCACATCCAAGACATAGAGTTCGAGCAGTTCACGCCGAATACGCTGAAGGATGCACATGAGTTGCGCCGTCAGGTCGACAAGGTGCGGCGGGACGGCATCGCCTTCGATGATGGCGAGTTCAATCCGGAAGTCCGGTGCATGGCAGCACCGGTACGGGATTTCCGCGGCCGCGTGATCGGCGCCATTGGGTTTTCCGGCCCCGTTTGGCGGATGTCGCTGACCGACATGGCCGACTACATATCCGTGACCCGGTCGATTGCGGCCGAAGTTTCCGACCGGTTTGGCTTTCGAACGGACAGCGTTGCAGAGACACCAATTGAGACAGGGAAGGCAGAACGACGTGCGAGCAAGTGACTTCAGTGGCAAATGCGCCCTGATAACCGGTGCCAGCAAGGGTATTGGCCACGCGATTGCCGAGCGATTTGCCAGCGATGGCGCAGACGTGGCGATGGTGGCGAGGTCCGCCGAGGACCTACGGCAGAGCGCGACAGCAATCGCCGCATTGCACAACGTCAGCGCTTACGCGATCCCTGGTGACCTATCGACCGAAACGGGCTGTCGCGCTGTAGCCGAGGCAGCTGTCGCGGATCTCGGTGGGCTCGACATTCTGGTGAACTGCGCCGGCGCGACGCGGGCCGGCACGTTTCCGCAACAACCGGATGAGGATTGGATAGATGGCTTCGCGCTAAAGTTCTTCGGTGCGGTGCGCCTGGCGCGCGCGCTGTGGCCTGAACTGACAGCGCGGCGCGGCACCGTCATCAACATCGGGGGCGGCGCTGCCCTGACACCGGCTGCGGGGTTCATGGTCGGCGGGGCCGTCAACGCCGCGCTCGCGCATTTCAGCAAAGCGCTGTCAAAGCAAGGCCTAGTCGACGACGTCAACGTCAACGTCGTCCACCCCGGGATGACCGTATCAAGCCGACTGGAAGACCTGCTGCGCCAGCAGGCTGATGCCGAGGGCGCAACCGTCGATGAAATTAGGGCTCGGAACGTAGCCGCCGCCGGTACGCGCCGGCTCGGCGAACCAGAAGATATCGCCGAAGTGGTGGCGTTCTTATGCAGCCCCTGGGCACGACATGTTCAGGGCGTCAGCCTTGTCGTAGACGGCGGGGCGACGCCGGGCATCTAGGAAGACGGACGCGGCCTTGAATGCCAGACCGGCCGTCAGCTGTGACGAGCGGCGGTCAGAAAAAGTCTTCGCGAATTGGTGTGAACACCTCAATGATCTCGCCCGCTTCGAGGCAGCGCGCGGCGTGCTCGGCATTTGACGGGATCAGGAACGCATCTCCTGGTCCAAGCGTTTCGGTCTTGTCGCCGATCGTAATCTCGAACCGGCCGCTCAGAACATAGCTTGATTGGACATGGGGATGACGATGGAGATCGCTGGCAACGCCCGTGTCAAAGAAATTGCGCATCATGAGTATGCTCGGTTCGTAGGTCATGACCTTGCGTCGAGTGCCCTCCGGCATCTCTTGCCATTCGATCTCGTCCGAGCGGACGTGGCCAGTTAGCGTTCCTTGAACGTCAGACACCTGTCGGTCCTTTCTTTTCGAATGCACGTGCTTCGGCCTGCAGCCGAAGTGGAAAGAGCTACCGAAGGACATCCAAGATGGTCAATACAATTCTCATATATAAGCTACCCCCATCACGTTACGAGAAACTGAGTCGATCTCCGGCGCAGGCGAGATCCGTGCCTTTGATATTGAAATTTCTATTGCCTTGAAAAGGGAAACCGCCGGCCGGAGGACTCCAGTCTAACGCGATGGGCTCCAACGCTTCAGCTGGGACCGGTCCTTCGCATGGCTAATTTTCTCTCTATATGAGATATATATGTAGTGATAAGAGAAAAAAATTGACAGTCCTTTCCGGATTTTCTAAGCACGGAACTCGGCTCCGAAAATCGAGTCATAGCTTGGAGGAACAAGAGAGAATGGCGTTAGACACAAAGGGGATTTCTCAATCCATCTGCAGGATCGGGATTGGGTCGCTTGGACTGGTCGGAATGACCGTCGCGGCACAGGCCGATCAACTGAATGTGCGGATGGCAAACAACACCACCTGCAACATCGCGGCGCCGCATATCGCGGAGCAGATGGGCATCTACAAGGACACCGGCGTTGAAGTGAACTTTGTTTCGTCCGCCGCATCCATTCCTGCAGTCGCGTTTCTCGCCAATGGCGATGCCGACTTGGTGATGCTGGACCCGAACGAGATCTATAATGCCGCGACCGCCGGACAGGAGACCTCACTGATTTATGAGGTGATGCAGCAGGAGTCAGCGAGCCTCTCGATACCGGCGGAAAGCGACATCACCAGCATTGCCGACCTCAAAGGCAAGACGCTCGGTCTATCCAGTGACCGCGATACCGCGACGGCAGCCATTGCGCTTTCGACGGCTGACCTGAAGATCGAGGATGTTACCACCGTTGTCGTCGGTGATTCCGGGCCTGTCGTTGCACGGGCGTTAAGGGACAAACAGATCGACGCGTTCGTTGGGAACCCGGAAGATGTCGCCGCAATCGATGCGGCGGGCGTATCGCTCCGTTTCATCACGCCCCTTCTCATCACACAGAGCATTGGGAACTCCTTCGCAATCTGGGATGAGAGAGCTGAGGACAAGCGCGAAGCCGTCACCAAATTCTTGCGGGGCTTTGCCATGGCCAATCTTGCGACCCAGATCGACCCAATTGCCACGGCCTCAATGTGTGCCGCCGTGTTGCCCGAAGAATGGGAAGACCCGTCGGTCGGCTGGGCGATCTTCAACAACTCCATTCGCAATCTGAACCTGAAGAGAACCAAGCATTGGGGTGAGCTCCAGCCCGACATCTGGGCCGCATATCAAGAGCCGCTCATCCAAATCGGCACCCACCCTGCATTCATCGAGCCGTCCGAGTTCCTGAACGACTCGTTTATCGAGGGCGCCAACGATTTCACGACTGCCGAGGTTAAGGAGCGGCTCAAGGCTTGGCGCGCCGCCAATCCCGACAAGTTGCTGCAGTAGGCACGTCACGGTCCTGAGCCGCAAATCAGACCTGGGCCCTTGGCCAGCTTGCTGGCCGGGGGCTCATCTATCTGTGGCTATGGGCGATAAAGTGAACAGGCAGCGAATGGCAGGGGAGGCGTAGCCTGATGGCGGCGGTCCTAAAGTCGGAGGCTCGCGCGGCCGTGGATGCAGCGGCTCGACCAAATGTCCTGGAGGGGGAGCGGGTCACGAAGCGCTTCTCCGAAACAGTGGTTGCGCTGGAAGACGCGACGTTCTCTGTGCCGGAGGGGTCATTTGTATCCTTGGTCGGGCCAAGCGGCTGCGGCAAGTCCACGCTTCTGCGCATGGTCGCCGGCCTTATACCCATGACGTCGGGGACACTTGCCGTGCGTGGCGAGGAGGTGAAGGCGCCGCGCACGGACGTGGGGATGATGTTCCAGAAGGCGACGCTTCTCGATTGGCGGACCGCGGTGGAGAACGTGTTACTGCCGACCGAACTTGCTGGCCGTACAACCGATGCCGACCGCAAACGGGCGATCGAACTTCTTCACCTGGTCGGCCTTGAGGATTTCGAGTTCGCGTTCCCACGCCAGCTTTCCGGCGGCATGCAGCAACGTGTCTCGCTGGCCCGCCTGCTGCAGACAGGGGCCGACATACTGCTTCTCGACGAGCCATTCGGCGCGCTTGACGAATTCACGCGCGAACGGATGAACATCGAACTGCTGCGCATCGTCGACGGAATCGGTGCGACGGTGCTGTTCGTCACGCACAACATCGCCGAGGCGATCTTTCTGGCCGATCAGGTGATGGTTATGACGCCGCGTCCGGGCCGGCTTGCCAAGGTCGTCGACGTGCCGTTTGCGCGGCCGCGCGAGATCGATTTGATCACAACTGCCGAATTCAACGAGATCGTCGCGGAGGTCCGCGGCATCCTCGGCGGTCACTGAAGAGTATCGTCGCAATGGACGTGTCCCCGCCCGCCGATCGTACCGAACGGCGTCGACTTGCGACACGACGTGTCCTTACTCACCTAGCGATCTTCGCGTGTGTGCTCCTCGTCTGGGAGGCCGCCGCTTGGAGCGGGATTGCCGATCCACTGCTCTACCCGCAGCCAAGTGCGATCGCCGCTTCGATCGTGCGCATCTTCTTCGTCCAGGGGAACATCTGGTGGCACCTCTGGGTCACCATGCACGAGGTGATTGTCGGGTTCTTTGTTGGCACCTTGCTCGGGATCAGCCTCGCCGTCGCCGCGGGCTTAAGCGAAATACTGCGGCGCTACATGAAGCCCTACGTGATCATCATGGAGGCGACGCCGCGTATCGCCCTGGGGCCGTTGATGATTGCGTGGCTGGGCTTTGGCTTCAGTTCCAAGCTCGCCATCATCGCCCTTGTCTGTTTCTTCGCGCCGTTCGTGAACACGCTGACCGGTCTGCTGATGGCCGACGAGGATCGTATGGAGATGATGCGTTCGATGCGGGCAACGAAGAGGCAGATCTTCTGGAAGCTGATGTTGCCCGCCGCGATGCCAATCATCATGGCCGGCATAAGGCTGGCCATGGCCTCCGCCCTTGCCGGCGCGCTGGTCGCCGAGTTTATCTCCGCCAACCATGGCATGGGCGTCCTCCTCACCCGCTACACCCAGTCGCTGAATATGCCCTCGGCCTTCGCTTCGCTGCTGACACTCACAGCGATCGGATTCTTCCTCTACCGCACGATGGAGATCATCGAGGCGCGGATCATCTTCTGGCAGAACGACGCCGAGATGCACCGGGTTGCAAAACGTCGTGGTGCTGCTTGGAGCAGCGCATGACCGTCGAAGCGACGAAGTATGTCGATCTAGGCCGCAGCGCCGGCTCCGCCGCCACGGCGTTGCGGCGCGCCCTGATCCACGTCGCGATCTTCGTGACGATCATCACCGTCTGGGAATACGCCAGCCATGTTGGCCATCTCAACCCGCTGATCCTGCCGGCGCCAAGCAACGTCGCCCAAGCAATGTACGAGTTGTACTTCGTGACCGGGACAATCTACCGGCACTTCTTCGTGACGATGTACGAGGCCGTGGCCGGCTTTTTCATTGGCGGGGTGATCGGCCTTTCGTTGGCAGTAGGCGCGGCTTTGAACCAGACCTTCCGGCGCTACATCGCTCCCTATGCCGTCGTGTTCAACGTCACGCCAGCCATAGCGGTCACGCCGATCATCATCGCCTGGTTCGGCTTTGGCTGGAGTTCGAAGATCGCACTCGCGGCGCTGATTGTCTTCTTTCCCGTCTTCGTCAACACCCTCAGTGGCTTCCTTAGGGTCAATCCCGACGCGGAGGAGATGTTCCGCTCCCTCGGAGCATCGAAAATGCGGACCTTCTTCAAGCTGATGGTGCCGGACGCCGCGCCGATCATCATGGCCGGTTTCAAGGTTGGGATGACGGGCGCACTGATCGGGGCGATCGTGGCCGAGTTCGCCGCGGCGAGCGAGGGCATCGGCTTTCTGATGCAGCGCTTCTCTTTTCACCTCGACATATCTTCTTCCATCGCGGTGCTGCTCAGCATGTCCATCATGGGCCTTATCCTGTTCACCCTAATGGAAGCGCTGGACGCCACGCTCATCTTCTGGAAAAGGGATAGCCGCTTGCCGGCCATCAGCCAGAAGCGCGCTCGCCGCTTCCGTAAGCAAATGACGGCTCTCGCCGCGCAATAGGACCAGATCGCAGCCCCAAGCACCCAGACCGGACACCACGCGCGCGAGGCGATGAGACCGGTTACGCTCTCCAAGAGTGACTGTCAGAGATCGACGGTCCTCACGTGATCACCTTTCGAGGGTGCGCGGCTACGCAGCATCAAACGAGCTCATTGCGCCGCCAAATTCGGTACCGCCATCGGCGAGGTGCTGAACCGCACCATCGAGATCGAAGTGAACGCCGGTGCCACCCGGAAGGTCAGCGCTTGACCGGGCCCGGCAAGCGAAAACGACGAAGCCACGAAGGCGCGCTTCACATCGCCGTAGCTGACTTCACAGCGTCGGCCTGCCGTCGGATGCCTCATTCCTGTCAATCCCGAACGAACGCATCGCCCCGTCCGCCGGCAAGCTGGCGCACCTGGTCCGGCAGAGGGTGTTAGTCGGTGCGCCGGATCTCGCGGTTGTGCATCGTGGCAGGTGTTACCTGAAGGACCGGGTCAGCGACGAACAGCGGGTTGCACACGGGCAACTGGATCAGGCGGGCGCATCGAAACGGGCGTTCACGCAGTAAGGAAGGATCCTCCAGGAAGGAGTGCACCGGCGCCACTGGAGCCTTCTCGGTTGAGAACTTAAGATTCATCGAACACCCTCAGCTCTTGACGCCACCGCTGGTCAGGCCGCTGGCCATGTATTTGCGCACAGAGTAGTAGAGCAGCGCCGGCGGTAGGGAGTAGATGAGGCCCATCGCCATCACCACGGGCCACGGCGAATCGTCGTCGGACGCGTAGTAACCGAGCGCGATCGGCACGGTCATCCGCGTCTCGTCGTTGAGCAGCAGGAAGGCGTACAGGTACTCGTTCCACGCATGAAGCAACGCGAAGGATCCGATCGCGATCATCGCCGGGGTGATCAGCGGGATGTAGACCATGTACAGGATCTGCAGCGGAGTCGCGCCGTCAATCTTGGCGGCCTCATCGAGCTCGCGCGGCACGCTGTCGCCGTACTGTCGCAGGACCCAGATCGCATAGGGGGCGGTGAAGGTCGTCACCGCGAGAATCATTGCCCAGATGCTGTCCAGGAGTTGGTACACGCCCATCACCTGGTAGAACGGTATCGCCAGGAAGGCCGCCGGGATGAGATAGGTCAGAAGCGCGAGATTTGACACGACCCCGCCGAAGCGCACGCGCATGCGGCCGATTACGTAGCTCGCGAGTACGGCGATGAAGAGCACCAGCGCGCAGGTCATAATCGCGGCGAAGATGCTGTTCGCCATTTGCCGCCAGAAGTTGGTGAGGTAGTAGTCGCCCTGAGTCAGGACGGTCACGTAGTTGTCGAGCGTCGGCCGATCCGGCCACAGCTTGCCCGCGAACGAGTCCTGAACCGGCGTGAGCGAGACCACGAGCAGGTGATAGATCGGCGTGAGGGTCCACGTCATCACCACGATGGCGATGAGGGCGAACTGCGCGTATTGAATCGCCTTGTGCCCCATCGTCAGTGGTCCACCCGCGCGTTCAGCCGCTTGATCAGGATCACCACCAGCGGCACAAGGAACGGCAGCGCGGTGATGACCGTAGCGACTCCGGCCTCGAAATTGCCTTGTTGGAACGAATACCGGATCCCGAGCGTCGCGAACGTGTTGGTCCGGTCGATCGGTCCGCCGCCGGTCAGCAGGTACACGCTGTTGAAGTCCCCGAGCGACCAGATGATCGACAGCAGCATGCTGGTGATAAAGAGATTACGCAGCATCGGCCAAGTGATGTACCGGAACATGGCGAACCCTCCGGCCCCGTCGATTGCCGCGGCCTCGTAGTACGCGGGCGCGATCGCCATTCGTCCGGTCACGAAGATCATCGTCCAGAACGGCAGGTACTTCCAGATATGCACCGCGATGACGCCACCGAAGGCGAGCTTCACGTCAACGAGCCATGCCGGGCCGATCACGCCGAACATGTCCCACAGGATATTGTTAATCATTCCCCACTCGCTGTTGAGCATCCAGCGAATCGACATGATCGAGGGGACGTGAGGAATCACCCACGGCAGGAGGAAAAGCACGCCGAGGACGCGGACCCACCAGTGGGGCATCGCGAAGAACCCGGACAGGGCGAGCGCCAGGACCATCTTCAGATTGACCGCGAGCAGCAGGAACACGACGGTGTTCACCGCGGTACGGTAGTAGATCGGATCATTGAAGACGTGCCGGTAGCCCGCCGGATCGGCACCCAGATACACCCCGTAGCCGATGGGGTAGATGACGAACAGGGCGAACACCACGATGTAGGGGATGAGGAAGATCAGTCCCCAGGTCACTTCCAGCGACGGCCCGCTCGGGGTGTAAACGTCAGGTCGGCTCGAAGTAACGTGCGCCAAGCGTGTCTCCTGTCGTCGAGGAATGAGGGTGCGCGCCGCTCGCGAGCGGCGCGCACCCCGGCAGAGCGTCCACGGAAGCTATTCCGCGAAAAGCTCGGTCATGCGCTCGGCGAGTTCGTCGTAGGCGCGTTCCGTGGTCCAGCCGTCCAGGACGATGCGTCCGAGCATCTTGCCCCAGATCCGCTCGGCCATGACCTTGGCGTAGTGACGACTGTAGGCATGGGGGAACGGGATATTCTCGGTCTCAGTGAACTGGCGATACATCGCGTAGATGTGCGGGTCGGCCGGATCGGTGTAGAACGGATCGTCGAGCAACGCGGGCATCACGGGCATCCACCGCCCGAGGGTCCCCTTGAGCATCGGGCCGATGTTCTCGGGCCGAAGCAGTACGCGCAGGAAGCTCTTCGCGTTCTCGATGTTGGCAGACGATGTGAACGAAACGACCTGTTTGACCGAGACCATCGCGGGCGTCGACGACCCGTCCGGAGCCTTCGGCCACGGGCGCGTCCGGATCTCGTTCAGGTAGACGTTCGGATCGGCCTTCTTGATCGCGGCCGGAACGGACAGTGTCGGATTCATCTCAACGAGGTGCTTGCGGTTGATGAACGAGACGTTGTCGTCACCACCGGTCCAGTTGGCGGCATCCGGAGGCACGCACTTGTTCTTCATCGGTCGTACGTACTCCTCCATGGCGCGGACGATCCGCTCCTTCTGCTCGGGCTCATTGATGCGCAGCGTGCCGTCCGGCGCGACTACCTGCGCGCCGTATGCATTTAGCCAGATGTGGATATTGAAGAACGGGTCGTTGGACACCGTCGAGTACCCCTGCCCCAGTCCGAAGACGCGGTGTCCGGCCTCACGCGCCGCCGGCTGGACGTCGTCGCACCAGAAGTGGAAGAACTCGACCCACTGATCGGGAATGTCAGACTCGGTGAAGCCCGCATCCTCCAGGATGCTCTTCCAGTAGTGGATGTGCGGGGTCATCTGAACCCAAGGCACCGCGTAGTGGCTACGCTTGCCGGTGGTTCCGTTGAGCAGGTAGACCGAGTCGAGCGCCGACTTCTGAAACTCGTCCCTGATCGGCATCAACACGTCCGACATGTCGACGAGATCGCCATCGTACGCCCAGGTTGGCGAGAACGCGAGGTCGTAGTCGAAGGAGAACGTGAGGTCGGGCGGGCTGCCCGCCTTGAGCGACGCGAGAACCTTGGTCGTCACGTCGTTATTGGCAAAGAAGCTGACCTCGGCCTTCTTCCCGGTCTCACTCTCCCACGTGCCGACGGCCGCTTTGAGTGCCTCGTCCTCCTCGATGTTAGTTCCCTTGACCCACCAGATCGTGAGGTCCTGCGAAAGCGCAGGAACCGAGAGCGAACCGAGGACTATTGCTGCTAAAGCGAGTGTTGCGAGACGACGCATGTCGACACCTCCGGTGTTAGCGAACCAAAGCCACGGGATGTAGCCCGGACTGCTGATGACGAGCGCGACGCGGAACCAGGGCTCGGTGTCGAAACGACTGCTCGCACGGCAACGATGCCGTCCGCGGGCATTGACGTCAAGAACAATTCGAACCCGTCGAACAATATTGTTCTTCTTGTTTTATAGAATCGAACATACCATCGAAACCTGTCGGGCCTTCTGAGGAGCGCATTACTCGCGCCGCTCGCGTGAGGCCGATGCTGTGGCCCGACGATCTCTTCCGTTTCGAGCCCTCAGCGCGCGCGGCAGCGACGACGCCTGAGGCGCCCGAGGTCACACGACGACGCTGCTGTCCGGATCGATGAGGTGCATATTGTTCATGTCGACGGTGAAGCCCATGCGCTCGCCGACGTTGCCCGCCTCGCGCGGGGTCGAGCGGGCGCAGACCTCGGTCCCCTCAATGTCGATGAACACCATCGTGTCTATGCCCATCGGCTCGAGCACGACGACGTCGGCGCCGAAATCCTCCTGGCCTTCTCCGGTGTGGGCGCGCTGCTCGGTGAGGTGCTCGGGCCGGATGCCGAAGATCATCTCCCTGCCGAGGTACGGGCGATAGCGCCCATTCCGATCGGCGGGCACCTTCAGCGCCAGGTCGCCGCCGAAGGAAACCGCCAGCGCGTCGCCGTTCTCGGTGATCTGGCAGGGCACGAAGTTCATCGACGGTGAGCCGATGAAGCCTGCCACGAAGCGCGTAGCCGGCTTCTCGTACATCTCTTGCGGCGTCGCGACCTGCTCGATGATGCCGCCGTTCATGACCACGACGCGGTCGGCGAGCGTCATGGCCTCGATCTGGTCGTGCGTGACGTAGACGACCGTCGTACGCACGCGCTGGTGGATCTTCTTGATCTCAGTGCGCATCTGCACCCGCAGCATGGCGTCGAGATTCGACAGCGGCTCGTCGAACAGGAAGACCTGGGGATTGCGCACGATGGCGCGACCCATCGCTACGCGCTGCCGCTGCCCGCCGGAGAGCTGCTTCGGGCGCCGGCTCATCAGCTCCGCGATGTTCAGGATGTCGGCAGCCTCGTCCACTCGACCTTTGATCTCCTCCGCCGGTAGCCTGCGCAGGCGCAGCCCGAACGACATGTTCTCGGCCACCGTCATGTGCGGGTACAGGGCGTAGTTCTGGAACACCATCGCGATATCGCGATCCTTCGGCGGAATGTGATTGACGACACGGTCGCCGATCTTGATCTCGCCGTCGGTGATCTCCTCGAGTCCGGCGATCATGCGAAGCGTGGTGCTCTTACCGCAGCCCGACGGCCCGACCAGTACGACGAATTCGCCGTGCGCGATGTCGAGGTCGATGCCGCGCACCGCGTGGGTGCTCTCGAAGCTCTTACTCAGCTCGTTCAGTTCAATCCTGGCCATGTTTTCCTCTCTCACATTTTGCTCGGAGCCGGCGTGTAGCCCGGCGAACCCCTTCGCGACGACGGCCTCGACGCCTCGAGCCACTCAGCCTGGTTGTCCTTCGCGCGAGCGAAAACCGCAGGCGTGCTTCGTGCTCGGCGACCTCGCGGGCCCGCTCGGGGCTCGTCGCTAGATCGGTCGGCTCGAGCGAATCGTCGGTCTCCAGCAGCGAAATCCCGGGTAGCCCTGTGTCCTCGTCCGTCAGTGCAACGCCGGTCGCCTGGGGGATTGTGGGGAAGACGTCGAGCGGCTGCACGCGCGCCTGGCGCAGGATGTTGAGTCTTTTTGGGGCGGCCGTCCAAGCTGAGAACTTTCCGCTAGTACCCGAAGTAGCGGGGCATAAACAGCACCAGTTCCGGGACGAAGGTGATTAGCATCAGCGCCGCCACCATTACCCCAACCACGGGAAGAACGGCGACGCTGCATCGACCGATCGATTCTCCACTGATCGCCGACACGATGTAGAGACAGTTCCCTACCGGCGGGGTGACGGTACCAATGGCGAGGTTGACCACCATCACTACGCCGAATTGGACCAGATCGACCCCCAGCGCCTGCATGATCGGGATCAGCACGGGGCCGAGGATGATGAGTGCAGCAGCCACCTCGAGCACGCAACCGATCAACAGCAACAGCACGTTCACCAGCAGCAGGATTACCCACGTCTCACCAGATATCGACAAAAGGTACTGCGCGCTGATCTGTGGAATGCGCTGATGTGCGAACAGGAAGCCGACGAAGGTCGCCACGGCAATCAGGAACATCACCTTGGCACTCAGCAATCCGGTTGAGTACAGCAGTTTCGGTAGGCGAGACCATGTCATTTCACGATAGACAAGCACGCCGAGGACGACCGCATAGGCCACCGCCACCGCCGCCGACTCGGTGGCCGTGAACACGCCACCGAACACCCCACCTAGGATGATGACCGGCATCAGCAGTGCCAGGAACGCCTGGACGAAGCGCGTAAGTATCTCGCGCGCGCTGACGACATCCTCGCGCGGATAGTCCCAGCGTAGCGCCATATAGAACACCAAGCCCATCAGACCCAGGCCAATGAGGAGTCCGGGAATGAATCCGCCGAGAAACAGCGCCGCTACGGAGACGTTGCCCATCGCCCCGTAGATCACCATCAGCACACTTGGCGGAATGATCGGGCCGAGGGCACCGGATCCCGCAGTGAGTGCCGCCGCGAAGGGGCCGTGATAGCCCTTGCGCTTCATGGCCGGGATCATGACCGAGCCGACCGCCGCGGTATCCGCCGAGGCCGAACCCGAGATACCGGAGAAGAACATGGTGCTCAGTACAGTCACATGCCCCAAACCGCCCCGATACCGGCCCACCAGTGCGGATGCGAAGTTGACCAATCGGTGCGCTGCTCCGCCCTCCTCCATTAGTGCGCCAGCCAGAATGAACAGCGGGATGGCGAGCAACAGGAACACGTCGATACCGACGAAGATGCGCTGCGCGAACAGCGTCAGCGCGGTCAAGAGCGGCAGATCCGGTATCGCCACCGCCATCGCCAGACCGCCCAAACCCAGCGCGAAGGAGATAGGGACGCGTAACGCGATCAGCAGAAAGAAGACGAGGAGGAAGACGAGCGCGCTCATTCAACATCCTCGACCGGGCCATGCCGCATCCGCCAGAGGACCCAGAACGCGCCAAGCAATGGCGGCACCGCCATGCTGAGATAGATCCAGAACATCGGGATCTCGAGGGACGGTGACAGCTGCGACCGCTGCAGAAACATCATGCGAAAGCCGCCGGCCGCGATGGCGATGCTGCAGACGACGATCATCAGCCGGCTGAAGATGTCGATCGCCCGGCGCAGCGCCGGACCGACCCGCGCGTGTACGGTATCGAGCTCCGGATGTCCGTCGCGCAAACGCAACAGGGTCGCGGCGCCGATGAAGGTTACCCAGACGAAGGAGTAGCGCGCGACTTCCTCGCTCCAGGTGATGGGTTGATTGAACCCGTAGCGCCAGATCACCTGAACCAGAGTGAGGAGGGTGATGGCGGCCATCAGGCCGCCGATCACCACTCTCTCGGTCGCCGCGAGCCACCGAACGAAACGTGGCCCTCGCGGCGTGGCGGTCATTAACGGGCGCCTTCCGCAAGCATGCGGTCCGCCAACTCCTGCGCGCCTGGCTCGTTCACCAGCTCGATGAACTGCGGGATGTAGGCCTCAACATGTTCACGGAACGCCGCCGTATCGACGTCCGTGTTGACCTTCCCAGCGTCCTGCAGCAGTTCGAGGAACTTCCGATCGCCCTCCTTGTACAGGCCGCGCTGGTAGCGGGCCGCCTCGATCCCGGCCTCGTCGACGATCTTGCGATCCTCCTCCGACAGGCCTTGATAGGTGTTCTCGGAGATGAGCAGGTTCAGTGTGCCGACGGCGTGGTTGCTCACCGAGATGTACGGTGCAACCTCGTAATACTTCGCCGTATAGAGCGTGGTTAGTGAGTTGGCGAAGCCATCCACCACGCCCTGCTGGATACCGGTGTAAACCTCCGGGAAGGCCATCGGTACTGCCGTCGGACCGAGCGATTCGATCATCAGAGTCGCCGCCTTGGACTGGATGGAGCGAATTTTCATGCCCTCCAGGTCGTCGGGCGATTTGATCGGCTTCTTCGAGTTTGCAAGTTGATGGAAACCTGCAATGAAGAAACCGACACTGCGAAAGCCATGCTTCGGCCAGTTTTCCGTCATCTCCTGGCCGACCTCGCCCTCAAGCACCCGGCTCACGGCATCGTAGTCGGAGAAGATGTAGGGAATGCTCAGCAGGAACACCTTCCGGTCGTTGGCGATTCCACCGGCGATGGTCGCGGCGGTAATCACCATATCGACCGTACCGATTTTCAAGCCTTCGACCATGTCGCGTTCGCCGCCCAACTGCGCGGACGGGAAGATCTCGACCGTGATCCGTCCGTCCGACTTGGCTTCCACGATCTCTGCGAACTTCGCGGCCCCCAGGTGGTAAGGGTGATCGCCCGCGGGCAGCGCGTGGCCGAGCTTCAACGTCTTCGCTTGCACGTCTGCCACGCCTACCCCTGAAAGGAGCGCCGCACCGAAAATCGCCGCTGTAGCCAGTGCGAAAGGCGGCCTGCAAGACCGAACGAGAGTGCTAAACATCTTTGAACCTCCTATTGACGCTTGGTTGAGCTATTCGAGCTCGCTTTGCGCGAGCTTCTCGTGGCGCGACGCGCTATGCCGGCGTCGCTGACACCTCTTGCCGATTCAAAAAGCCGGTGAGTTCTCGGTTGAACGCGGCCGCCTGCTCGATGTTCGAGAGATGTGACGCTTCCTCAATCGCAACGAACTCCGAGCCAGGAAGATTCTCGTGGATCTCCTGCGCCATCGCCGGGGGCGTTCCGACGTCGTACTCCCCGACAATGATCAGGACGGGGCAGGAAATCTGTTGGAGACGATGGGTCAGGTTGATGCGCGGAATTGCATGGCTACACCCCACATATCCGGCGACCGGCGTATTGCGGATCATCTCGCCGACCTCAGCGACCGCATCGCCTTGGGTCTCGTGGAAGTCCGGTGTGAACCAGCGTCCGAGCGTCGCTTCGACAAGCGAGTCCATACCCACGTCTTCCGCCTGCCTCGCCCGCTCGCCGAATAGCTCGATCGCCTCGGGCGGCCACCGGCTGGCTGTGTCCGCCAGGGTAAGGCTCGCCAGCATCTCGGGGTGCTCGAGCGCCAGCGTCTGACCGATCATGCCCCCCATCGACAGACCGACGAAATGCGCCTGATGGATGCCAATGGCACGCAGCAGTTCGTACGTGTCCTGCGCCAGCAGCTCCATCGTGTACGGGCCCGCCGGACTGTCGCTCTGCCCATGCCCACGGGCATCGAAGAGAAGCACGCGGTGCGACCGCGCGAACGCGTCCAACTGCGGGGCCCACATGCGCGAGGTGCACGCCAGGGAGTGACTGAAGACGATCCACGGGCGCTGGTCATTGCCGTGGTCGCCATGTATCTCGTAGTAAAGCTGAACACCGCCGACGTCCTGTCTCATTGGAATTGCTTTGACCTCGTTGGAATTGCACTCAGAGGCGTGGCGCCGGTTTGCCCCGATTGACGGCGGTTTCTTCGGTGGGGGAGACCCTACACGCCAAAGTAATGTTCTACAAGATCGAACTGATAAGTGATATGTGTTTCATATGATCGAACAATCAAAAACCAAATCCCGTGGCGGCTCTACCCGCTCAACGCACACCTCACTCGCACGTGGCCTACAGATATTGGAGGTGATCGCCGACTCCTCCGAGCCTGCTTCGCTGAGCGACACCGCGCGCAAGGTGAACCTGCCGCGCAGCACAACCCATCACATCATGCAGACGCTGATGCGGCTCGGTTATCTGCGTCAGGACGAGGAGAGTCGGACCTACGAACTAGGCGAGAAGGCCGCTCGGCTGTCGCGACGCGGCTTAAGCACCAGCCGGATTGCTGAACTGTCGTTGCCACTCCTCAAGGAGATCTGCACCGCAACTGGGGAGAGCGCAACGATCGCCGCCCTGCTCGAAGACCAGGTCACGCTTATCGCGATCCACGACGCTGACGGTCCGGTGCGGATCGTGCAGGACGTCGGCGCGCAGCGGCCCGTTCACTGCACGGCCATGGGCAAGGTGCTCGCCGCCTGGCTTTCCTCCGAGAAGCTGTCTGCTCTACTGTCGACGCTGCGGTTCGAGCCCTTCACGTCAAAGACGATTCTTCAACGAGATCGTTTCGAGGCAGAGTTGCGACGTGTGCGTAAAGCAGGCGTCGCTTATGACCGCGAGGAGTTCATGCCGGGCGTACGCTGCGTAGCTGCTCCGGTGTTTGGTCAAGGCGACGAACCAATCGCCGCTCTCGGACTGACCGGACCCAGGCATCGTCTACAGCAGCGGAGAATGCGCGAATATGCGCCGCTTGTGCAGCGGTATGCCAACGTGCTCTCGGAGCGGTTATCCAGCGTCGGGTAGAGACCGTTCTTGGTGGAAGTGCCTGGTCCTGAGACTGACCGACCGTCCGCGCCTTGTAGAACCCCGTGGACGCGCCGCCGACGCTTGAGTACTTACCCTGGAACCAGCTCTTTGCCGCGGCGGCGCTGCCATTGATAGAACGCGGCCAACGCAACTATGCCGCCGATGTTGACATGCATGCCGGTGATTAGCTCGGACAACTGAAGCGCCGGTGGCACGAAACACATAACCGCGATGCCGCCCAGCACGACCCATTCAACAGGGGTCGTACGGCGGTATAGCCAGCCCATGCTCCATCCGCTGAACGCATAGGTCCCCGCCGTGGCGGTTAACACGATCCAGGCGATTTCCTGGGCGGTCCCGGTCAGCAAGGGCGTGTAGGCGAATAACAGCGGTACGACGTAGAGCATCTTGGCAAAGCGGAAGCTTGCCCAGCCGGTCTTCCAGGGATCGGCCACCGCGATCGATGCGGCGACGTAGGCGCCGATACAGACAGGCGGTGTGATGTTTGAGTCTTGGCTCAACCAAAACACGATCATATGTGCGGCAATCAGGGCCACGCCCATGTCCACCAGCGCTGGGCCGGCAAGCACGATGATAAGCAAATAGGAAATCGTAATAGGGAGGGCCATACCGAGCACAAGGGAAGCTAGCGCGACCATCACCAGCGCAATCAGCAACTGCCCGTCAGCAATCGTAACGATCATGTTGCCGATCTTTAGTGGCAGACCGGTCAGGAGCAGGACGCCAATCAGTACACCGACGGCTGCAGCGACCGCACCGACCACCAACGAATTTCGCGAACCCAGGACAAGCGCGTCCTTGATACCTCGGAGGTCCAGCCTGTGCTCCGGCATAGCCCACCTGGCCGGTTGCACCGCCGCCAACAGGACGCGGGCCCAGTTGATGCCGATGATCGAGACGATCGCCATTGCCGCACACCATTCGGGCGAGAAGCCTTCCAGCAGCAGCCAGATCAGCACGACAAAGGGCACGAGGTGGAACCAGCCCTTGCGCAGCACTCGCAACGGCGCCGGCAGTTCTCCAGGTTCCATGCCGCGGATGCCGTTGCGTTTGGCTTCGAAGTGAACGATGAAGCCGATCGACAGCATGTATAAAAGAGCAGGTGCCGCAGCGACCGCAATAATCTCGACGTAAGGGATGCCGGTAATCTCGGCCATGATGAACACGCCAGAGCCCATGATGGGCGGCAACAACTGTCCGCCTAGCGAGGCAGAGTTCTCCACCGCGCCAGCGACATGCGGCCGGAAGCCAACGCGTTTCATCAAGGGGATGGTGAAGGCGCCCGTCGCAACGATGTTGGCAAGGCTGGTACCGTTGATGGAGCCGAAAACGGCCGAGGCCATGACCGCGACCTTGGCCGGCCCGCCGGCCGTCCGTCCAGCAACTGCTAGCGGCAACTCAATGAAGAACCGCCCCATGCCGGATCGTTCCATAAATGCGCCCAGGAAGATGAAGACAATCACCGTGTTGGCCATGACCGACGTCATGAGGCCGAAGATCCCTTCCGAGGAGTACATCAGGAAGTTGGCGACCTGATAAACCGACGATCCCCGGTGCGCGAAAGGACCGGGAAAGAGCGGGCCAAATAGTGCGTAGACGAGGCCACAGACGACGATGATGGGAATTGACCAACCGATGCTGCGCCTCGCTACCTCGATGGAAATCACGACTGCTGCAAGCGCCAGGCCGAAGTCGGTTGCGTGCCACGCTCCGGCGCGATGCACCACTTCATCGAACTGGATCTCGAACAGGATGAACACGAACAACGCCAGGATGATGAGCGTCAGATTGCGGACGTTGCGTAAGAAGACCGCTGCAATCACCAGGAGCGCGCCGACGACCCACACCGACCAGTCGAAGATGTTCGGACCGACCTGCTCAACCTGTTCGGCGCGCAGGATCGTGATGATCCCGCAAGCCGCCAGCGCAGATCCGGCCAGCCAATCGCGGCCTGTCGGGGGCTCAAACGAGGCGCCGCGCCGCTCCGGGTACATGATCAGGACCAATACCCAAGTCAGGCCGAGATAGACGGATAGGTGCAGGTGTTCTTCGGGAATGCCGGGCCCAGCAGCCCATAGCGAGAAAAGCGCCAATCCGACAGCACCCGCTTGGAATACCCAGTTCCATGCGGGCGGCAAGTTCAGCGCGGCCGTCGGCGCCTTGATTTCCATGGGGGCTGGCTTGCCCTCGTGGTCGACATGCGCTTCAGACATGGGATGAGTTCCAGCTGGCGGCGGGCGCAAGTAGACCTTGGTGCGGGTAGACCCCGGCGCATGTCGACACCGGGGTCTGCACGAACTTTGGTAAGGGCTACTTGCCCATCAACTGCTCGGGTATGTCGGCACCCTTCTCTTTCCAGAAGCGGACCGCGCCCTCATGCAATGGAACGGTCATAAAATTGAAGGCGGTGTCCTCGTTCCATGCGTTCACGGCGAGTTCGCCAACCGCGCCGGCCATCTGGCTACGCCCCTCTTCGGAGTCGAGCGCCTTAAGCATATCGTAAATGAGATCTGCCGGGACATCTGCATGGGCCGTGAGCAAGGTCCCGGTGCCGATTGTCTGCGTATCCGACTCCACACCGGGGTAGACGCCGGCCGGAATGGTCAAGTTGCCGAAGTAAGGGTACTGCTCGTAGAAGCCGCAGTCCGTGGCCGGGCCATGCATGTCGATAAAACGGATGTCCATGGTGTTCGCGGTGTCGCGAACCATCGCATTGCCGAGACCTGGGTGCCAATGATACCCGGCGATCTCACCGTTCTGGAGTGCCTGTGGGCTCTTGCTACCCAGATAGACCGGGTCGAATTCTTCGAATAGTCCAGCGCACTCAAGCAGCAGGGTTATGTTCGCTGCGGATCCAGAACCGGGCCCACCCAGGGACACGCGCTTGCCCCGAATGTCATCGAGAGTCTCGAAGTCACTGTCGGCAGGCACAACAAGGTGCGCTAGCGTCGAGAACAGGAAGGTCAGTCCGCGCTGGTCGGCGTACGCCTGCTCGTATTCCCCTTCGCCACGATAGCTGAGGTGAACGTCGCTGGCGTAGGCTAAGGCAAATTCCGCTCTGCCGGTGCCGACGGCTCGCACGTTTTCCGGCACGCCCGTCGATGCCTCGGAGGAGAATTGATAGCCCTCGATCAGATCGTTGAGAAACACCGAGACGGCACTTGTCCAGCGATTGAAAGTGCCACCCTGCGGCCCACTCTTGATAGCCACGAAATCCTGGGCCAACGCACCCGACCACGAGGCCGAAGTCATGATGGCCGCCGCCGCGGCTGTGACTGCCAACCGGCGCGACAGATTCATGCGAATGCGCATGATGAGTGTACCTCCCTACTTGCGCTGGTTGTTGTCCACGCCAAACCCGACCGAAACGCGGGTCATGCTGGACGACCCAGCTCCCTAGATATGTCTGGACAATAGGGCTCGATTTGTCTATTTGTCAACACATATTCGTTTAATTTGTCTAATTTTGATACCGGGCCGCAAGCCAGGGAGACGTATGAGCGAACGGACAAAAGGGATGAGTGTCGAGCAGGAACGCTCTCCGCGACTAAGCGACAAGGTCTATGCGTCGCTGCTCTCGGGTATTGTCGACAGCACATATCCCCGCAACAAGAACCTGCCCACTGAACACGAACTTGCCAAACAGTTCGGCGTATCACGTACCGTCGTCCGCCAAGCCATTGTCCGCCTGCGGGAAGACGGACTGGTGCAGTCGCGCCAGGGCTCCGGCACACTTGTGCTGCGCCGACCAAACGAAGCCATGCTCCAATTTGCACCAGTGTCGAGCATCGCGGATATTCGGCGATGCTTTGAATTCAGATCGAAACTCGAAGGCGGCGCGGCGGAATTCGCGGCGTTGCATCATGACAGCGCGGCCCTGGAGGCGCTGGAGAATGCACTGAGTTCCCATGAACGAATTATCGCCAACTCGGTGACTGGCGAGCCGGCCGTCCGGGACGTTGCGCAGGGGGTCGAAGCCGACAGTAATTTCCATATGGCTGTGGCGCGCGCGTCGATGAACCACTTCTTCGTACTGACCTTGGAGTCCGTGCGAACGCAGGTCTTGTTCGGGATGAATTTGGCGCACAGTCTTAACCTGCTGCAGCAGGCCGAGCTGTTGCGAACGGTGTATGGCGAGCACTCCGTGATCTACGAGAATATCCGAGACCGAAACGCGCAAGGCGCCCGCGAAGCGATGGAGCTACATATCGCGCGGACGCGTCAACGCATGTTCGAGAGTCCACAAGGGATGGGTCTGGTCAAAGAGTTGCGGGTCAGCCCCAACACAGGCGGAGGCCGTTAGTGGCGATCCGCCTGTTTCAGCCGATCGAGTTGCGCGGTCTGCGTTTGCAGAACCGGATCGTCGTCCCGTCGATGACCCAGTTTTCGGCCGACGATGGCGTGGCCGGGGACTGGCATTTGATGCATCTTGGCCAGTTTGCCGCCTCGGGCGCAGCGCTCGTGAACACCGAGTCTACATACGTCGAGCCGCGGGCCCGTAATGCGCCGACTTGCCTCTCGCTGTACACCGACGAGCAGGCGCAGGCGATTGCACGGATCGTCGACTTCTTTAAGCAACATGGTTCGACCCGCTTCGGCATTCAGCTCTGCCACGGCGGCCGCAAGGCTTCGAGCAAGGAGCATTGGCGCGGCGGTGGTCCGTTAGCGCTGGACGAGGGCGGTTACGAGGCGGTCGCACCGTCGCCAGTGCCGATCAAGCCGGATTGGCCCGTGCCGAAGGCCCTCGACCCTGGCGGCATCAGAGCGATCGTCGACAAGTTTGTGGAGGCGGCGCGGCGGGCTGACAGGACCGGCGCGGATCTGATCGAGATTCACGCGGCGCACGGCTACTTGCTGCATCAGTTCCTGTCGCCGATCACCAATCGGCGCGGCGACGCATACGGCGGCCCGCTGGAAAACCGGATGCGGCTTGTGCTGGAGGTCTTCGAGGCCGTGCGGGCGGCTTGGCCCGACAACAAGCCGGTCGGAATCCGGGTTTCAGCCACCGACTGGGCGGCGGGCGGGTGGACCGTCGAAGAGACCGTGCAGCTCGCCCGGTGTCTGGAAGGGTTGGGCTGCGATTATATTCACGTCTCGAGCGGCGGGCTGACTCCCGAGCAAATCATCGAGGTTGGTCCCGGTTACCAAACCGGTTTCGCGGCGGCCGTTAAGGCTGCAGTGAAGATGCCGGTGATCACGGTCGGGCAAATCACCGAGCCGCGGCAAGCGGAGTCCATCCTCCGAACCGGACTCGCCGACCTGGTCGGGGTCGCCCGTATGATGCTCTTCAATCCCCGCTGGCCCTGGGTCGCTGCACACGAATTGGGTTGCGAAGTGCCTTACCCTCGACAATACGAGCGAGCGCACCCGAGCCGCTGGAGCATGTCCGGTGTCGCGTCGCCCGGAAACCAGCCTGCCAAAGTCGTGTAAGGAGGACCAATCTGAGGGGGTACCGGCGCGCCAATACTCGTTTTCGATGTTAAGACAAGGCTGGCGCTGGTGGCTCCCCCCCATGCACTCCGCGGAACCAGCCGGCGGCAGTTAGCATGCATGCACAGCGCTTAATGCCAATGACCTAAGCGAACTATAATAGGTAGAAGTTCACCCGCCGTAGACAGCGCAAAGGTTTTGTCAGGTGGACGGGACGCGTGCAATATGGTGCCGAAACGAGCAACGCCCCCGGCCATGCCCTACGACATCGACACATATCTCGACCATGCGCGCCCGTTTTTTGAAGTAAGGCTGCTCACGCCCAGAGACGAGTTCCTAACAGACGTCACGTTTCTGCCGCATGCCAATCTGGTCGCGACGGAGGTCAAATTCTCCGACCAGATAATGGATCGGAATCCACGGCGGATCACCGAATTCGACACTGAGTTTGTCTTGCTCGAGACTTACTCGCGCGGGTGCACGCGCGGCCTGTCTGCTGGCCAGCACGCGACACTTGTCAACCCCGCCATTGTCCATCTGATGGACTGGTCGCGGAGCTACACCGGGATTGCTAAGGACGTCGAGGGCATTGGCGTTCAGATTCCCCACTCGGAAGTCGGCTACGACCCCTCGAAACACCCCGCCTATCTAGCGCTCCCGATCGACTCAAGCCGCGGCCGGTTGCTGTCGCTCAGCCTGCAGCTATTTGTTGAGGCGCTGCGCCGCGGTCCGTCGCCGGAGACGGAGTTGCTCGGAACGACCGTCATCGGGATGGTTCGCACCTGCCTGTTGGGCCAGCGCGACTGGGAGCGGGACCCGGCGCAGGACGGGTCCCGACGCGCTCTGATCGAAGAGCATATCCGGCGCAATCTTGGTCCAGGTGCCCTTGATATCGACCGGATTTGCCGTGATGTCGGCATGTCGCGGGCTACGCTCTACCGCACCCTTGGCGGCGGCATCGAACAGTTCGTCAAAAGCGAGCGGCTGAACAAATGCTTCGCTGAACTTGCCAAGGGCAAACGGGAAGCCGGCACGGTGCGCCGGGTGGCGGAGCGCTGGGGCTTTGACGATCCAGGCAATTTCCGCCGCAGTTTTCGGGCATCGTTCGGGATCTCGCCATCCGATTGCCTGGACGGCGCGCCGGCGCGGGATGGCCGCAATGTTTCAGACGACGACCACCCGATCATGCGGCTTCTCCGCGATCGCCGGTCGGCAACCGGAACGCCTCGCTAGCGATAGTCCGTCTCCGACGCCCTCGCGAGACCCGACGCGGCTGAGGAAGGGCGACGCTTCGCCGACCTGACCATCCCCGCCCACACCTGCGTGAGACGCAGCGACTACAAACTTGAGACGCTCAGCCCTTGGCGAGGGGCACGCCCCCGCTAGGGTAAGGACCACGCGCGCCGCGCGAAAACCGCCTGAAGAGCTGAGCGAGCAAGGAGCAACAGCCATGGATACAGCCCAAGTTATCGCCCGCGCCTGGTCCGACCCGGACTTCAAGGCGCAGCTGTTAAGTGACCCCAAGACGGCCATATCCGGTTACGGCATTGACCTACCGGCCGGGTTGGACCTGAAGATTGTCGAGAACACCGCCGACACGTTCCATATCGTGCTGCCGGCGAAGCCGTCACAGGCCAGCGAGTTGTCGGACGAGGATCTGCAGAACCTGGCCGGCGGCAAGGACATCTCTGCCAAGATTTGCTTCTGTACAATCTGAAGCCCATTGGCAAGCGATGCTCCGCCCGGAGCTGAACGTTCCCGCCCCGCACCGGCGTGAGACGCAGCGACTACAAACTTGAGACGCTCAGCCCTTGGCGAAGGGTACGGCCTGTCTAGAGTAGTGACCGGGCGAAACGCCCGAACAAGCCAGCAAGCAAGGAGCCATAACAATGGATAGTGCGCAGATTATTGCCCGCGCCTGGTCCGATCCGGACTTCAAGGCACAGTTGTTGAATGATCCCAAGGCGACTCTCGTCGGCTACGGCATCGACCTGCCGGCGGGACTGGACCTGAAGATTGTCGAGAACACCGCCGACACGATGCACATCGTGCTGCCGGCGGAGCCGTCACAAGCTGGCGACTTGTCAGACGACGATCTGCAGAACCTGGCCGGCGGGAAGCAGAAGACCGGAGAAGCGCCCACGGTCTAAGACTGCAACACGCAACAGGAGCGCTGGTTGTTTGCTCGGCGTTCCCTGACCAACTGGCGCATCTTGCGTGAACCAAATCAGCGGAGTTCTGAACAATGGATAGAGCCCAAGTTATCGCCCGCGCCTGGTCCGACCCGGATTTCAAGGCCAAGTTATTGAACGACCCTAAGGCGGCCGTAGCCAGCTACGGCATCGATCTGCCGGCAGGGCTGAACCTGAAGATCGTCGAGAACACCGCCAACACGTTCCATATGGTGCTGCCGGCGACACCGTCGCAGGCCGGCGACTTGTCAGACGCGGATCTGCAGAACCTCGCCGGCGGGAAGAAGGGAGGCTATGTGGATCTCGCCGAGGATTGCATGAATAGGGGGGTGCCCTACGTGCCCTACTAGGCCGCTATCAGATCCCAACCTGTTGTTGGTTGTTGTGAGAGAACCTTGGAGAGGAATCGAAGTGGATACAGCCCAAGTTATCGCCCGCGCCTGGTCCGACCCGGACTTCAAGGCGCAACTGTTGAACGACCCCAAGACGGTCCTGGCCGGACATGGCATTGACCTGCCGGTGGGACTGAACCTGAAGATCGTCGAGAACACCGCCGACACAATCCACATCGTGCTACCAGCGACGCCATCAAAGGCCGGCGAGTTGTCCGATGGGGATCTGCAGAACCTGGCCGGCGGGAAGAAGGGAGGTGGATGGAACCCGTTCCACCACGAACCCGGAGCTCCGGATACCTGGGTCACACCCGTCTGAAAAAGCAAGACACGGACGCGTCAACGACCTCAGCCGTCCGTGTGCGTTGGCCGAACCAATGGGAGTGCTGAAAAATGGATAGAGCCCAAGTTATCGCCCGTGCCTGGTCCGACCCGGACTTTAAGGTGCAACTGTTGAACGACCCCAAGACGGTACTGGCCGGCTACGGCGTTGACGTGCCGGCGGGACTGGACATCAAGATTGTCGAGAACACCGCCGACACCATGCATATCGTGCTGCCGGCGGTGCCATCACAAGCCGGCGACTTGTCGGACGAGGACCTGCAAAACCTCGCTGGCGGGAAGAAGAAGATGGCAGATCAGTGGGCGGAACAAGGCGGGTGCGTCGGGATAATC
Organism: Alphaproteobacteria bacterium; assembly: GCA_028279245.1. Taxonomy (GTDB): domain Bacteria; phylum Pseudomonadota; class Alphaproteobacteria; order UBA6615; family UBA6615; genus JANQOE01. Next base: position 35,038 of record JANQOE010000091.1, read on the forward strand.
ATACCAACTGACTGAGCAATCAGGGAGCAACGGCCATGGATAGAGCCCAAGTTATCGCCCGCGCCTGGTCCGACCCGGATTTCAAGGCGCGGTTGTTGAATGATCCCAGGGCCGCCCTGGTTGGTTACGGCGTCGACCTACCGGCGGGACTGAACCTGAAGATCGTTGAGAACACCACGGACACGATCCACATAGTCCTGCCGGCGACGCCTTCGCAAGCCGGCGACTTGTCAGACGAGGATCTGCAGAACCTCGCCGGCGGAAAAACCACACTGACACCCGAACAAGACCGCCGCTACGCCGGCACTATCTGAGCGGCAAAGCGCAACAGAAGCGCTGTGGTGGATCGGTTGTCGCCTCGGTGTCCCGACAGCCGGCCGATCGGAAGATGACCCGATGCTTTTGTGCGCCTAACCGAATCGAGGGAGCCTGAGCAATGGACACAGCCCAAGTTATCGCCCGCGCCTGGTCCGACCCGGACTTCAAGGCGCAGTTGTTGAACGACCCCAAGGCCGCTCTGGCAGGTTACGGCATCGACCTGCCGGCGGGACTGAACCTGAAGATCGTCGAGAACACCGCCGACACGATCCATATCGTGCTGCCGGCCACGCCGTCGCAAGTGGACAGTCTGTGGGACGATGATCTGCAGAACCTCGCCGGCGGGAAAACCGGCCAAGGCAAAAGCGAGTCGGTGGACCTGATCGAGCGGAATTGCATTTGAACCGAATCAACGGAGCCCCGAACAATGGATAGTGCCCAAGTCATCGCGCGCGCCTGGTCCGATCCAGACTTCAAGGCGCAGTTGTTGAATGATCCGAAGACTGTGCTGGCCGGCTACGGCGTCGACCTGCCGGCGGGACTGACCCTGAAGATCGTCGAGAACACCGCCGACACGATCCACATCGTGCTGCCTGCTACCCCGTCGCAGGCCAGCGTACTGTCGGACGGGGATCTGCAGAATCTAGCCGGCGGGAAGAAGGGGTTAAACCCCGAAACGTCTTGGTAGGCGCAGACAGAATACATGGCCGTATCCTTCAGCGCATAGGATGACACCGCGCGATCGACGCACGCGTACCACCGCAGGCGAGATCAGACCACGGTTTGCGGGCCATGGTGTCTCCGAAGGAGAGGTCGTACTGACCGGTGAAACCCAACGCTTCGCCCCGACCTGCCCATCCCCGCCGAGGTCGGCGTGTGACGCAGCGACTACAAACTTGAGACGCTCAACCCTTGGCGATAGTCGCGCCCTCGCTAGAGTTGGGACCGCACGAAACACCCAAAGAAGGAGCAACAGCAATGGACAGTGCCCAAGTCATCGCCCGCGCCTGGTCCGACCCGGATTTTAAGGCGCGACTGTTAAGCGATCCGAAGGTGGTGCTGGTCGGCTACGGCATCGACCTGCCGACTGGACTAAACCTGAAGATAGTCGAGAACACCGCGGACACGATCCACTTCGTGCTACCTGCCACGCCATCGCAGGCCGGCGACTTGTCAGACGCAGATTTGGAGACACTCGCCGGTGGGAAGAAGAGGCCTACCTTCGACCTTGCCTATGCTCCGCCGGCTCCTTGAACCGGCCCCCCCTCGTTGCGGCGAGCAGCATGCATGTTTGAGCATCAGTTTCTCCGCGGCGACCCGCGCGGCCAATCAGCCGCGTCTGATGAACAACGATGGCGTCATCGCAGCGACGGTCAGGTAAGGACGCGAGGTCGTTGGCCTCGCCCTCGTCGCGCACGGCACTGCCAGCGGCGGCGCGCCGCACCAAGCAAGGAGCAATAGCAATGGATACCGCTCAAGTTATCGCCCGCGCCTGGTCCGACCCGGACTTCAAGGCGCAGTTGTTGAACGACCCGAAGGTGGCCCTGGCTGGCTACGGGATCGACCTGCCGGCGGGGCTGGAACTCAAGGTCGTCGAGAACACCGCAGAAACGGTCCACATGGTGCTTCCGGCGACGCCGTCCCAAGCCGGAGAGTTGTCAGACGAGGCCCTGCAAAACCTCGCGGGCGGGAAGAAAAAGGGAGAAGCTATCATGTTTAACTGCGCAGCGTCGGATATTGGCCGTCAGATGTAGAGCCCAAGTATCGCCCGGGCCTGGTCCGACCCGAACTTCAAGGTGCAGTTGTTGAACGACCCGAAGGCTGTGCTGGCCGGCGACGGCCGGACCTGCCGGCGGGACTAAACCTGAAGATTGTCGAGAACACCGCCGACACGTTCCATATGGTGCTGTCGGCAGTGACATCAGAAGCCGGCGACTTGTCGGACGAGGATCTGCAGAACCTGGCCGGCGGGAAGAAGAAGGCGAAGGAAGTATTGTGCGGGTCTGCTCCATCCGCTCCATCTGTTTGAGCGCAGGCGGCGAAGAGCTGTCTCTCCCGAAGCAACAAGACGCAACAGTAGCGCCATAGATCGGTTCTGGGGCTCGGAGTTCCCGATAGCCGCGGACAGGTCGGTGACATGACAACCCGACGTCTCGTGCGTTCCCGACGCCCCGAGTCTCGGCCCGCCTGAATGAAAGGCAACGCCTTGCCGACTATCCCGTTGGCGTAGGGCGTGAGACGGAGAGACTACAAACTTGAGACGCTCAGCCCTTGGCGAAGGGCGCACCCTCGCTAGAGTTGGGGCCGCACGAAACGCCCAACGAAACAGCGAGAAAGGAGCAACAGCAATGGATACCGCCCAAGTTATCGCCCGCGCCTGGTCCGACCCGGATTTCAAGGCCCAACTCCTAAGAGACCCGAAGACGGTGCTGGCCGGCTACGGCGTCGACGTGCCAGCGGGACTGAACCTGAGGATCGTCGAGAACACTGCTGACACGTTTCATATGGTGCTGCCCGCAACGCCATCGCAGGCCGGTGACTTGTCAGACGAGGATCTGCAAAGCCTGGCTGGCGGGAAAAAAGGAGTTTCGTCACCGCTAATCTCGAAAGGTTGGGACAGTTCTGACTACGCCATGCCGGTCCCTCCCTGTCCTTGAGCGGAAAGACGCAACAGAAGGCGCTGTGTGCACCGATTGTGTGCTCAGTGCTGACGGCGGCCTGCGGACAGGTCGACGATGTGATGCTTCATGCCCGTTGGCTGAATCAATGGAGTTAGAACAGTGGATAGTGCCCAAGTGATCGCCCGCGCCTGGTCCGACCCGGATTTCAAGGCACAACTCCTGGACGACCCAAAGACGGTGCTGGCCGGTTACGGCATCGACCTGCCGACCGGACTGAACCTGAAGATCGTCGAGAACACCGCCGACACGATGCATGTGGTGCTGCCGGCGGTGCCATCACAAGCCGGCGACTTGTCGGACGAGGACCTGCAAAACCTCGCCGGTGGAAAGAAGGCGAAGAACCCTATGGAAGGCATCGTAAAACACTATGGTGCCCCCCCCGGATGCGTGTGAGACGCAGGACAACCAACTTGAGGGGCTCAGCCCTGGCGAACGGCACGCCCCGGCTAGAGTCGGGACCCACGAAACATCCTAAGAAGGAGCAACAGCAATGGATACCGCCCAAGTGATCGCCCGCGCCTGGTCCGACCCGGATTTCAGGGCGCAGCTATTGAACGATCCGAAGACGGTGCTAGCCGGTTACGGCGTCGACCTGCCGGCGGGGCTGAACTTGAAGATCGTCGAGAACACCGCCGACACGATTCATATCGTACTGCCGGCGAAGCCGTCACAGGCTAGCGAGTTGTCGGACGAGGATCTGCAGAACCTAGCCGGCGGCAAGAAAAACAACAGCTGCTACTCTCAAAGCGTACTCTACTGCGCCTAAGACCGCAAAATGCGACAGTGTCTGTGGACACGTCGACAACCTGCCCCGTCGCGAGGCTAACCGAATCAACGGAGTCCTTAACAGTGGATAGAGCCCAAGTGATCGCCCGCGCCTGGTCCGACCCGGATTTCAAGGCACAACTACTAGACGACCCGAAGACGGTGCTGGCCGGCTACGGCGTCGACCTGCCGGCGGGACTGAATCTGAAGATCGTCGAGAACACCGCCGACACGATGCACATGGTGCTGCCGGCGGCACCATCACAAGCCGGCGACTTGTCCGACGAGGATCTGCAGAACCTGGCCGGTGGAAAACAAAAACCCGCGACTGCGCGGTACTATCCATGACCGCCTTGGATGGGCCCGAGGCCGCCGGCAGGCGGCGGGTGGGGTTCAAGCCACATCTTCGGGCCCACGTGCTCGGCGAGGGCGAGGTCGCACTGATCGGCGAAACCCAGCGGTTCGCTCTGCGCGGCGGTGCCTATGCGACGCTCGCCCCGCTGCTCGATGGTACCAAGGATGCGGGTCAGATTGTCGCCGGCGTCGACGGCAAGCTGTCACCGGAAATGGCTTATTTCGCCCTCGAGAAGCTGCGCGCGGGCGGCTACACGGTTGAGATGCCGCCAGACGGGCTTGCACCATGGCCGACCTGGCAGCTCGCCAATAGTAAGGACCAAACCACCGGGACCGCCGCGGCGGCACGGGTGACAATCTCCACGCTCGGTATCCCCGATGGAACCCGCGCGGCGCTTGCCGCACATCTGACCCAATCTGTCGAGGTCGTCGGCGACGGCGCGCCGCTCGAGGTCTGCCTGGTCGACGACTATCTCCGGCCCGAACTTGCGGCCCTGATCGGCACCGCCCGCGCCGAAGGGCGCACCGTGTTGCCGGTCCGGCCGCAGGGCGTCTTAGTCTGGCTCGGCCCGTTCTGCGGTCTGGAAGACCCGCCCGACTGGCCCGCGCTGCTGGAACGCCTGCGGACCCACCGCCGACCGGATTCGATTGTGCTCGGCACGGGGGTGGCATTCCCAGTGATGCCGACGGTGTCGACGCCGGAAACCACTGCACTGGGGCTGGCGTTAGCCGCGATGATGGTGGTTCGCGCGGCCAATGGCGACATCCCGCCGGCGATCGATGGGTCGATATGGACCTTCGACACGGACAGCATGGAGACACAAGTTCACTCCCTACCGCCATCTCCCGGCCGTGCGAATGGCACAGGCGGGCAAACCGAGCCCGTCGAACTGACGCCGAATCCGAAGCGTTACACGGTGGACGGTGGGCACCGGACCGTACCGCCCGAGAAGAGCCTGGCGCGCCTCGACCGGCTGGTCAGCCCGATCACCGGCATTATCCCTGGCATCGAGAAAGTGCCTGCGGCGCCGGACGTCCACGTCTACATCACGCAGCAGACATGGGGACCAGGGGGGCTCTCGTCCGCAAAGAACCGGTTGCTGGGCAAGGCCAACGGTGCGGTGGGCAAAGGCGAGACGGATGTTCAGGCCAAAGTCAGTTGCCTAGCCGAAGCGGTCGAGCGCTATTCCGCCGGATTCTTCGACGATGTGCCGCGTCGCAAGGCCAGGCTCTCGGAACTCGGTGCCGATGCGGTCGATCCTCGGGAGGTACTGCTGTTCAGCGCCCGCCAATACGCCGAGCGCAAGGAACGAAACGAACGGAACGGTGACGGTTTCAACTGGGTTCCCGAACCCTTCGACCCGGACCAGGCCATAGATTGGACACCGCTGTGGTCGTTATCCCACAGTAGGACCCGCTGGATCTCCACCGCGCAATGCTACTTTGGCTACGACCCCGCGGCTCGCTCGAACGTTCCCCGGTTCGCGTTGGCATGTTCCAACGGTTGTGCCTCGGGCAACACCCTGGAGGAGGCTATTCTGCAGGGCCTGTTCGAACTGATTGAGCGGGATGCGTGCGCACTCTGGTGGTACAACCGGGTGCAGCGCCCGTCGATCGACCTAACGGCCTTCCGGCAACCTTTCTTCGATGCGATGCAGCAGTTGTACGACAACCGCGACCGCCAGCTGCATGTGATCGACCTGCGGACCGATCTTGGCGTGCCGGTTGCGCTCGCTGTCAGTTGGCGGCGGCGTGACGGCGGCGGCATTCTGGCTGCATTAGGCTGCCATCTCGAGCCGCGGCTGGCCATCTCCCGTGCCTTGTCCGAGCTCAACCAGATCTACTGCGACGGCGTCGACGACCCGCAGGCACAGTTGCCGTCGGATCGGGAGATGGCACGATGGCTGACCGACGCGAATATCGAAAACCAGCCGTATGTCGTGCCACTTGAAGGCAGCGAGGCGGATTGGAGCAGTGTCGAAGATCGCGGTAGCGACGATGTGTCCACCGATATCCGCCGCTGCGTCGAACGGCTGCGCGAACTTGGTCACGAGACTCTGGTGCTCGATCACACCCGTTCGGATGTCGGCTTCCCCACCGCGCGCGTGGTCGTGCCGGGTCTGCGGCATTTCTGGGCCCGGTTGGCACCAGGCCGTCTTTACGACGCGCCGGTCGCGCTCGGCTGGCTCGACAAAGCAAACCGGGAAGCGGATCTGAACCCCATTCCGTTCTTTCTCTGAGGACGGATCGATGACGGCGAACGTGGCGATCGACTGGCGTTTTCGCGCCGGCGTCAGCTTGGCGGACCGCTCCGATGGGACGCTTACTCTGACGGTGGACGACGGGCAGCCCTTGGTTCTGCGCTCGCCGTCATCTGAACTCACCCAGGCACTACTCCGTCTTCGTGATGGCGCCGACAAGGAAGCATTGCTCGGCGGACTGGGTGACATCGACTACGCGGACGCGCTGTTGCACTACTATTTGAGCCGAATGCGCCGGCACGGCCTGCTGTTCGCCGACATCCGCTGTGACGATGAGGTTCTCGCCACCCTGGTACCGCGCATCGAGGACTTTAACATACCGGTTCCCGCCGTCGGCGGCCGCTGGCAGCTTTCGCGTTTTGCCTACCTCCGCCGGCGTGATGAGGATCTGGTGCTGGAGTGCCCGGACGCGCCCTGCGTTGTCTATCTCCACAGCCCAGACCTGGTCGGCTGGCTGAACGATGCGAGGCGGCCCGTCGCGCCGGAGACCGGCACGCCGGCCGCGGCGGTCCTCGGCTTGCTCACGCAGTTCAAGTTCCTTGAGAATGCCGAGGTGGAGGAGACCGAGGCCCGGCAATCCTGGGAGTTCCACGACCGGTTGTTTCACGATCGCGCCAGGCGGAACGACGATCTTGGTCAGCATGGCGGCACCTATCGCTTCCAAGACCGGTTCCCGTCGCCTCCGGCGATACGGCCGCCCCATCCCGGGGAAGCGATCCCGCTGGGCGCCCCCCCGCCGGCGGCAAGTCGGCCGCTCCTGGACATCATGGAGGAACGGCGCTCCCGGCGCGAGATGGGTGATCCACCTGTCACCCGGGACCAAGTCGCCGAACTCCTGTACCGCGTCGCCCGCATCCGCGAGACCATTCCCGCGCCGGCGCAGGAAATGTTGCGTCGGCCCTATCCGTCCGGCGGCGCACTCCACGAACTGGAGTTCTACGTTGCCGTGGGCGCCTGTGACGGACTCGCCGACGGGTTCTACCACTACCGCGGTGACGAACACGCGCTGGTCCGGCTGGCCACCGGTGACGCCGCCGCGCAGCAGATGCTCGCCGGAGCCGCCACGGCCTGGTGCCAGCAAGACCTGCCGCCGCAGTGCCTGGTCGTCCTGTCCTCGCGTCTCCCCAGGCTTGCCTGGAAGTACGAGGGGATCGCCTACAAGATCTCGCTGATGAACGCCGGCGTGGTGCTGCAGTGCCTCTATCTGGTGTGCACCGACATGGGACTCAATGGCGCCGCTGTGGGATCCGGCGATCCCCGCTTGTTCACCGCCGCCACCAATGCCTCCTCATGGGAAGAAACCAGCATCGCTGAATTCGGCTTTGGCAGCCGCCCAGCCTGAAGCGCCTTAGCTGGCGGGCTTGGCCTCGGTCTCGTCGTTATGCAACAAGCTCCGGACGGACCACAGGTTGAAGTCGACCCGCAACTCCATACCGTCCGTTTGCACCCACTTCGCCACGTCGGCGCGGAGTGCATCATAGTCGAACCGGATGGAGTTATAGCTGGCAATGACGTCGACCCAGCCATTGATCAAGCCCTCGATGTCGAGACCATCCCAGCTTGACCTCGGAAAGGTCGATCTGACCTCTTCGTGCCGCTCGAGCGCCCAGGATCGCCCGGTAAGCAAGCGGACGTCGGTGGTGGTGTAGACCAAGGCCCTGATCTTCCCGGTGAGCATGCAGAAGGCACCGTGCAGCCGCCATAAATCACGCATGCGTTCCATCTCCGGCTCGAGCGCGGGTTCCTCGGCTGTGCCGTTCGGCTCAATGATCACGACGCGCGTTCGCTCGTTGCAGAACCGATGCAAGTTCCGGAAGAAGGTTCCGAGGTCCTTATCAAGGTGCTGAACGACGAGCCTGAGCAGTACGAAATCGTAGGTCCGGCTCGGCTCGACCGTGACGATGTCTTCACAGGTGAATGCAATGCCTGTCCCTGCATGTCGCTTGGCGGCGATATCGACCAGTCCCGGCGAATAGTCCATCCCGAAACACTCCTTGTCCGGGTAGCGGGCCTTAACATGAGCAATGTAGTCGCCGTTTCCACATCCCATATCCACGACGGACACCGCCTCGCGCCAGCCCGGCAACCGGTCGAGCGCCTCGATGTCGGCCTGGGCCATGAAGCCCGCCTGCGGCGACAGGACGCGATCCCAACTGTCAACGGATTGCACAAAAGACTGTGTGCGGCTCGGGTTGGTCATATCGAGTGGGGCTTGCATCGTTACTTCCTTAGGCGAGTTGGCGCTTGGCCAGGTTGTAGAAGGCACCTTCACGGGCCATTAGCTCGTCGTAGTTTCCACTTTCGGCGATCTTGCCGCGGTCCAGGACCAGGATCCGGTCGGCGTAGCGTATCGTGCTTAAGCGGTGGGCAATGACCAATCGGCTGACGTTGAGGCTGCCAATGCTCTTCTGCACGACGGATTGGGTGTAGTTGTCGAGGGCACTGGTCGCCTCATCTAGCAGAACAATCTTGGGATTGCCGGCGAGCGCGCGAGCAATGACGATGCGCTGCTTCTGGCCGCCGGAAATTGTTCCGGCATCCTCCGATATGAACGTGTCGAGCCCCATCGGCAGCAGGGATATCTCGTCCCCGATCGCCGCTTTGCGCGCAGCCTCCATAACCTCTTCGTCCGTGAGGACACGGCTACCGGCAATGTTGTGGTAAAGCGAGCCGGGCAGCAGGCTGGCGGATTGCAGGACCGTCCCGACCTGATGCCGGACCAATCTGGAATCAAGGCGTGCCAGGTCGTGGTTGTCGTAGTAGACAGTGCCCGATGTCGGCCGTTCAAAACCGAGTAGCAGCCGTAGAACTGTCGACTTGCCCGCCCCTGAGCCTCCGACCAGAGCGACAAACTCGCCGGGCTCCACGCTGAAGCTAACGTTATCGACAACGAGCGGACCGTCACTGCTATAGCGAAAACTCACATTGCGAAACGCGAACGCGCCGGCCAGCTGTCCGGGATCGGCGGCCGCTTCCTCGACCTCCGGCTTGGCTCGTAGGACCGGAGCAGCCCGATCGATCAGCGGTGCAATGGAGACCAGCGCGTTCAATGACGTGCCGAAGGTCCCGATGGCGGCGATAAACTGACCGAACGCCGCGTTGAATGCCGTAAACGCGCCAAGACTTACCGCCTCGGCCCGCATCCCGGCCACGACAATCGCGCCGGCGATCCCCAGCGGACCTATGATGCCGATGAATGTGTTCTGCAGAGTCTGCAACCGCGTGTACTGCCAAACCGCCCGTTGTTGGTGAGAGAAGGGTGTCGACCATTGCAGCAGACCGCGCTCCTCCGCCGCAGCCAGTCGCAGCTTGTTAATGCCGGCAAGAAGGCCGAAGACGCTGCTTGTGACCTCGCCTTGCGCGAGCCGGTACGCCTTGACGTGCTTGATCTGCATCCAAGCCAACACGCAGAGTATGATCGCGACAACCGCTGCATAGCCGACTCCAAAAATGGCGAGACGCCGGTCATAGAACAGCATCAGGGTGAAGCTGACGACAGAGAACAGGCCGCTGAGCACACCGCCCAACACCTGCCCGGTCAGGAGTTGCCGGGCTTCGTCAATCGCCAGGACGCGGCGGACCAGGTCCCCGGATGAATACTGGCGGAAGAATGTAGAAGGTAGCCGCAGCACGCGGTCCCAGATCGCCGCCTGCAGCCGCATGTTGACGAGAGACTCCAGTCGGATTGTCAGCAACGAACGCACGGCCCCCAAGGCTAGAATTCCGCACGCGCCAGCCGCGACCAGTGCCGCCATCTCGATCATCAGGGGTGTGCGGCCGTCGGGGATCGCCTTCGAAACAACGACGCTGGTCGCGATCGGCACGATCAGCGCGATGATCGTCGCGAGGCCGGCCGCCCCGACCAAGGCCAAGAGTTCGCCCTTCGCATGGCGCATGGCAAAGTCGACGAAGGTTCGGGCGGTGAGGGGCCCATGGAAGCCGGGATAGATCTGGAAACCGACATCGGCGACTTGTTCCGCAATTGTCCGCGTCATCGGCGTCAAAACACCGCTTTGCGGGTCCTGGACGAAGCAGGCGTTTCGGTCACGGATGACGGCGAGTGGCGTGTTGTCGGGGCCATGCGTAACAAGAAGCGATGGACCTTCCTCCTTCCACCAGTTCCCGTCGACATTGACCTGCCGATATCGGAATCCCGAAAGCAACGCCAGACGCCGCAGCGCCTCGCCAACGGTTTCGCCGCCGATCCCCGCGATTTTCTGGTTTACCTGGAAACCGTCATGGGCACCTATCATGCCGACGGCTCGAACCAGTGCATGGTGGTGCTGACCAACCGGCTGCACCAAGGGGGAACCGCCGGCGATCGACGAAACACGCTGGTAGACGGTCGCAAGTTCCGCGGTCATCCGGTTTCGCCCGCGCGGATGAGCCGGTGGTAGGCACCGTCTAACGCCATGAGTTCGTCATGGCTACCGCGCTCCACCACCCGCCCCTTGTCCAGGACGATGATTTCATCGCAGTCGCGGATAGTACTCAGGCGGTGGGCGACGAGAAGGCAGGAGATCATTCGCCTCTTTAGCGCTTCCATGATCCGCAGTTCGGTGATCGGATCCAGTGCCGACGTCGCTTCGTCCATGATCAGCAGGGACGGCGACCGCACGATCGCCCGCGCGATTTCGACCCTTTGACGCTCGCCACCGCTCAGATTGCGGCCGTTCTCCTCGACCCGCGCGTCAATACCCTCGGCATTGGCGGATAGAAGATCAACAATCTGCGCCGTCTCGGCCGCCGCGACTAGATCGTCCTCAGTAACACTTGGGTCCCATAGGGTCAGGTTTTCCCGAAATGTACCCTCGAAGAGCACAATGTCTTGGTCGACGAAGCCAACAGTATCGGCCAGGCTTTGCCGGTCAATACTCCTGATGTCCACGCCATTGATCTGAATCGAACCGTCCCAAGGTTGGAACAGGCCGCTGGCCAGCTTGCCGAGAGTCGATTTGCCGCACCCCGAGGCCCCGACCAACGCCGTCCAGCCACCGCGGTCGATGGTCAGGTTGAAGTTCTCGACCATGGCCGGCGCCTGCCGGTTGTAGCCAAAGGAGACGTTCTCCAGCCGCAAAGCAGCCGGCCCGCCTTGCGGCAGTGGCTGCCGCTCACCATCGGACGTGTGCCGCCAATCGACCTGATGCTTCAGTACATCGTCGATCCGCGTAAGGTTTGCGGCCGCCTGCTGCGTTTGGCCGACCGTGTTGACCATCTGCTGCACTGGTTCGGAAACGGCGGCGAATAGCGCCTGAAACGCAATCAGGGCACCTAACGTTAGCGCCGAGTCAATCACCCGCTCGCCACCGACCCAAAGCGCCAGCGCGGTCGTCATGGTGACAACAAAGGCGGGCATCAGTGCCGATAGCTGATCCAGCCGTGCAACCGATTGCTCCGACATCAGCGCGCGTGCATGATAGCCCGCCCACTTCCCGAAGAAATCGTCTTCGCCACCCGTCGATTTCAACGTTTCGATCGCCTTCAAGCCGATGTGGCTGGCTGCAAACAGCTTGCCCTGGTCGACACTCAACCGAACCGACGATTCAAACCGCGCCCGGTGAAACAATCGTAAGACGACCAGATTTGTCAGCGCGCCAACGATCGCCACGACGGCGAGTACCGGCTCTAGCATGATCATCAGAACGAACAGTATCGCCGCACTGAACAGATTGAATATCGCGACCCCAATCTGCGACGAAATAAGCTGGGAAACCGTGTCCACGCTGGAGATACGGCTGGCAATGTCACCCTGATATCGCAACGCAAAGAACTGCGACGGCAATCGGAGCACGTGCCAGAGGAACTTCGTGGTCTTGTTAGCCGTCATGTGCGTGCCGATACGCCACAGAGTGGCAAACTTCAGCCACGACAGCAGTAACTGGAAGGAAATTGCGAGCAAGAGCGCCAGTATCAGAGGTCTAAGCCAGCGCTTCTGGCCGTCCAGCAAGATGTTCTCGACAAAAACCCCGGCAAAGTTAGGAATTGTAAAGCTCGGCAGGACGATCAGAATGCCAATAAGAATGACGAAAGCGAGTTGAACCCGGTAGTCTGCCGCTTGATGTAGTATTTCGGCAATCGGCTTACTGCGCTTTCCGCCGCGTTCGAATCCGTCACCGGGCTCAATCGCCAGCGCCACACCGGAGAAGCTTTTCTCAAACTCCGAAAAGGGCACGGCGCGGCGTCCGACGGCGGGGTCGTTCAAGTAGGCGCGATCCTTCGACGCGCCCTCCAAGACCAGGAAGTGGCTAAAGTTCCAGAATAGAATGACGGGGAAGGGGCCTTTCAAGACCTCGTCGGCCGTGGTGCGCATACCTCGGGTCTGGCACCCATATTGACGGGCAACTTTGAGGACATTGGCAGCGTTGCTTCCGTCCCGCGACACACCGCACTGTACGCGGAGCACATCCAGGCTCACATGCCGGCCAAAATGGCCCAACACCATGCCGAGACTGGCGGCGCCGCACTCAACGGCCTCCATCTGGATCACCAGCGGCGTCCGCACGCGGCGGCGTGACAGTCCGCCGGGTTTCCCACGTTTCAGGAGCATTTATGCGCCGAGAAGGCTTCGTATCGCGGGCACGATCAGAGAGACTGGTGGTTGCTCCCTGACCACAACCTCGACATTGGTGAGTGTACCGGTCTTGATCTGGAAGTCCGGGCCGGTGCCGAACCACCAGTCGAAGCCGCTGCTATTCGCCGGGTCGGCGGTCACCTCGATACGCGCCAGGAAGTTCGATCCTTCGTCATTGAATTTGTCTGCAAGTTTGGGATTCTGGAGCAGACTATTTGCCTGCGCTTGCGAAACCGGCTCGGTCGACACAAAGGAGACCACCCCGCGGATCGATCCAAACTCCGCCTTGTTTACCGATGACGGTATGACGCGGACCGGCATACCTAACTCGACGCGGCGGGCTTGTTTGGAGTCGAGGAATGCGATGACCTCTGACCCCGCGTGTCCGCCGGCGACGGTCATAAACGCGTCGGACGGCGCGACATTCTGTCCAACGCCGGCGCGGATCTCCTGAACGATTCCGCTTATCGGCGCGCGGACGACTCTCTCAAGTTCGCTGAGTGTCGAAAGCCGAGTGAGTTTCCGCTGTTGGACATTGATTTGTTCCTGGGTTTCATCGACCTTCCCCGCCAGGTCGGCCACAAGATCAGCGAAATTCTGTTCGGCAACAGACTTTTGGATTTGCAGGTCGCCGATTTGGGACACGATGTCCTGATAGCCGGCGCGCGCATCCAACTCGGCTCGCCTGTTGGCCAGCCCTCGTCTGAGCAGGTCGATTTCCGCCTCGAGATACTCATGAGCTTCCGCGCGGCCCTGCTCTAACTCGGCGATGACCTCGCTGATCTGCTTGACCGTTTCGGCAGTCACCAGCCGGTGCCGTTCGATCTCTCGTGTTTGGCGGTCCTGCTGGTTCTGCAGCAGCAACTCCAGATCGTCGATAGCGTCCAGTGTTGCCTCAATCTCTGCCTCGAGCTCGAAAAGGTTCAAGTCGGCCAGAACGGCCCCGGCCTCAACGACGTCGCCGACATCCACATGTAAGGTGCTAATCCGACCGGCGGCACGGGCTTGAACGGGGGCGATCCGCTCATCCTTGCGCAGCAGGATGCCCTCGCCTTGCGCTTTGGTGGGCACACTTCCAAAGAACCCCCAGAACACGGCGACAGAGGCGATCAGGGTCAGACCGGCGAAAGCGAACACGTACCCGCGCGGTACGATGGAGATCCGCACATCCAGGTTCTCCTGCCCGCGCCGGTCCCGCCGTTTGGTATCTCGGCCGCCGGCCGCGTCCGGAGTTTCCGCGCTTTCACTCATAGGTGCTGCCACCGGACCGGCACGACGTCAGATCGGTAGGCGGGCCGAGTGTACCTCGGCAAGGCGGGTTAAGGCCGGGCCCAGCCGCCGCTTGAGAAAGCGAACCATCGCCGGATGTTCCGGTGCAACTGTCCAGCTGCCATGGGCCCTGGGGGAGAAGTTCATATCCTCCAGATGCCAGAGGATGGCTTGCCGGACGAGCAGCGCATAGGCGCCCAATCCGGCAAAAGGCGGCTCCACCCAACCCAGCGTAAACCGTACCTTGTCGGCATCTATGCGGTGGCACAGCAACCACCCCCGGATTGAACCGTCGATAAGCAAGACGGCGCCCTCGTCGTCAAACGCCTCCGGGTGCAAGAAAGGATTGAGCTGATCGGGAATGGCAGAGGACGAAGCCGCACGGTGGCGCAGCGCATCGCGCTGGGCCGCGGACGTTTCCCCCCAACGCACCAGCAGATGCGGTGGCAGCCGCGTCTTAATCCGTTCGATGATGGTCGTGGACATGGCCGGCAGTTCGAGGATGCGGTTTGCCGGCGCCTCGGCAATGTGGTTCTCGAGGACGGGCGGCTCCCAATCGCTCTTCATCAGGACGCGCCGAAAAGCCGGCGCGCTCGGCAGATCGTCCGCGAACGTCGCGGTCACTGCGGATGCGCCCGCCCGCCGGCATGTGTCGGCCGCTGCCTGCATCAGCGCCGTTCCGACACCGCGGTTGCGATGTCCCTCGGGCGTAAATAACGACAACAGTTCGGCGCCGTCGGTGGTGGCACGCTCGACCAGGGCGAGACCCACGATCTCGCGGGCCCGTTTGGCCGTGAGTGCGATGACACCCTCGTCGCTCAACAGACGTGGCTGATAGGCGGGGAACGTCATGCCAGTAAGAAGTTGCCGCTCGAACATGCCCGCTTCCGCCGTAACGAGCGCGGGCGCCGTGCCGCCGCTCGTGCGCCGGTTCGAGCAATCGTCGTATCCGCTCACAGCTGGCTGCATACAAAACCTCCACTCGTCGGCGCAGCTGGGGCTGGGGGTCCGTGACGTACAGGAGCCGTTAACTCCCCGAACCGTCCGTCCTCTAGTCCCAGCGCGCGTCGTTTCGTCTAGGGCTTGAAGCTCTTCGCGACGTCCACGGCGAACTTTTCCTCGCGCGACTTGCCGCCGGCGAGGTTTTGCAGATCCGCATCCGACAAGTCGCCGGCCTGCGAGGGCGTCGCCGGCAGCACGATATGCATCGTGTCGGTGGTATTCTCGACGATCTTCAGGTTCAGCCCCGGTGGCAGGTCGATGCCATAACTGGCCAGCACCGTCTTTGGGTCGTTCAACAACTGCGCCTTGAAGTCCGCATCGGACCAGGCACGGGCGATAACTTGGGCACTATCCATTACTGTTGCTCCTTGCTGGATCGCTTCTTCGTACGTTCGCGTGATTTCCACTCTAGCCAGGGCTTGCCCTTCGCCAAGGGCTGAGCGTCTCAAGTTTGTAGTCTCTGAGTCTCACGCCGGCACCGGCGGGGATGCGCCGTCGGGCGAAGCGGCCGGCAGGTCGATGCCATATCCGACTATGGCCGCCTCCGGCAGTTTGGGAGATACGCCCGGCCGACGGCTAGCAATACACAGGCTGCGCATGCAGGGGTATGCCGTTGTCATAAAGGCTCCCTAATCCTTTCTTGCCGCCGGCGAGCTCTTGAAGGTCTGCATCCGTCAAGTCACCGGCCTGCGACGGCCTCGCCGGGAGCACGATGTGCATCGTGTCCGCTGTGTTCTCGACGATCTTCAGGTCTAGTCCCGTCGGCAGGTCGATGCCGTAACTGGCCAGCACCGTCTTTGGGTCGGTTAGCAACTGCGCCTTGAAGTCCGCATCGGACCACGCACGGGCGATAACTTGGGCACTATTCATTACTGTTGCTCCATTACTGGATCGTTCTTCAGAAGTTCGCGTGGTTTCTAGTCTAGCCAGGGCCTGCCCCTCGCCAAGGGCTGAGCGTCTCAAGTTTGTAGTCCCTGCGTCTCACGCCAGCGCCGGCGGGATTGTCAGTCAGGGCGAAGCCGTTGCCTCAGACCGTGCACAACCACCCCCTTGCGCGGTTCCGACATGTCGCTCTTTCCGCCGGCCAGATTCTGCGAATCCGCGTCCGACAGGTCGCTGGCTTGCGACGGTGCCGCCACAGCACGAGGTGAAATCGCGTCGGGGGTGTTCTCGACAATGCTCAGATTCAGTCCCGCTGGCAGGTCTATGCCGTAGCCGGCAGGGACCCTTTCGGGTGGTCCAACAACTACGCCTTGAAGTCCGAACCGGACCAGGCTCGCTCTTCGCCGAGGGATGAGGGTCTCAATGTAGTCTCTGCGCCTCACGCTGACCCCGGCGGGGTCAGAGTGAGACGCAATGGGTTTCCTCAGGCGCGCCGATCCACCATGGCGCCTTCTGTTGCGTATCTCACGGGAGGGGTACGTGCTTGGCGCAAGGGTCCGCGAATTTCTTTCCGCCGGCGAGGTTTTGCAGATCCTCGTCTGACAGCTCGGCCGCCTGCGACGGCGTCGCCGGCAGCACAATGTGAATCGTGTCGGCGGTGTTTTCGGCGATCTTCAGGTTCAACCCCGCCGGAAGGTCGATACCGTATCCGGCTATGGCCGCCTTGGGGTCGCTCAACAACTGCGCCTTGAAGGCCGGGTCGGACCAGGCGCGGGCGATGACTTGGGCTGTATCCATTGCTGTTGCTCCTTGCTCTCAGCTTCTCATGGTATTTCGCGAGGGGCGAGGTGCTCCAAGGGCTGAGCGTCTCAAAGTTCTAGTCACTGCGTCTCATGGCGGAGTAATTGCATAGAGCCCCTCTTTATCCTGCACCTTCGTTTTCCCACCGGCGAGGTTGTGCAGATCTGCGTCTGACAAGTCGCCGGCCTGTGACGGTGTCGCCGGCAGCACGATATGCATCGTGTCGGCGGTGTTCTCGACGATCTTCAGGTTCAACCCCGCCGGCAGATCGACGCCGTAACTGGCCAGCACCGTCCTCGGGTCGGTTAGCAGTTGCGCTTTGAAGTCCGGGTCGGACCAGGCGCGGGCGATGACTTGGGCACTATCCATTGCAGTTGCTCCTTGCTGGATCGCTTCTTCGTAAGTTCGCGTGGTTTCTACGGCAAGTTGATGCCATGACCGGCCAGCGCGGCGATTAGATACAGTCGGCTTTGAGCTTTAGTCCCTTCCCGCCGGCGAGGTTCTGCAGATCCTCGTCTGACAAGTCGCCGGCCTGCGACGGTGTCGCCGGCAGCACAATATGGACCGTGTCGGCGGTGTTCTCGACGATCTTCAGGCTCAGTCCCGCCGGCAAGTCGACGCCGTAACCGACTAGGGCTGTCTTCGGGTCGTTCAACAGCTGGGCCTTGAAGTCGGGGTCGGACCAGGCACGGGCGATAACTTGGGCTGTATCCATTACGTTTGCTCCTTTTGAACGTTTTGTGCAGATCCCCACTCTAGCGAGGGCGCGACCTTCGCCAAGGGCTGAGCGTCTCAAGTTTGTAGTCCCTGCGTCTCACGCCGGCGCCGGCGCGGATTGTCAGTTGATACGAAGCCGTTGTCCCGACGGTGCAGAACCACCCCACTTGCGGTTCCGATATGTCGATCTTCTCACCGGCCGGATTCTGCAAGTGCGCATCCGGTTGTCCGCTTGCACTGGCACTCCCAACAGCACGATATGGATCGCATCGGCGACGTTTCGCGACAACCATGAGGTTTCAGCCCCACCGACAGGTCGATGCTATGGTCGGCCAGGTCCGCCTTGGGATCGTCCAACAACTGCACCTTGAAGTCCGGGTCGGACCACGCGGACGGCTATTGGGCACTGTCCACTAGGGTTGCACCTTGCTGGTTAGTTTGCTCGGGCGCTTGCACCGTCTCCGCTCTACACGGGCTTCATCAATTGGTTCTGGGTCTCCCAAAACTCCCCATTCCCTTTTTTCTTCCCGCCGGCGAGCTTCTGTAGATCTGCGTCTGACAAGTCGCCAGCCTGCGACGGCGTTGCCGGTAGCACCACATGCATCGTTTCGGCGGAGTTCTCGACGATCTTCAGGTTTAGTCCCGCCGGTAGGTCGATGCCGTAACTGGCCAGCACCGTCTTCGGGTCGTTTAGGAGTTGCGCCTTGAAATCCGGGTCGGACCAGGCACGGGCGATGACTTGGGCTGTATCCATTGCTGTTGCTCCTTTCTCGCTGTTTCGTTGGGCGTTTCGCGCAGTCCGACTCTAGCGAGGACGCGTCCTTCGCCAAGGGCTGAGCGTCTCAAGTTTGTAGTCTCTGCGTCTCATGCCGACAGGGAATGGCACGGTTGGCCGGGTCAAAACCTCTGCTCAGTGCGATCGAGGCGACAACCGATTCACGACGGTTGTGTTCCGGGTCGCAGCTTCAGATACAGCCTTCGCCGGCCCTATGGCGGTATTCGACTGGCGCCTTCTTTTTGCCGCCGGCGAGGTTTTGCAGATCCGCGTCCGACAAGTTGGCCGCCTGCGACGGCGTTGCCGGCAGCACCATGTGGATCGTGTCCGCGGTGTTTTCGACGATCTTCAGGTTCCACCCCGCCGGCAGGTCGATACCGTATCCGGCTATGGCCGCCTTGGGATCGCTCAACAACTGCGTCTTGAATGCCGGGTCGGCCCAGGCGCGGGCGATGACTTGGGCACTATCCATTGCGGTTGCTCCCTACTGGCGGCTTGGTCCGCGCGTTTGGCGTGGCATCCACTCTAGCCTGGGCAAGCCTTTCGCCAAGGGCTGAGCGTCTCAAAGTTGTAGTCTCTGCGTCTCACGCCCGATGCCAGCCGGATTTGTCAGTCGGGGCGAAGCGGAGATGTCAGCGTTGTTCCTTGCCGCACGCCACCAGTCGGCCTGAAGCTGTGCTGGATCTGACGCTGGAATAGTGCGACTTCGATACGCGCCTTGTCGACCTGAACCCTCATGGACGCCCCCAAACCAAGAAACACCGTCCAGCGGTGCCCATGACGGACGCTCTCCAAGACTGGCTGTCAGAGATCGACGGCCCCCACCCGGTCACCTTTCGAGGTACGCGGCTACCCTGCATCAGACGAGCGTTCAGGCGTACCCGTCAGCAAGCAGGCCTTAGTCCGGATGTCATCCCCTACACGATCCGCCATACGATGGCGACAGAGCTTCGGAAACGGAGAGTGACACCTATTTCGTCGACCTGTGTTCTCTTTCCGTTCCCGTATTCCGTGCCTGTTCCAAAGACCGCCTTTCGGAAGCCCCTGGATTTCTGGTCGGGGAGAGAGGATTTGAACCTCCGGCCCCTACGTCCCGAACGTAGTGCTCTACCAGGCTGAGCTACTCCCCGAACCGGGCTCTTTTATACCCCTCTCGGCGCTATTGGCAATTCCCGCCCTGCGCCCTTGCGAGGCCCGGCATGCGTGGCTATCTGTTGGCAAACCTGTTGGCCTGCCACACCTTAACGAAAACAGCCTTTGGGAAATCTATGACAAAGTTAATCATGTCTACCGCAATCGCCTTCGCCGCAATCGCTTTTTCAGCCTCCGGTGCACATGCACAGGACGTCGCGGCCGGCGAGACCGTCTTCAAGAAGTGTCAGGCATGCCACACGGTCGCCGAAGGTGGAGCCAATAAGGTGGGGCCGAACCTCTGGGGTATCATAGGTAGCACCGCCGGGGCACGCGACAACGGCTTCCGCTACTCGAGTGCACTCGCTGACTCTGGCGTCGCCTGGACGGACGATAGCCTGGACCAATACCTGGCCGACCCGCGAGGGTTCATCAAGGGCAATCGGATGGCGTTCGCCGGCCTTCGCAAAGACGAAGACCGCGCGAACGTGATCGCCTACCTCAAGTCGTCAACCCAGTAGTTAACGCACCACCATCACCGACGTGGCCGAATGCCGCACGACCCGTGCGGCGTTCGGCCCAAGCAGATAGTCCTTCAGCTCCGGCCGGTGCGACCCCATGACGATGACGTCGGCATCGATGTCTTTCGCCACCCGCAAGATCTCTTCATACACAGTGCCGTGGCCGACGACATGCTGTGTCTTGATGTCGCCGGGAACGTTCTTCTGAGCGAACGCGTGTAGCTGTTTGGTTGCCTCGTCGACCGCCTTCTCCTCATACCCCTCCGGGAAGAACGTGCCGACAATCGCCATCCCGAAGTCCGGCACGACCGTCATCAGATGCAGCGTTGCATCGAAAGCCTTGCAGTATTCAACGGCAACCGGCAACGCTTTCTGCCAGGAACTGTCGTGATTGAGGTCGATTGGCAGCAGAATATCCTTGTACATGTCCCCTCCCCTTATGCTGCCGCCAGTTCCGCCGTCTCGCGCCGCCGCTGTAGCAACACAATAAAGCCGAACACGACGAGCGCCGGAATATAGAAAACCTCCTTCGGCAGCCGATCCCGCGGCACCTCAACTGCCAAGATCTCGAAGTCGAAATCAAGCCCCGCCGCCTCGGCCGCCCCGCCGAAGGCCACCTCGTCAATCACCGCCCGGTCCCCATCGAAAAGAACCGCAATACCTGCATTGTCATAGAGACGAGTCTCCCCGTCAGCGACTGGACCAAGCGGTAGAACAACGGTCTTGGTTTGCATATTGAGGGTCTGCGGGTTCTCACCGCGAACCACCATCCGCAGCGGTGCATCAGCCGGAAGCCCGGCCGCAACTTCCACAATACTAGCCGGCTCGATGATCTCGAAGGGCGATTGAATACGGTCGAGCCAGAACCCAGGCCTGAACAGGGTGAGGGCAACCAGCAACAGAGCAACGGACTCCCATATTCGTGATCGAACAATAAAGAACCCCTGCGTAGACGCGGCAAATATCAGCATCGCCACAGTCGCAATGATGAATGTCACGATCCCATCGAACCACCCAACATCAATCAGCAGCAGGTTAGTGTTGAAGATGAACAGGAACGGCAGCGCCACGGTACGTAGTGAATAGAAGAACGCCGTGAATCCGGTCTTCAAGGGATCTCCACCAGAAACCGCCGCCGCGGCAAAAGATGCGAGCCCAACCGGTGGAGTCACATCGGCCATTATCCCGAAATAGAACACAAACAGATGGACAGCGATGAGCGGAACAATCAGACCGTTTTGCTCAGCTATTTGTGCCAGCACCGGCGCCATCAGGGACGATACGACGATGTAGTTGGCCGTCGTCGGCAATCCCATGCCGAGGATCAAGCTGATCAGCGCTGTTAGCACTAACGCCAGCAACAAGATCCCAAAGGAAAGGGACTCGACGATCTCCGCCATCACCTGACCGATCCCAGTGAGCGACACCGCCCCAACGATGATTCCCGCAGCGGAAACGGCAACGCCGATGCCGATCATGTTCCGCGCGCCTGAAATGAGACCGTCAATCAGATCCTGCCAGCCGCTCTTGAATTCAGCGCCAAGGTTGCCGCTTCCACGGAACACCGCCTTGAGCGGCTTCTGAGTGAGAATAATCCCGATCATCAGGACGGTCGCCCAGAATGCAGAAAGCCCGGGCGACTTCCGCTCTACCAGCAGGAACCAGACCAGAACCACAATTGGCAACACGTAGTGCAACCCAGTCTTCGCTGTCGGCCCCAATTCAGGAAGCTTGACCACTGGCGAATTTGGGTCGTCCATTTCCAAGTCAGGAAGCGCCGAGGCGTATTTTATGAGTGTCGCATACACGACAAAGACCAGGATCGCGACAACGACCGCTGAGGCAGAGCCAAGCCCAGACTTAAGGAACCCGATGCCATAGAAAACGATCGCGACCAACGCGGCCGTCACGCCGAAACCAATCAAGAAACCAGTCACCCGCTGCAGCAGCGTCTTCGCCGCGCCGGGTTTCGGTAGGCCCTCCATCTTCAGCTTCAGCGCTTCAAGATGAACAATATAAATCAGCGCGATGTACGAGATGACAGCCGGCAAGAACGCGTGCTTGATCACCTCGAAATACGAGATGCCGACAAACTCAATCATCAGGAAGGCGGCGGCCCCCATAACCGGCGGCATGATCTGCCCGTTCACAGAAGAAGCGACCTCGACCGAGCCGGCTTTCTCAGGCGTAAAGCCAACCCGCTTCATCAGCGGAATGGTGAAGGTGCCGGTTGTAACGACATTGGCAATCGACGAACCGGAGATCAGGCCGGTCATGGCGGACGACAGGACGGCTGCCTTGGCGGGACCGCCCCGCAAATGGCCCAACGAAGCAAACGCGACTTTAATGAAGTAGTTGCCTGCGCCAGCCTTATCCAACAACGCTCCGAACAGAACGAACAAGAACACAAAGCTCGCCGAAACACCGAGGGCCACGCCAAAAACGCCCTCGGTCGTGAGCCACATGTGGTTCATTGCCTTCTGATAGGATGCGCCCTTCCATTGGATGAGTTCTGGTACCCAGGCACCATTCCCGAAAAACACGTACAGTAGAAAGACGATTGCAACGAGCATCAACGCCGGACCAAGCGCCCGGCGCGTTGCCTCTAGCAGCAGCACGAGACCCACCCCGGCAACCGTTAGGTCCATCGTCGTCGGCAATCCAGGGCGCGTGACCAACGCATCGGCAAACAGCCACAGATACGCTCCACAGAAAGCCGCCACCAATGCCAGCACCCAATCCTGAATGGGAATGCGGTCCCGGGGTGAGCGTTTCAGCGCCGGGTAGGCTGTGTAGGTTAGGAAAATCGCGAATGCGAGATGGATAGCCTTCTGCTCATCCAGATTGAGAACCGGAATAATACGCCCAAATACGAACGGCAGCGGTGACGCAATCCAAAGCTGATACAGCGACCAGGCAAGAGCCACACCCGCCAATAGCTTCCCGACGGACCCGGCCGGGTTGCGGGCGCCGGTATCGGTGGAGGCGACGAGGTCTTGCAGTTCCTCATCGCTCATCTGCGTCTTAACGTCACTCATGCTGCCCCCCAGCTGCGTCGGTAGTTAAGAAAAATGGGGGAGGTACGGTGCCTCCCCCTTGTTGTGATTAGAGCAAGCCGGCTTCGCGGTAGTATTTTTCCGCGCCGGGATGCAGCGGCGCCGACAAACCGTCGCGCACCATCTGCTCCGGATCCAGATTGGCAAACGCCGGATGCAGGCCCTTGAAGTCTTCGATGTTCTCGAAGACCGCCTTGACGATCGTGTAGATCACCTCTTCCGGCACATCGCTTGAGCTGACGAAGGTCGCACCGACACCAAAGGTCGTCACGTCCCCATCGTTGCCGCGATACATGCCGCCCGGGATCGTTGCCGTACGATAGAAGGAATTCTCTTCGACCAACTGATCGATCGCGGCACCTGAGACGTTCACCAGCACGGAGTCACAAGCGGTCGTCGCCTCTTGGATCGAACCGGACGGATGACCGACCGTGAAGATCATCGCATCGATCTTGTTGTCGCACAGCGCCTGCGACTGCTCGGCCGACTTCAACTCCGAAGCCAATGCGAAGTCGTTGGTGGTCCAGCCCAGTGCTTCCATCACGACTTCCATAGTGCCGCGCTGACCGGAGCCCGCGTTGCCGATGTTGACGCGCTTGCCCTTCAGGTCTTCGAAGTTGGTGATGCCGGCATCGGCGCGCGCCACCACCGTGAACGGCTCCGGATGCACTGAGAACACCGCCCGCAGACCTTCGAACGCACCCTGCTCTTCAAACCGCGAGGTGCCGTTATAAGCATGGAACTGCCAGTCGGACTGCGCAACACCGAACTCCAATTCGCCTTGGCGAATGGCGTTGATGTTGAACACGGATCCACCGGTCGATTCGACCGAGCAGCGAATCCCGTGGTCCTTGCGGCCTTTGTTAACGAGACGGCAGATTGCCCCGCCGGTCGGGTAGTAGACGCCGGTAACACCGCCGGTACCGATGCTGACAAATTGCTGCTGCGCCGAGGCGGCAGCGGCACCGAGGCCGGTAGCCACCGCCGTGGCCAGTGCGGCAATAGCGAGTCTTTTCATGAGTGGTCTTCTCCCTTTCTTAGGTTAATCCGGCACAGGGCCGGCGTTCGGTGCAGAGCACCGCTCTCGACTGCCGCTTGCCCAACCCTGGGCCAACCGACATCTGAAGCACATACCCGGTCACTCATTGCGCTGACCGGCTCATAATTTCGCGCGCGGCCACCGCGTCTGCCACCGCCCGCCCCAAGACCTTGGCTCCATCCGCCACTGCACCAACCAACGCGTCGTTCGCGGCGGCAACGCTTCCATCGGCCAGATGCACATTGTTCTCGAACCCGACCCGCGCGTGTCCGCCGAGCGCCAGCCCGGTGACGGCGCAAGCTGTCTCGCCAGCACCGAAAGCGCACAGGCTCCAAGAGGTCACCGGCACCGCCGACTCCTCCAGCACAGCCAGGAATCCCAAGAGATCGGCCGGCCGGGAACTATGGTCCATCGCATAGCGCCCGAGCACAAAGAGGGTATTCCGCGCCCATGCCGGGATGATGCCACGCTCGCACAGCTCAGCAAACCGCCGAACGTCATCCGTCGAATAGAGAATGTATTGCGGCAGGATCCGGCGCGCGGCGATCCAGTCGAAAAAGCCGGCCGCGGCTTCCTCCGCCTCGGCGGTCGGCACCAGTTCCCGCAGCGCCAAGGAGGCAGCCTCCGGCTCCAGCGCCCGCACTGTCGCCATTTGGGCGGCCGGCCCGTAGAATCCTACCGCTTCCGTCGTAATCTGAATGATCAGGGTGTCGCCGACCGCACGCCGGACGGCATCGATGGCCTTCCGGTAGGCATCGACATCCAACGTATGGGCACCGTTATCGTCACGGACATGCAGGTGCAGCAACGAAGCACCCGCATCGCGGCACGCCAGCGCGGCCGCCGCGATTTCTTCGCAACTCATTGGCAGCGCTGCATGGTCTTGCTTGGTCTTCCGGGCGCCGTTCGGTGCCACCGCAAGAATGGCCGGCTCAGCAAACACCGCTGGCGTCATGCCACGACCTCGTCCAGCACCCGGTCGACGACCCGGCCCAAGGTATCGACCAATTCGTCGATCTGGTCTTCCGAGATGATGAAGGCTGGGGCCAGCAACACATGGTCGCCGCGCACGCCATCCACCGTCCCGCCGTTCGGATAACAAATCAGCCCGCTCTCCATGGCCCGGACCTTCAGCCGGTGATGCAGTTTCACTGCCGGTGCGAAGGGGCTTTTCGTGGCCTTGTCCGCGACAAACTCGATGGCCCGGAACAGGCCACGACCGCGGATATCGCCGATATGTGGCTGGTTACCGAACCGGTCATGCAGCCGGTCGTCAAGGTAGGCGCCGAGTTGCCGGACCCGCGGCAACATGTCCGGCGACTGCAGCCGCCGCTGTGTCGCTAGACCGGCGGCACAGGCGACGGGGTGGCCCATATAGGTGTGGCCGTGTTGAAACGCGCCCGAACCTTGACGAAACGCATCGTGAATCGCCTCGGTCACCATCACCGCGCCGATCGGTTGATATCCCGCCGCCAGGCCTTTGGCGATCAACACCATGTCCGGCACAATGTCTTCCTGCTCGAAGGCAAACAACGTACCGGTTCGCCCCATGCCGCACATCACCTCGTCGAGGATCAGCACGACCCCGTAGCGGTCGCAGATCTCACGGATCCGCTTGAAGTACCCCGGCACCGGCGGCACCGCGCCGGCGGTCGCACCGACCACCGTCTCCGCCAGAAAGGCGATAACATTCTCGGGTCCGAGCTCCTGCAGTTGCGCTTCGAACTCCTGCGCCAACCGCTCGCCCATCTGCCCATCGCTCTCGTCATCTCGTCGCCCCCGATAGGCGAAGCAAGGCGAGACATGTCGCACGTTGTCGGCCAGGATCGGTGCAAAGGGCGCACGCCGCGCCATGTTGCCGCCGACCCCGAGTGCCCCCAGGCTGTTGCCGTGATAGCTCTGCCGCCGGGCGATGAAGTAGCGCCGATCCGGCTCGCCGCGTTCCACGAAATATTGCCGCGCCATCTTCAACGCGGTTTCCGCCGCCTCGGATCCACCGGACCCGAAATACACGCGGTTCAACTCCCCCGGTGCCGCCGCAACCAGCATGTCGGCCAGCGCCTCGGCCGGCTCGCTCGTCATAAATGACGTGTGCGCGTAGCTAACCCGTTCCGTCTGCTTTCGTATCGCCGCGATAACGTCCGCATCACTGTGGCCAAGGCAAGACACCGCCGCCCCGCCGGAAGCGTCCAGATAGCGGCGGCCCTCAGTATCCACGAGATACACACCGTCGCCTTTGGCCGCCGTCGGCAGGGTGGCCCCTGTCGTGCGATAGAACACGTGCCCGTGTTGCGCCGGATCACTCATTAGGGTCGGAAATCTCCAACGCAGCCTGTTCCTGTTCCGGCCAATAGGCCTCCATCCGGACAAGTTGTTCTTCACTCTCGGCCACCGCCGCCAGCGCCCGTTGCCCGCCTTGTGCCAGCAACAGCGCGACCAGCGCCTGCGCCACCGAAATCGCCGGCACTACCGAGTTGAACAAGGCCGGGCTTTCCGCCGCCACCCGCAGTGTATGAGTTGCCATCCGCGCCAGCGGCGAAACCGAACTGTCGGTCACCGCAACCACCGTCGCGCCCCGCACCGCAGCATATCGGGCAGCTTGCACCGACCCGGTGGTGTAGGGCCGCAACGAAAACACCAGCATTAGATCGCGCTCGTTGACGCCGCGCATGTCGTCAGTGAAGGTTCCGCCGCGCCCGTCCAACAACACCGTGTTGTCGCGGAACATCCGGCAGCCATAGTGCAGATAGAACGCCGCTGGATAGAGGCTCCGCAGCCCGACGAAATACAGCCGCCGTGCCTGGGACATCGCCTTTGCTACCGTCGTAAGCTGTTCCGCCGGTATCCGGTCCAGCGTCGTCTCCAGATTGGCCTGGTCCGCCAAGATCATCTCGGTGGCCAGATACGACAACGCGCCGCGGCTCTTGCGCCGCTGCAACCGCGCCGCCCGGTTTCGGTAACCTTCGCCCGTCTGGCGTACGCGATGGCGCAGGGCCTCGCGCAAGTCCTCATAGCCGGGACAACCCAGCCGCTGCGCCAGCCGCACCATCGTCGCCGGTTGCACCCCGGCTTTTGCCGCAACAAATCGCATGGACCGGAACGCGGCCTCATCCTGGTGATCGAGCAAGTAGGACGCCGCCTGCCGTAGCTGTGGGCTCAAATCGTCCCGCTCCAACTCAAGCCGCTCCAGCAGTCCTGATCCGACCGCGTTCACCGTTAGGGCGACCTCCCGTTATTCGTTGCTGCGATCAGAGACCGGCAGCCCCGCGATTGCAACATTTGAATCGCCAAACTGTAACAGTTGATTCAGCACGGACATGCTCCACCACCAGAGTAGTAGAGCCTGCGGATTGCACCTGAATCGGCCAATCCGGTAGCATCCGGCGGCAAAAAACCAAGCTGGAGCAGAGCGATGGATATCCGAGAGCATATTCGGACCATTCCGGATTTCCCCAAACCGGGTATCCTCTTCTACGATATCTCCACCCTGCTGGCCCATCCCGGGGCTTGGCGCCATACCGTCGACCTGCTCGCCGTCAAGGTCGAGCCGCAAAAGCCGGACTTGTTGGTCGGCATTGAAAGCCGCGGCTTCCTGGTCGCCGCACCCCTGGCGCTGAAGCTTGGATGTGGGTTCGTCATGTGCCGGAAAAGCGGCAAACTGCCGGGCGCCACGGTTTCCCACAGCTACGATCTCGAATACGGCACCGACACCATCGAAATCCAGGCCGACGCCATCGCACCGGGCCAGCGCGTGGTAGTATTGGACGACCTTCTTGCCACCGGCGGCACTGCCGCGGCGACAGTGCAACTCCTGCGGCAATCCGGCGCCGACGTCCGGTCAGCGACCTTCATCATCGAGCTGACTGGCCTTGACGGCCGTCAGCAGCTCGACCTGCCGGTCACCTCGCTCATCGAGTATGAGCAATAGCTAGGCCTCCACCCGGCCGCCGAGCTCATCTTCAACGAACCCGGCCACGATCTCCTCAAAATCGGCATCGACACCGAACCCAAGCTCTGCGGCTCGCTGTGCCTCCAGGGCTTGCGGCCAGCTATCGACAATCGCCTGCACGCCGGCGTCGGGCGTCCAGTCGACCCGGTCGACTGCCGCAGTCCCGCCGGCGGACCCCAGCGCCTCGATCATCTCCCCGATCGACGGGCCGATCCCGCCCAACAGCAGCGTTCGCTGCCCACCGATGGCGTTACCATCAGCGGCGAAGGCGCGCAGGAATGCTTCGACGACCTTGCGCGGTGACAGCAGGACCATCCGCGTCTCGGACTTGACCGGACAAACCGCCCGTTGACCTTGCAGCGGTTCGCGGATAATCGAACTGGCAAACCCAGAGGCGGCTCGGTTTGGCTTGCCCGGCCGCACAACGATGGTCGGCAGGCGCAACCCACGGCCGTCCAGGAAGCCTTTGCGCGTGTAGTCGTTGAGCATCAACTCACCCGCCGCCTTCTGGGCACCGTAAGAGGTCTGCGGTGTCAGCGGCGTGCGGTCGGTGATCACCCGCTCACCCCCGTAGACCGCGACGGAGCTTGCATAGACCACCCTCGGACAATGGGGCACTGCCCGGCAGGCCTCCAACACATTGCGGGTACCGTTGAGGTTAACCCGATAGCCAAGATCGAAATCGGCCTCCGCCTCGCCGCTAACGATCGCGGCAAGATGAAACACGGCCCCAACCGACTCATCGATCAGACCACCCACACTTGCGCCGTCGGCAATATCGACGATCGCCGACGACAGCCGGGCATCATCCGGCAAATCGGCCGCCGCAAACTTGTCGGCCAGCACCACCTGGCTCACCGGTTCGGGTGTCGGCAGCTTACCCTCGATCAACGCCAACCCGACCCGCCGGCCGAGGAACCCGGCACCGCCCGTAACAACCACTTTCATCCAATAAATCCGCGCCGTTTGTTCTTTGCGGGCATCATGCCATGATGCCCGCCCCGCGCAAAACGGAGCATTCATGGACCGCCAACTCGACCAGCAAAACAGCCTGCCCGACGATGGTACAACCGGTACGCTGATTGGCCGGGTCTGGCTGCCGGATGCCGAAGGTCCGGCTGTTGTCGCGTTGCGCGGCGATGCGGTCGTCGACCTCACCGCGACCTGGCCAACGGTCTCGGCCCTGCTGGAAACAACGAACGCCGGGGACCGTCTCACCAGCGCCACGGGCAGCACCATTGGCGGCCTATCAGAGATCCTCGCCAACACCGGCCCGAAACCCGACCGGCAACGGCCCTTCTTCCTTGCGCCCGTGGACCTGCAGGCCCTCAAGGCCTGCGGCGTGACCTTTGCCCGCAGCATGTTGGAACGCGTGATCGAGGAACGCGCCGGCGGCGATCCCGGCAAGGCCGAGGACATTCGCAAGAGCCTGACCGCCGAGGTCGGCAGCGATCTATCCGCGATCAAACCTGGTTCCGCCGACGCCGAACGCCTGCGCAAGTCGCTGCAGGAGCGCGGACTCTGGTCCCAATACATCGAGGTCGGCATCGGTCCCTACGCGGAAGTCTTCAGCAAATCGCAGCCGTTATCGGCGGTCGGCACCGGCGCAGAGGTCGGCCTGCACCCGGAATCCGGCTGGAACAATCCGGAGCCGGAGATCGCACTCGTCGTCAACAGTCAGGGTCAGGCAGTCGGCGCCACCCTCGGCAACGACGTCAATCTGCGCGACTTCGAAGGGCGCAGCGCATTGCTGCTCGGCAAGGCCAAGGACAACAACGGCTCATGCGCCCTCGGCCCATTCGTTCGCGTGTTCGATGACACATTCTCGATTGATGACGTGCGCCAAGCCGACGTCCGGTTGCACATCACCGGTACCGATGGGTTCGAACTGGAAGCCGTCAGTTCGATGCAGCAGATCAGCCGCGATCCCCTCGACCTCGTCGGCCAAACCATCGGCCGCCACCATCAATACCCGGACGGCCTCGTCTTGTTCATGGGCACCATGTTTGCGCCAACCGAAGACCGGGATCAGCCGGGTCTCGGTTTCACCCACCATGTCGGCGACACGGTTTCGATCGCCACACCGACGCTCGGCACGCTGATCAACCGGGTCGATTTGTCGACGAGGATCGAGCCTTGGACGTTCGGCGCCGGCGCGCTTATGCGCAACCTGGCGTCACGCGGCCTTCTCTAGAAACGGCACCAGCCGCTCCAGCGCCCGGTTCAACAGCGGCTCGCGCGCCGCAAAGCACAGCCGCAGCCATCCTTCGCCTTCGGGGCCGAACGCAACGCCTGGCGCCAGCCCAACCCGCGTCTCCCGCAGGATATCGCACGCCAGCGCATAGCTGTCCGTCAGCCCCTCGACCTTGAGGAATACATAGAACGCCCCGGCCGGACTCGCCAATCGCACCTTGTCCATATCGGACAGAGATTCGATCACCAGGTCGCGCCGCCGGCGATAATTGTCCACCAGCGTACGGACATATGGTTCACCATCCCGCACGGCCGCCACCCCGGCATGCTGCACAAAGGTTGTCGGCCCGGCGATATTGAACTCGTTCAGCATGCCAAAGCTATCGCCAAGACTTGGCGGGTGAGTCAGCCACCCCAGCCGCCATCCCGTCATCGACCAGGACTTGGAGAAACTGTTGACCACCACCACCCGGTCTTCCGGGTCGGCCACATCGAGGAACGATGGCGCCCGCGGCGCGTTGTACGCTAGCCGCTCATAGACTTCGTCGGCGATGATCCACGTTCCGCTGTTGCGGCACGCCTCCAACAACGCCTGTTGTTCCTCCGCCGGCATCATCCAACCCGTCGGGTTCCCCGGCGAATTGATGAAGACCGCCCGCGCACCATCGCGGACGGCACCGAACAGCTGATCGAAATCCAATCGCCATCCGTTGCTGCCGAACACCAACGAAATACGCCGGGTCCGCCCGCCCACGATGTGTGTCGTCTCGACGCAGTTCGGCCAAACCGGCACGACCACGGCGACCTCGTCGCCCGGGTCGATCAACGCCTGCATCACCAGCATGATGGCGTTCATCCCCGACGCGGTGACCGTGACCCGCGCCTCCTCGATCGGTCGCTCATGCAGATGAGTCATGTAGTCGCTCAAAGCAGGGACCAATTCGGGAACACCACGGTTCGGCGCGTACATCGTCCGGTCCGCGTTCAACGCTTCCACCGCCGCCTGCTTGACGAAGTCCGGCGTCGGATCGTCACCTTCCCCAAACCACAACGGCACGATATCGGCCAGGCCGATACCCTCGTTGGCGATGCGCCGGATCAGCGAGTCCCGCAGATCGGCGATGGCCGGCCGAATGGCCGCCAGCGCCTCGGGTTGCGGGCTAGTGGCTCTCACGCGGGACCGGCGCGCCGCTCTTCCCAACCAGGAAGTCCAGGTCGGCGCCCTTGTCGGCCTGCAGCACGTGATCATAGTAGAGCTGATAGTAACCGCGCTCGAGCGGCGGCTTCACCGGCGTCCACCCTTTGCGCCGTTCGGCGAGTTCCTCGTCGCTCACTTCCAGGTTCAGCCGGCGTCCGGCGACATCCAGTTCGATCATGTCGCCGTTCCGCACCAGCGCCAACGGCCCACCGGCCGCCGCTTCCGGCGAGGTATGCAGCACCACGGTGCCGTAAGCCGTCCCCGACATCCGCGCGTCGGAGATGCGCACCATATCTGTCACCCCCTGTTTGAGGATCTTCTCCGGCAACGCCATGTTGCCCACTTCCGGAAAACCCGGATAGCCACGCGGTCCGCAATTCTTCAACACCAGAATGTCATTCGGCTCGACATCCAGGTCCGGATCGTCGACCCGTGCCTTGTAGTCGTCGATATCTTCGAACACCACGGCCCTTGCCCGATGTTGCATCAGCTCTGGAGTCGCCGCTGACGGTTTGAGGATGGCCCCGTCCGGCGCCAAATTGCCGCGCAGCACCGCAATGCCGCCTTCCGACTTGAACGGCTTGTCGAACGGGAAGATCACGTCGCGGTCGAAGCACTCGACCCCCTCGATATTCTCGGCCACCGTCTTGCCCGTGACCGTTACATGGTCCCGGTGCAGCAGGTCGCCGAGTTCCTGCATGACCATCGGCAGACCGCCGGCGTAATAGAAATCCTCCATCAGGTATTTGCCCGAAGGCATCAGGTTCACCAGGCAGGGAATCTCCTTGCCCAAGGTGTCCCAGTCGACCAGTGACAGGTCGACCCCGATGCGCCCGGCAATCGCCAGCAAATGCACGACCGCATTCGTCGAGCCACCGATGGCGCCGTTCACCCGAACTGCGTTTTCGAACGCCTGCCGCGTCAGCACCTTCGACAGTTTCAGGTCTTCCTTGACCATCTCGACAATGCGCTGCCCCGCCATATGCGCCAACACATAGCGGCGGCTATCGGCGGCAGGGATCGCGGCATTGGTCGGCAGACCGATGCCCAAAGCCTCGACCATCGAGGCCATTGTCGAAGCGGTCCCCATCGTCATGCAGTGCCCGACCGAGCGCGACATGCAAGCCTCGGCGTCCATGAAAGCCGCCAGACTCATCTTCCCGGCCCGCACGTCTTCGGAGAAACTCCAGACATTGGTGCCGGAACCGATATCCTCACCCCGGTACTTGCCGTTCAGCATCGGGCCGCCGGACACCACGATCGTCGGCAGGTCGCAGCTCGCCGCACCCATCACCAGCGACGGCGTCGTCTTGTCGCAACCGGTCAGCAGCACCACGCCGTCGAGCGGGTTGGCGCGGATCGATTCCTCGACATCCATCGACGCCAGATTGCGGAACAGCATGGTCGTCGGCCGCATCAGCGTCTCGCCCAGGCTCATCGCCGGAAACTCCAGCGGGAAGCCGCCCATCTCGTAGACGCCACGTTTCACATGCTCGGCGACCTTGCGGAAATGCGCGTTACACGGCGTCAGCTCGGACCAGGTGTTGCAGATGCCAATGACCGGGCGGCCGTCGAACAGGTGCGACGGCAGCCCCTGGTTACGCATCCAGCTCCGATGCACAAACCCATCGCGGTCCGCCGGACCGAACCAAGCTTGGCTGCGCAACTCTTTCTTATCCTTCGCCATGCGGCATCCTTCCCCAAAACGCTTCTAGATCTGCAAATCTGACCGTCGCCAATCGTATTACAATTAGCAGTGTCAAGCCGGGTAAGTATAGCCTCCCACCGGCCAGAGCCTTGACACGCATCAGCCGGCACCACATCGTTGCAGTCTGTGATGCTGGGGTGCTTCCGCCTGTGCGGGAGCTGAGAAAACACCCATCGAACCTGACCCGGATCGTACCGGCGGAGGGAGTCGTCACCCCAGGAGCGAACTTCCGGGCTGGACGACCCGCCGATTGCGGAACGGTCGGACGGAGGAAGACCTATGCCTTGGAAACACATCCTGACCGCCGCCATGCTGCTCGGCGCCACCGGCGCCGCCGGCCAGACCCTACCCATCCTCGTACCCCTGACCGGATTTCTGTCGCTGGAGGGTACCAGCCAACGAAACGGCGCCACATTGGCCCTCGCCGACGCGGCGGCGGACCTGGGCGTCGAGCATGACATCAGCGACACCGGCACCTCACCCGAAGTCGCGGTGAACGCCTTCCTCCGGGCGATGGATCAAGACGATGTGCGTGCCGTGGTCGCCCCGATGCTCGGCACCCAGATGCTCGCGCTGCTGCCCCTCGCCACCGAGTTCAAGATGCCCCTGCTCACCGTCTCCGGCACGGCCAGCATTACCGAGCAGGGCAACCCTTACATCTTCCGCTTCTTCCCCGGCGACTCCGTAGTGAAACAGGCCCATGCCCGCTACGCCGTTGAGGAACTCGGCGCAAAACGTCCCGCCGTCATCTTTCAGACCACCGCCTACGGCCAAAGCGGCCGTACCCATCTCGCCGCGAACCTGACGGAACTCGGCAGTCCGCCGGTGCTCGAAGAACCCCTCGACGTCGCAGTGAAAGACATGCTGCCAGTCCTCACAAAGGCACGGCAAGCTGGCGCCGACGCCCTTCTCCTGCACCTGCATGCCGGCCCGACCGCACTGGTCGTCCGGCAAGCCGCGGCAATGGGCCTCGACATCCCGATCGTCGCCGGCTCGGCCATGCACCAGCCCGCCACGGCGGCACTGCTCGAGCCAGACGAACTAACCGGCGTTTGCGCCGAAACCGGCTCATCGCCGATCTCCGGCGGCCACCCGGATATCGAAACCTTCACCGAACGCTACCAGGCAGAATTCGACACCCAACCCGACGCCTTCGCCCTGCACCAGTACGACGCGGTCCGCATGTATCTCGCGGCCCTAGCGAAAGGCGCGGTCAACGCCGACGACATCCAGGCGGCGCTCTCGTCCGAGAGCTACGAAGGCCTCGCTATGACCTACAAGTCCGACGGCACCGGCAACATGGCCCACGACGCCGTCATCATTTGCTATGACGGAAGCAGCCGAACACCGGAAATCGTCAAGCGCTACGAAAACTTAAGCGGCGTTCTTTAACGCATGTTGCTGGCCCAGCTTTCCCTCAACGCGCTCGCCCTCGGGTCGAGTTACGCGCTGATCGCGCTGGGTTTCGTCCTTGTCTTGAACGCCACCGGCGCGGTGAACTTCGCCCAGGGCGACGCCGTCATGGCCGGCGGCTTCATCGCCATCGCCGCCGCGTCCTTCTTTCCCGAAGCTTTCAACACATACGGCATCGTCATGCTGCCGATCGTCCTCGTCGGCACCGGCCTGCTCGGCCTTGCCCTTTCGGCGGTTGCCTATCTGCCTCTGCGCCGCCACCCGCCGGTCACCGTCTTTGTCAGCACCATCGCCGTCGGCATTATTCTGACGAACAGTTTCAACGCGCTCTTCGGCGCGGCCCCACGCGCCACGCCGCCGCTGCTTGGCGGCGGCCAAACCGTCCTCGGCAACCTATCTCTCAGCCAGCAATCCCTTGCCGTCATCGCCACCGCAGCGGCGCTCATCGCCGGTCTCGGTTTCCTATTGCACGCCACCCAACTCGGACGCCGCCTCCGCGCCACCGCGCAGGACCCGGAAATCGCCAGGGCCCTGGGTATCAACGTGACCCGGATGATCTGTCTTAGCTTCATCCTTGGAACCGCCCTCGCCGGCACCGCCGGTCTGCTGTTGGCCAACCAGTTTTTTCTCACGCCGAACGACGGCGGCGTGCTCATGCTGAAGGCCTACATCGCCGTCGCCATCGGCGGCTGGGGCAGCCTGCGCGGTGCCGCTGCCGGTGCCATGTTCATCGCGTTCTTCGAAGTCTTTGTCGCGACCTGGCTTTCCCACCCAGTTGCCGAGGCCGGTCTCTACCTCGCCTTGTTTGCGGTGCTGCTGCTGCGTCCGCAGGGACTATATGGCGAGGCGGTCCAACGCCGCGCCTAACGATCATGCAAAACTGGCGGACCAACGCCCACCGGCTCATCCTTCCAGGCGCCGCGCTGGCACTCGCCGGATACGGCATTTTCTTCGCGTCACCCTACGACACTCGCATCCTCACCATCGCCGGCGTCTACGCCCTGCTTGTCCTGGGCTACCAGTTCATCTTCGGCCATGCCGGCGCCCTCAGCTTGGCTCAAGGCACCTTCTTCGGCCTCGGCGCATTCGTAACGGGCATCCTCGCCACCCGTTTCGGCCTGGAGTTTCACGCGACCTTCCCCCTATCGATCCTCATCCCCGCAGCCCTCGCCGCACTCGTTGCCACAGCTGTTCTCCGCCTCGAGTCCCACTACCTGGCCCTCGCCACCCTGGCGCTGAGCCAGTCGGTGCTGCTGCTCGCCATCAACTGGGAAAGCGTGACCGGCGGCGCCAACGGCCTTCCCGGCATTCCCGGAGTCTCGATCCTCGGCTGGAACCTGCCGCGCGGCACGCCGCTCCTCGTGTTCGTTTGGATCTGGGTAGCGATCGGCGCCGTCCTCGCGCATCGCATCGTCGCTGGCGCCTATGGCTTGGCGTTTCGCACCGTGCGCCTCGCTCCAATGGCCGCCGCCGCCGCCATCGGCATCGACGCCAGCGCCCTACGCCTAGCCGCTTTTGTCCTGTCCGCCGCCTACGCCGGTGCGGCTGGCGCGCTCTACGCCCATACGCTGACCGTCATTTCGCCCGAGGTCCTCGGCTTCGGCATCATGATCGTCTGCCTCACCATGACGGTCATCGGCGGCCGCTGGAGCATCCCCGGCGCCATCTGCGCCGCCCTGTTGCTGACCCATCTGCCGGAGTGGTTCCGCGGCCTGCAGGAGTATTATCTCGCCGCCAACGGCGTGGTCCTGCTTCTTGCCGTCATCTTCGCCCCGGCCGGTTTCCTCGTCTTCCTGCAAAGGCGCCCCGATAGCGCACCTCGACCGCCCGGCGTGAGCAACGCGGCTATACCGCAGATGCTCCCGCCAAAAACGGAACTCACTGTCGCCGCCCTCAGCAAATCCTTCGGCGGTCTCCGTGCCCTCGACGGCGCCAATCTGACGCTCGCCCCGGGCACCATCACCGGCCTGATCGGGCCGAACGGTTCCGGCAAAACCACACTCGTCAATCTGTTAACCGGTTTAGAACAACCCGATGGCGGCAACGCCCGTCTCGGCACCATCCAACTCACCGGCCAACCCAGCTTCCGCATCGCCCGCGCCGGCATCGCCCGTACCTTCCAAACCCCGGACCTCCCAGCCGGAGTCACGGTGCGCGACACAGTCGCCGCCGCCATCGAACCGGCACACATCGGTCTGTGGCAAGACATGTTGGCGACCAATCCCACCGCCAGTCTGCGGCAACGGCGGACCCGCGCCGACACCATCCTGCAGGACTTCGGCCTAGCCGGCCTCGACGACCAACTCTGCGACGCCCTGCCCCACGGCCGCCGCCGCATGCTCGAGGTCGCCCGCGCCGCCGCCGGCAACCCCGCCTTCCTTATCCTCGACGAACCCACCGCCGGCTTCACCCAGGCGGAAACCACTTCGTTCGGCGAAAAGCTGCAGCAGCTCGCGGCATCCGGCTGCGGCATCCTGTTGATCGACCATGATCCGGACTTCGTCGCCGGCATTTCGTCGACCCTGGTCTGCCTCGACGGCGGCACGGTGATTGCCAGCGGCGCACCGGCAGATGTATTGCAGCAGCCAGCAGTCCGCCGTGCCTACTTCGGTGCATTCCACGAGTCCGCCGCGTGACCCCACTGCTAGAAGTCACCGGCTTGCGGGTCAGCTATGCCCAGGCCACCGCTCTGCACGGCATCGACCTGCAATTGGCTGGGAATGACGCACTCGCCATCCTCGGCACCAACGGCGCGGGCAAATCGAGCCTGCTCAAGGCCATTGCCGGGCTCGTCCCCAGCAATGCCGAAACCCTCAGCTTCAACGGAACACCGCTCATCAACCTTCCGGCCCACGCCAGGGCCCAACGCGGCATCGGCTACGTACCGGAAGGCCGCCGTCTGTTTCCCGGCCTAACGGTTCGCGAAAACCTTGAAGCCGCGATCCGCCGCCCGCACCGCGAACGCGCCCGCACCATCGAACAGACCTACGACGTGTTCCCGCAGCTCGCCGCCCGCGACAAGGAACCGGCCTGGCGTCTCTCCGGCGGGCAACAACAAATGGTCGCGGTCGGGCGCGCCCTGGCCCTGCAACCGAAGCTTCTGCTGATGGACGAGCCAACCCTCGGCCTAGCGCCGGTCGTGATCGGCGAACTCCTAGAGGCCCTGCAAACCATCCGGCGCACAACGCCAGTCGCCATGCTGCTCGTCGAACAAAATGTCGGCTTTGCCTCGGCATTATGCAGCGACGGCCTGATCCTGCGCCGCGGCCTCGTCGCCGCCCGCGGCCCAGTCGACGAGTTAACTCAGGGACAGGTCGACTGAACCACCCAACCGTTCTCCGGCCCCTCCGCCGGCCACACGGTCACCGTCACCTCGCCGTCGAACTTCGTCTGATCGCGGTAGGCACAGCCGATTTCCTCTGCCAGACCAGCGGCATGGGTATCGTCCCGCGATTGGTCCGCCAGCACGATCGACAACCGCCCGGCATCGTCCACCGACAACTGTTCCAGATCGCCCCTGTCAGCGACCCAATCGAGGAACTTGTTCTCCGCCTCGCTGAAGGCCGGCGCCATGAAGTCGTCGGGCAGTGTCAGCCACCGCCTCGACACCCATTCCGGCTTGTCGGATTGCAGGCGCACCCAACGGCCCGACTCGTCCACCGCCTGGACCTTATCGCCACGCCGCAGTTTGCCGACGATATTGTGGCCCTCGCCCGGCCCGGACCGCACATTCAAGCTGCGGGCCCGCACAGTGCCCGTCCAGACCTTATCGTCGGCGACAACAACGGGTGGCGCCGCCAACAGCCCGCCCAGAAGGAGCAGGACCGACAACACGCGTAGGACCGGCTGGTTCATTCGCACCCCTCGCGACTGTCCTTTTGACAGTCGTCAAACGACAGCCTATCGATCCTCGATATGGGAACCTCGGCTAACAGATCAAACATCGGCGCGACCGCCGCCCGCATTCTACTCGAAATTGGTGCCGTCGCCTTTCGCCCGGAAGACCCTTTTGTCCACACCTCCGGCCGCAAGAGCCCGAGCTATATTGACTGCCGGCGCATTATTTCATTCCCCCGAGCACGGACTCGTCTCACCGCGCTGGCAATAGAAACGGTTCGCGGCAACGTTGGCTATGACCGGATCGATTGTGTTGCCGGCGGCGAAACCGCGGGCATCCCTTTCGCCGCCTGGATCGCCGATTCGCTGACTTTGCCTATGGTCTACGTGCGCAAGCAGCCGAAAGGTTTCGGCCGCATGGCGCAAATCGAAGGCGACCTGCCCGAAGGCACGCGCGTCCTGCTGGTAGAGGATCTGAACACCGACGGCGGCAGCAAGCGTGTCTTTGTCGACGCACTCCGCTCCGCCGGCGCCACCGTCGACCACATCCTGGTCGTGTTCCAC
The DNA here is from genome assembly GCA_028279245.1 of Alphaproteobacteria bacterium. Taxonomy (GTDB): domain Bacteria; phylum Pseudomonadota; class Alphaproteobacteria; order UBA6615; family UBA6615; genus JANQOE01. The sequence continues at coordinate 74,043 of JANQOE010000091.1, forward strand.
TACGGCATCTTCGAGGCAAGCGACGCCAACATGCGAGACATGGCGGTACAGCTCTCCCACCTCGCCACCTGGCAAGACATTGTGCAAACCGCCCGCGACGGCGGCTACTTCGACAATGCGACCCTTGATGCGGTGCAGACCTACCTGGATAACCCGCTCGACTGGTCGCCCTAGTCCGCCGCCGGCACCGCGTCTTCAGTCAACAAGTCCGCAAGCGCCCGCACATTCGGCGAGTCGGCGCCCCGCCGCCAGAACAGCACCGTCTCCGCATAGTCTTGCCCCGGCGGCAACGGATGCACGCTCAGCCGACACCGTTCGGGAAAAGTCTCCAGCACGCTCTGCGGCAGCAGGGCGATCCCCATACCGACCACGGCGCAGCCAAGCATCGCGTGATACGAACCAATCTGGATGACCTGCCCCGGCATCGCATCCCGTTTTGCGTACCAGCCCTCCAGCCGCTTCCGGTGCGGACACCCCGGCTCGAAAGCCAATACCGTCTCCGGCACATCATTGGGACCGATCGCCGGATGACCGGCAGCTGCCACCAACACCAGCTTCTCCCGAAACACCGGTACGCGTTCGAAGGGCGCCGACGGCAAAGGCTCCGATGCCAGAGCGGCATCGAGGTCACCCGCCAACAGGGCCGTCGCCAACTCCTGCGGATTGCCGGTGCTGAGTGTGAGATCGACCTCCGGGTAACGCTGCATATAGCGGCTGAGCGGTCCCGGCAGCCGCACCGCCGCCGTACTCTCCATGGCACCCAGGCGGAGTTGCCCCCGCGGACGCGGGTCGAGCACCGCCTCCCGTGCCTCGTTGGCAAGGGCCAGCAACCGATCGGCGTAATCGCTCAGCACCCGCCCCGCCGGCGCCAGATGCAGCCTCTTGCCCTCGCGAATGAACAGGTCGACGCCCAGGTCGGCTTCCAGCTGCCGTACCCGGGTCGTCACGTTGGACTGCACCCGATGCAGCCGCTCCGCTGCCCGAGTAATGCCCCCTTCCTCAACAACAGCGCGGAAGATCTTGAGGTCAGCGATATCCATATCTCAAAATATGATTATATCATTCACTATTATTCATTTTACGGAATGAAAGGCTCCGGGTAAACCCGCCCGCAACACCGGCTGTCACAACCAGCAAACAAGGATTGCGGATATGAACCACGACCACCCAGCCTCGGCGGTTGGCATCGCTGGTGCCCAAGGGGACCAGATCGAACGCGCCATGCGCCGCGCCCGACACGAACGAGCCATGGTCGCCAAGACCCTATTCCTCGGCGTCTACCGCCGGCTAACCGGCTTGGTGGCGGACCCGCATCCGCGCACCGGCGGCCAGCCCCACGGCACGGAGGCGCGGCCATGACCTCCGAACAGCTGACAATCGTCCAGTCGACCTGGCAGCGGCTCGTACCCATTGCCGATGTTGCCGCCCGTCTCTTCTATGAACGGCTTTTCGAGGTGAATCCGGAGTTGAAGGCACTATTTCATCCCGTCGACATGCGCCGGCAACAGGACAAGTTGGTGTGCTCGATCGATCACGTCGTCCAGCATCTGGACGATCCTGACCGGCTGCTGCCCGATGTCGCGGAACTAGGCCGCCGCCATCACAGCTACGGGGTCACCGACGCCCACTATGACGCGGTCGGCGGCGCCCTGCTGTGGACCCTGCGCCAGGGCCTCAACAAAAGCTGGACTCCGGAGGTGGAGGCCGCTTGGACCGCGGCCTACAGCCTCTTGTCGGGTGTCATGCGGGACGCGGCAAACGCGAAACCGGCGTCGGTCGCCGCCTAAGCCGCCTACTCGAAATACCCGTTCACGTCGAGGAACGCGCCGGTCACCGTCCGGGCGCGGTCGCTAACCAGATAGGCGACCGCGTCGGCCACCTCTTCCGGCTCGATGAATTCGCTGATCGCCTGGCGTGTCAGCAGACGCGCCTCCGCCTCTTCCCGGCTCAGCCCCTCGGCCTGCACCACACCCTCGATCACCCGCTCGATCCGCGGGCCGCGCACTGCCCCCGGCAGCACCGCATTCGCCCGGACCCCATACGGGCCCAGCTCCCGCGCCATATTGCGGGTCAGGCCAAGGACCGCCCATTTACTGGCGACGTATGGCGACCGGTTGGCGTAGCCGATCCGCCCGGCGACCGAGGACATGTTGACGATCACCCCGGCCTTCGCCGCGATCATGCCGGGAATCACCAATTGGGCGGCCCGCACATGCGAGTTCAGATTGATCTCCATGACCTCGCGGAACACATCGATGTCGATCTCGTGGATCGGCGCGGTCGGGCCGGCGACGCCGACATTGTTGATCAACGCGTAGACCGTCCCCAACCCCTCGAACAACGCCTGAAGCTGACCATCGTCCCGCACGTCGCAGGCGCGGAATTCAGCCCCCAGCCGCTGCGCCTCCGCTGCCCCGATCGCCGTATCGACATCCGACATCACCACCCGAAATCCGTCGCGGATCAGCGCTTCGGCGATCCGCAATCCGATACCGCTCGCGCTTGCGGTCACCACCGCCAACCGATTCCCGCTCATCTGGCTCCTCCTTGGTTCTCGCCGCAGCTAACCACAACACTCGGACCTCGGCCAGACTTCTTGACATCAAGGCTAGTAAGCCATATAATACGGCTCACGATGACCGCATTGCAGCACGCTGGACACATCGGCCGCGGCGCCCCAAGCAATCGCCGGCACCCCCGTCCGGCCTGTTTCCAGCTTGAAAAAACAGGTCGGTCGCCACCGCGGAAAGCGCTAGAACCTCGCCCAACCAACCACCGTCGTGAGGCAAGCATGACCGACGAGCGCCCGGATCTCGCAACCGGTGCCTTCACCGACTTTGCCGACCGCATGGGCTACGGGGAATACCTGCGGCTGCCCGGTCTGCTGTCCTTGCAGCATCCGGTGAGCGACAGTCATGACGAGATGCTGTTCATCGTCATTCACCAGGCGACCGAGCTCTGGATGAAACTGGCGATCCACGAATTGAATGGCGCCCGCGCATCGATCCAGCACGACGATTTGTCGACGGCTTTCAAACAGATGGCGCGCGTGTCTCGGATTCAGTCGCAGCTCATTCAAAGCTGGGACGTCCTGTCGACATTGACCCCATCGGAATACCTGCAGTTCCGCGACAAGCTCGGCCAGGCGTCCGGTTTCCAATCGCACCAATATCGGCTCATCGAATTTGTGCTGGGCAACAAACAACGGGCCCGCATGAAACCCCATGCACACAATCCGGACGTGCTCGCGGTCCTGGCCAGACAACTCGAAAGCCCCAGCCTCTATGACGAGTGCCTGCGCCTCCTCCACCGCCGCGGCTTCGCCATCCCGCCGGAGGTCGTCGATCGCGCCTGGGATCGGCCCTACACCGCCAACGATGCGGTGCGCGCGGCTTGGACATCGATCTACGCAGAGTCCGCAACCCATTGGGAACTCTACGAACTCGCCGAGAAACTGATCGACGTCGAGGACTGGTTCCAGCAATGGCGGTTCCGTCATATGAAGACGGTGGAACGCATCATCGGCCACCGGCGCGGCACTGGCGGCACCGATGGCGTCGGCTACCTCAAGAAAGCGCTGGAGATCCGCTTCTTCCCCGAACTGTGGGATCTGCGCACCGAACTGCAGCCAACCGGCGAACCGGTCGTCGAGAGGTGAGCCCCGCCCCGCCTGCCCTATGTTAAATGTGCATGGCATGACAGGGAGGTAAGGAATGAAGTTGAAGCGCGTCGCCACTGCTCTGCTGGTCGGGTTCGGTTTGGTGCTGGCGGCACCGGCCCAAGCCCGCGACGAACTGGTCATCGGCATCAGCCAATTCCCCACCGGTTTCCACCCCAACACCAACAGCCATGTCGCGCTCAGCCTGATCATGGGCATGACCCGGCGGCCGTTCACCGCCTACAACGCCGATTGGGAACTGGTCTGTTTGTTGTGCACCGAGTTGCCGAGCCGCGAGCAAGGCACCGCGCGCTTCACCGAAGCGGCTGACGGCACACCGACGATTGCCGTCGACTACGCCATCCAACCGGAAGCCACCTGGGGCGATGGCACGCCCATCACCACCGAAGACGTCATGTTCACCTGGGAGATCGGGCGGATCCCGGAAAGCGGTGTCGGCAACCTCGAAATGTACCGCACCATGGAACGCATCGAGGTGCACGACGACAAGCGCTTCACCATCCACCTCGACCGCCGCGAATGCGGATTCGAAGGCATCGGCGACTTTCGCCCGGTGCCGGCACATTTGGAACGCGATGCGTTCGCCGACCCGGCTGAGTACGCCAACCGCTCGCTCTATGAGACCGACACCACCAACCCCGGCCTGTACTTCGGCCCCTACCGCGTCACCCGGGTCGACCCCGGCGCCCTCGTCGTGTTGGAACGCAACCCGACCTGGTGGGGCAAGGCACCTGAATTCGACCGGATCACCTTCAAGATCTTCGAGAACACCTCGGCCCTCGAAGCCAATCTGCTGTCCGGCAACATCGACTATATCGCCGGCGAAGCCGGCATCTCCCTCGACCAGGCCCTTGGTTTCGAGAAGCGCCATGCCGACAAGTACAAGATCGTGTACCGGGCCGGATTGCTCTACGAACACATCGACATGCGTCTCGACAACCCGATCTTGTCGGACCGCCGGGTCCGGCGTGCCCTGCTCCTCGCCACCGACCGGGAGGCCATCAGCCAGCGGCTGTTCGAAGGCAAGCAACCGGTCGCCCACACCAACATTCACCCGTCCGACGCGGTCTTCTTCGAAGGCGTCCCAAAGTACGAGTTCAGCCCGGAACAAGCCGTCGAACTGCTCGAAGAAGCCGGCTGGACCGACATCCGTGACGGCATCCGCCACAATGCCGCCGGTGACCGCCTGACCCTGGAGATCATGACCACCTCCGGCAACCGCATCCGCGAGCTGGTGCAACAGGTCCTGCAAAGCATGTGGCGCGACGTCGGCATCGACCTGCGCATCCGTAACGAGCCGCCACGTGTGCTTTTCGGCCAAACCCTGCGCGAACGCCGTTTCCCCGACATGGCGATGTTTGCCTGGCTATCCGTGCCGGAGAACATCCCGCGGACGGCCCTGCACTCGGACCAGGTGCCCACCGAAGCCAACGGGTTCAGCGGTCAGAACTACACCGGCTACAGCAACCCGATGATGGATGAGACCCTTGAAGCGCTACGCGTTCAGTGCGGTGAGGAGGAGCAGACCGAACTCTGGAACCGCGTGCAAACGATGTATGCCGAGGATCTGCCGGTGTTGCCGCTCTACTTCCGCTCCAATCCCTACATCATGCCGAAATGGCTGGATGGTGTGACCCCGACCGGCCATTTGAACCCAAGCAGCCTCTGGGTCGAAAACTGGACGGTCGCCGAATAGCCGGCACACCGCTATTGCGTCGAAGGCCCGACGCGGGAACACTGCGCGCAACAAGCGGTACTGTGGGGGAAGCATGGCGGCGTCTGGAACACCGCCGGTGCTGGGCGTTATTGGCGGCAGCGGCATCTATGAAATCGACGGGCTCGAGGATTTGCAGTGGCGCCGCGTCGACTCACCGTTTGGCGAACCGTCGGACGAACTGCTGTTCGGCCGGCTCGGCGGCCAACAGGTCATCTTTCTGCCACGCCACGGTCGCGGTCACATCGTCTCACCGACCGAGGTCAACTACCGTGCGAACATCGACGCGCTAAAGCGTTCCGGCGTCACGGAAATCATCTCCCTGTCGGCGGTTGGCTCGCTGCGCGAGGAACTGGCGCCGGGCACCTTCGTTCTGATCGATCAGTTCATCGACCGCACCCTCGCCCGCAGCAAATCCTTCTTCGGCAAAGGCATGGTCGCCCATGTCAGCATGAGCGACCCGGTCTGCGGCCGTCTCGGCGATCATCTGCAAGCTGCGGCGAAGGAGACCGGCGTCCCCTGCGAACGCGGCGGCACCTACATGGTGATGGAGGGACCACAATTCTCCACCCGTGCCGAATCGGAACTATACAGAAGCTGGGGTTGTTCGGTGATCGGCATGACCAACATGCCGGAAGCGAAACTCGCCCGCGAGGCGGAGGTCTGTTACGCGACCGTCGCCATGGTCACCGACTATGACTGCTGGCATGACGACCATGACGCAGTCACCGTCGACCAGGTTATTCAGGTGTTACGCGGCAACGCGGCGGCCGCGAAGAAACTCCTCCGCGCCACCATTCCACGGCTAAGTGACCGGACAGACGTCTGCGACCGCGGCTGCCACACCGCGCTCGATGCCGCGCTCATAACCGCACCGGAGAAGCGCGATCCCACGGTCCTCGCCAAGCTCGATGCGGTGGCCAAGCGCGTTCTCGAAGGCTGATTGCCTGCCCGACTCGAACCATGTTTCAATCAAGCGGGGGGCAGCGAAAAGCGATGATGTGGGCCATGCGAGGTCGAAGTGACGGCGGCTGAGCCAACCTCAGATACGTCCATCACCGGCATAGATCACGCGGTGATTGCGGCACGCGATCTGGAAGCGGCGCGCGATGTCTGGCAGCGCCTCGGTTTCACCATGGCCCCGCGTGGCCGCCACGTCGGCTGGGGCACCGCCAACTACACGATGCTGTTCCAGCATGACTATCTCGAACTGCGCGGCATCGTCGATCCGAGCCAATTCGTCGGCACCCTCGACAAGTTCTTGGAACATGGCGAAGGCCTCAGCAGCCTAGTCCTCGCTTCGGACAACGCGTCCGATTTCTATGAGTGGCTGCGCGGTGAGGCCGACACGGCCGACGCGCCCCGCGACCTGGAACGGCTCATCGAATACGAAGGCACCGAAGAGACGCTTAGATTCCGGTTCGTGCCGGTTCCTGGCCCCATCTCCCCGGGCCTGCTAGCCACCGCCGTCGAACATCTGACGCCGGATGAGTTGCGCCGACCGGAGCTGCTGTCCCACCCAAACGGCGCCCGCTCGATTCTCGAGATCACCGTGGCGATGGAAGATCTGACCGGCGTCGCCGAGGCCTATGCCAAGCTGTTTGGCAATGCCGCCGTCAACGATGAAACCCGGCGCGGCCGCGTCACCATTGCCGCCGGCACCGCGGAACTGCTGTTCCTTACGCCGAAGGAGTTCCCGAAACGGCACTACGACGTCGGCGTTGGCGACGATCTGCCCTTGCCGCGCATGGCAGCCCTCACCCTCGAGGTTGCCGACCCCGCCGCCACCGCGCTGTACCTGTCCGGCCAGACCATTCCCTACGAGCGCGAGCCCGACGGCACCGTCCTGGTCGAGGGGACAAGCGCATCGGGTGTGTTGTTGGAGTTCGCCCGTCGCCCGGACTAGACGTTGAAACGGAACAGCATCACGTCGCCATCCCGGACGATGTAGTCCTTGCCCTCCTGCCGCATCTTGCCGGCATCCTTGGCGCCCTGTTCCCCGCCACTGTCGAGATAGTCGCCGTAGGCAATAGTTTCGGCTTTGATGAAGCCGCGCTCGAAATCGTTATGAATCCGGCCGGCGGCCTGCGGTGCCCTGCTCCCCGCAACGACGGTCCAAGCCCGCGATTCCTTCGGACCGGCAGTGAAGAAGGTCAGCAGGCCCAGCAGGCTATAGGCGGCCCGGATGACCCGCGCCAATCCAGTCTCTTGGAGACCCAGATCGTCCAGGAACGCTGCCCGCTCTTCCGCGTCGAGTTGCGCAACCTCTGCCTCGATCCGCGCCGAGACCACAACATGCCCGGCACCTTCCTGCGCAGCGAATTCCGCAACCTGCGCGGTGTAGTCATTGCCTGTGGCCGCCGTCCCTTCATCGACGTTACAGACGTAAAGCACCGGCTTGGAGGTCAGCAATTGCAGCGCGGCGAGATCGTCCTGCCGGTCATCCGGAATCTGCGCCGCCCGGGCCGGCTTGCCGTCCTGCAATGCGGCGAGCACCGGCACCATCAAGTCGGCCTGCGCCTTCGCCTCTTTATCGCCGCCCCGCGCCCGCTTCACGGCCTGATCGGTGCGCCTTTCCATGCTTTCCAAGTCGGCCAGCAGCAATTCGGTATTGACCGTTTCCGCATCTCGCACCGGATCGACCGCGCCGTCGACATGCGACACGTCGCCATCGTCAAAGCACCGCAGCACGTGGCAGATCGCATCGACTTCGCGGATGTTGGCCAGGAACTTGTTCCCCAAGCCTTCACCCTGGCTCGCCCCTTTCACCAACCCGGCAATGTCGACGAATTCCAGCACCGTCGGCACCACCTTAGCCGACTTGGCGAGCGCCGCGATCCGGTCCAATCGCGGATCGGGCACCGGCACCCGCCCCACATTCGGCTCCACCGTGCAGAACGGATAATTCGCCGCTTCCGCCTGCGCCGTCTCAGTCAGCGCGTTGAAGAGCGTCGACTTGCCGACATTGGGCAAGCCGACAATCCCGCAGGTCAGGGCCATTACGACTTCGGTCCGAGGTTGCGCAGTTTTGCAACGGCCTGGTCGAACGCGGCCGCCAAGGCACCCTTGTCCGGGTCTTCGCTGGGCGGATTAGCCGGGGCCGCATCCGGTTTCCGCCGCGCCGCCTTCTTCGGCTTCGCCGCCGATGTATCCTGCAAGGCCAGAGCGACCTTGTTCATGAACAGGCCCTCATCCTCGCCCAGCAGCTCCGGCAGCGCATCCGCCATCGTCGCGACCATCGGTTCGACCCAAGCCTTGTCGGCTTTGGAAAAGTCGCCGAGCACATGTCCCGAAACCTTGGCCTTATTGCCGGGATGGCCAATACCGATGCGCACCCTCCGGAAGTCCGGCGTGCCGAGATGCGCCTGCATACTCCGCAAACCGTTGTGCCCCGCGGTCCCGCCGCCTCGCTTCACCCGCAACCGGCCAGCCGCCAGATCGATTTCGTCGTAGAACACCGTGATGTCTTCCGCCGCGAACTTGTAGAAGCGGCAAGCGGCGCCCACCGACCGGCCGGACTCATTCATGAAGGTCATCGGCTTCAGCAGCAGCACCTTCTCGCTCCCGACCCGTCCCTCGGCCAGCAGTCCTTCGAACTTTGAACGAAACGGGGCAAGTCCATGGCGCTGTTGGATTTCGTCAGCCACCATGAACCCGATATTGTGCCGCTGCCGGGCATGTTCGGGCCCCGGATTCCCGAGGCCCACAAGCAGTTGCATCGCGAACCGATCGCTAGCGGCCTAGCCCTCCGAAGAGGTGCTGTCGGCCTCCGGCACTGCGGCCGCGACTTCGCCCTCGGCTTCCTCAGTTGTCTCTTCCTCGGCCGCCGACACCGTCGGCGCGGCGATGGTCGCGATCGTAAAGTCACGGTCAGTAATCGTCGGCGTGACGTCAGCCGGCAGGTTGACCTCGGAGATGTGGATGCTCACCCCGATGTCGTGCCCCTCCAGATCGATCAAGATCTCCGGTGGAATGGAGTCGGCCCGGCAGCTGACCTCGACCGCGTGGCGCACGATGTTCAAAACGCCACCCTTCTTCAGGCCTACACAGGTCTCCTCGTTCTCGAACTTGACCGGGATCTCGACCGTGATTCGGGTCGCCGACGATACCCGCATGAAGTCAGCGTGGATCGGCACGTCCTTGACTGGGTCGAACTGGATATCACGGCACAGCACCCGCTGTTTTTTGCCCTCGACCTCCAGGTCGAACAGCCGCGCAAAGAACCCGGGCTTTTGCAGCTCCGAATCAAGCTCCCTCGGATCGAGAGCAATCGGCTGCGAATCGCTGTCGGCCCCGTAGATCACCGCCGGCACCTTGCCGGCACGCCGGATGGCACGCGTGGGCCCCTTGCCGACACCGGGACGGGCCGCCGCTGAAAGAACGCCAAACTCTGCCATGTCAAACTCCTATCTCAGCCGCGGAGCGGCCGTACTCAATCGAATAAACTGGAAACCGAGGCTTCCTCGCTAATCCGTTGGATTGCCTCGCCAAACAATGGCGCCACCGTCAACTGGCGCACCTTTGAGGCGACCCGTACTGCTTCCGTCGCCTGGATACTGTCGGTCAAGACCATGCCACTCAAGGGTGACGCCGCCACCCGGCCAACCGCCCCCCCGGAAAGTACGCCATGGGTGACATAGGCCGCCACCGAAGTTGCGCCCGCCTTGGTTAGGGCCGCCGCGGCGTTGCAGAGGGTCCCGGCGGAATCGACGATATCATCCACCAGCACACAGTCCCGGCCATCGACATCGCCGATAATGTTCATCACCTCGGATGCCCCGGCCCGCTCTCGCCGCTTGTCGATGATCGCCAGGTCGGCGCCCAGCCGCTTGGCGATCCCGCGCGCCCGCAGTACCCCGCCGACATCCGGCGAGACCACCACCAGGCCACCGCCATTGAAGTGCTCGGTAATGTCCTTCGAGAACACCGGGGCAGCATAGAGATTGTCCACCGGAATATCGAAAAACCCTTGGATCTGCGCGGCATGCAGGTCCATCGTCAGCAGCCTGTTGGCCCCAGCGGAGGTGATGAGATTGGCCACCAGCTTGGCGGAAATCGGCGTCCGCGGGCCGGTTTTCCGGTCCTGCCGCGCGTATCCGTAGTACGGAACCACCGCCGTGACCCGGCGGGCCGAGCCCCGGCTCAGCGCGTCCAGCGTGACCAGCAACTCCATCAGGTTGTCGTTGGCTGGATAGGAGGTCGGCTGGATCACGAAGACGTCCTCGCCACGGACATTCTCCAGGATCTCGGCGAACACCTCCAGATCGGAGAACCGGCGAATGCTCGCCGCCGTCAACGGTACGTTCAGGTAAGCAGAAATGGCTTCGGCCAATGGCCGATTACCATTGCATGATACCAGTTTCATCGGCTGCGTCCCGCACTCACGCCGCTTCGCACCCCGAACCGAAGCGGCTTCGCCCATCAGTCGGGGCGAGACATTTAGCAAGGGGGTCAGCGTCTGTAAACCGACTCCCCCGCCCCGGTTGTCGAGGCATCCAGCAGCTCCACGATCGCCGGCACTGCAGCCTCGGCCACCAGTTGGGCCACCCCGCCCCAGGCGCCATCCAGGCTCCCGGTCGGCACCCGGTTCGCCTGCGCCACGACCCCGCTTTCCCGGCCGTCCGGATCAAGAAATACCCAGTCAATCCGGACCTCTTCGAATCCCGCATCGGCCGGAATCACCGACACCCGCCCCCGCAGCCCGGCCAGCTCCGGCGTCGGCGGCAATACCTGCACGCCAGCCGCCACGAGCTGCTGGCGAATCGCCGAGGCCAGGCTGCTATCGCCATCCCCCGGCGCCCCGGCAACCACCGGCACGGCAATCTGCAGGCCGATACGCTCGATGGGGGCCGCGACCTGGACCATACTGGCAATCTCCGGCCCGATTCCGCCACCAAGCTTCTCCATCAGCGACGGGTCGGCCGTCTGCCAAGCTGCCATCGGTGTACTGTTCAGGGGCTGCACCCGCCCGTCGATAACTCCCCCATCCGGGTCGAATAATTCCCAAACAATTTGGGCAGTTATGCCATCATCCTCGACCCGGCCCTGAAGAAACATGCTGTGTTTGTTGCCACCGCTGGTACTGGCCGGCACATTGGCGTCCCGCAGTTTCGCCGCCACCGCCTCTGCCAGCATCGCCGCCGTTGGATCCGGCGCATCCGACACCGGCAGGACGATCACCCCGGGATAGTCCGGCAGGGCCAGCAGCTGCTTGTCGACATCACCGTTGTGGGCAAATGGCTGCGGCAACGGCTGACAGCCAGCCACCAGCAACAGCAGGGTGAGCAGCGCCGAGGCGACCCGGCCAGAAGCCGGCCGGTACGCGGAAACCGGGCACATGACGGGTGCTATGCCAGAACGATCGCAGACACTTGGCGACCGTAGTCGGTCTCCCCGCGTTTACAAGTCCGCCGATAGCTGAAGAAGGCCGCCTCGTCCGACAACGTATCTCGACTCAAGACCATTGGGCCCCCGACCCCAGCCGCTTCAAGTTGGCGCCGGACATAGCCAGGTAAATCCAACAGCCAGCGATCCCCGGAAACCTTGAAGTGAACCGCATTCCCCGGGTCGGCCGCGAGAAAGCTCGCCCGCACGTCATCCCCGACCTCATAGGACGCGGGACCAATGGTCGGGCCGACAGCAGCATGGATCCGCGCCGGCGCCGCCCCCAACTCAGTCATCGCCGCAACGACCGCGCCCACAACTCCGCCCACGGCCCCGCGCCAGCCCGCATGCGCCGCGCCGATGACCCTCGCTTCCGGATCGGCCAACAGCACCGGGGCGCAGTCGGCGGTCAGCACCCCAAGGGCCACTCCGGATCGGTCGGTCACCATGGCATCGGCTTTCGGCGCGGCCTCTGGTGTCCAAGGGTCTTCGACCCGGGCAACATCCGGCGAATGCACCTGATACATCGTCACTAGCGCTTCGGCCGGCGGCAACGCCTTGGTCACACGCGCCCGGTTCTCAGCGACCCGGTCATGATCGTCGGCGGACCCGAAGCCGCAGTTGAGCGAGCCGTAGATCCCTTCGCTCACCCCGCCCTGCCGCGTAAAGAAGCCGTGCGAGACACCAGCGCGCTTCAGATTCTCGGCTTCTAGGAACATGCGTCCAATCCATCCGGCGCCGGCCAATCCGGATGCGTCACGGCCAGCACTTTGAACATGGTGCCCATCTGTGTCGGATCGATGAGTCGCCGCAACCCGGCAACGAGATCCCGGCGCGTTGCCTCATCTTTCCCACGGCACAGCGCCGCGGCACGCGCTTCCGCGCCCAGCCGCCGCAGGAATACCCCTTGATCCGCCGGACCACAGACGCGCGCGCCAAACGCCCGCGCGGCAGCGGACAGGCGGGCAAAGCTCACATGCGCCGTCAGGTCTGCTTCGCCCGGCGCCGCCAGTACCGGCACCCGTTCGTGCGCCCGCACCGCTTGCAGGGTTTCGCCGCAGCCATCCTGAACATGCCCGTAGTCGACCATCAGCAGGGCTCCGCCAGACGCGCGAAGCCGCTCCACCAATCCCTGCATTACAGCCTCGGCCACCGCCGAGCGTTCATACACATCGCCGCTGTCGATGGGCGGATCCGCCAAATCGACGACGGGCCCGGTCACGAACGCCAATCCCCCACTATCAGGGTCCAATCCGACACAGCGTTCGGCCCAGGCATCGGCCTGCCGCACGAACTGACGTACCGGCAACGCATCGAAAAACTCGTTCGCCACGACAATGCTCGGTCCGTCCGGCAGGTCGTCGACATCGCCGTGCCAAGTTGGTCGATGAGCACCCAACATGCGCGCCTGATATTCCCGCAGGACCGGGCTCGCCTCAACCAGATGCACTTGCACCGCATCGCCGAAGCCCGGCACGGCGGCGCCGGCGCGCAACGCGTCAGCCATCAGCGTGCCGCGTCCAGGCCCGAGTTCGACCAGATTAACCGGGCGCGGCGCCCCAGCGCGCGGCCAAAGATCGGCGCACCACAACCCGATCATCTCACCGAAGATCTGGCTGACCTCGGGCGCGGTCACGAAGTCACCGGCCCGGCCCAGCGGGTTCCGCGTCATGTAGTAGCCGAACTGGGGATGGGTCAGCGCTTCCCGCATGAACGTGTCGACGGTGATCGGACCGTCTTGCGCAATGCGTTCCCGCAGCAACCGCGCGAGCGGCGTCACGCTGTTTGAACCGGCCTCATCACGGCGCGCACCACAAAGAAGATGCCGGCGATCCACAATGGCGCCGACAGCAACTGCCCCATCGTCGTGCCGGCGAAGAGGAAGCCGAGATGGGCATCCGGCTCACGAAACATCTCAACGAATGTCCGCGACGCCCCGTACCCCACCAGGAACAGTCCGGTGAGCAGTCCCGCGCGATAGCGCGCGCCGGTAAACCGCGCCAATCCGAACAGAATGATGAACAGGAACAACCCTTCGAGCAGCGCCTCATAAAGCTGACTGGGGTGCCGGCCGATCTGCCCGCCGCCCGGAAAGACCACGGCCCAGGGCACATCCGTCGTCCGTCCGTACAACTCCCCATTCACAAAGTTAGCGATTCTACCGAGGAACAGCCCGATCGGTGTCGCACACGCCAGCAGATCCGCCACGCCCAGCAGCGGCAACCGCCGGCGATAGGAGAACGCCACGATCGCCACGACGACGCCGATCAGCCCGCCGTGGAACGACATCCCGCCGTCCCAAACCCTTACGATGTGCAGCGGATTGCTGAAGTAAAAGCCCGGCATATAGAAGGTGACGTAGCCAAGCCGCCCACCAAGCACGACGCCGAGGATCGCCCACGTAAAGAAATCGCTGACATCCTCCGACGTCATGACCTTCGGATCGCGCCGCAGCAGATACAGAATGTAGCCCCACCCGGCGATCAAACCGCCGATAAACGCCAGTGCGTACCAGCGGATCGCGAAGGGACCGAGTTGCAGCGCGACGGGATCGAAGTTGGGGAATTCGAACGGGCCAGACATCAACGATACGGATCCGCTGTAGCGAGGTACTCCTCAATATATCGGGTTACGCCCGTCTCCAGGGAAATAACCGGCTTATCGTAGCCTGCGGCCATCAGCCGATCCATTCGCGCTTCCGTGAAATACTGATACTGCGCCCGGATCGCCGCCGGCGTGTCGATGAAATCGATCTGCGGATCGGTCCCGTGCGCCTGGAACACCGCCTCCGCCAGCGCGCGAAACGTCCGCGCCTGTCCGCTGCCGACATTGAAGATCCCGCTGACCGCGGGATTCCGATACAGCCACAACATGACATTCACGCAGTCATCGACATGCACGAAGTCACGCTGCTGCGCACCGTCGGCAATGTCCGGACGAGCCGACCGGAACAGCCGTGCCCGGCCGGTCTCGGCGACCTGACGGTAGAGCTGCGGGACAACGCTCTGCTGTCCGCCTTTGTGATACTCGTTCGGTCCATACACGTTGAAGAAGCGCAGGCCCGCAGCAGCCGGAATATCGCCCCGGCCCGCAGCCTGTTCACCGGCAACCCAGCGGTCGAACAGCAGCTTCGACCAGCCGTACAGGTTAAGCGGCCGCAAACGCCCCAGCGCCGCATCAGACACATCGTCGTCGAAGCCGTGCGCACCGTCACCGTAAACCGCTGCCGAGGAGGCATAGATGAACCTGACGCCTTCTCGCCCGCACCAGCGCCACAGTTGCTGGCTCAGCCGGAAGTTGTTGGCCAGGACTTCGTCCGCGTCCGTCGCCGTTGTCGAAGAGATCGCGCCAAGATGAAACACCGCGGTCAATTGCCGCGCCGGTGCCGCCAGCCAATCCATCAGCTCATCGGGCCGCACGACGTCCTCAAGGCGGCGTTTGGCAATATTACGCCATTTGTCGCCATCGCCCAGGTGATCGCAGACGGCGATCGGCCCGATGCCCTCGTTCTCCAACGCCGCCACAAGATTTGAGCCGATAAACCCGGCCCCGCCAGTTACCAGAATCATCAGCCGCCCCACCCCTCGGCTCCGCCCGCAGATTGCCCTGCCGGCTGCACGACCATACTGTTACCCGGATCAACGGACGGACGGCTGATGCAAACACGCAACCGAATCCTCGACGACGTGGCCCGCCTGGCGACCGGCGCCGCCGGTGTGGCTGCCGGCATGCGCGGCGAGGTCGAAGCCGCCTTTCGGCTCCGACTCGAACGGCTGCTCGCCGATATGGACCTGGTGACGCGCGAGGAATTCGAAGCGACTCGCGATGCGTTGGCAAAAGCGCGCGCCGAACAGGAGCAACTGCGTGACCGGTTGCACGAACTAGAAGCAAAAATCGCCGAATCTGTACCGAGCAGCACGAATTAATCCCTATTCCTGCGACTATCCACAATACTGGGTGTTGTGTTCGGGATTATCCCGGCTACAATTTGTGGTGTCTGCAGCCAGCGGTCACCGGAGACCAACCCATGGCGATAGGGCTTGTAAACTTCAACTCCCCGACCGTCCACCCCCTCGATCTCGTCGAACAAAGCGTCGAGGCCCGCGATTGGGCGTCGGAGCGAGTTGAGAGCGACAAACTCGTGGCGGAGGTCGAAGGGCGTTGGTGTCACTACACCTTGCTGTTCGAGTGGTCCTCGCAAATCTCGGCGCTCAATATGACCTGCACCTTCGATGCGCGGACGCCGCAGCCGCGGCGCCAAGCCGTGTACGAACTGTTGGCGCGCGCTAACGATCGGTTGTGGATTGGCCATTTCGACGTATCCGGCGAACAGCTACTGCCATCTTTCCGTCACGGCGTTTTGGTGCGGGGTAATCCGTTCTCTTCCGAACAGATTGACGATCTGGTCGACATCGCGCTGACCGAAATGGAACGCTTCTATCCCGCCTTTCAGCATGTGATTTGGGGTGCCCAGAACCCTGCGGACGCCTTGGCCGTGGCCGTCATGGACCCAGTGGGCGAAGCCTAGGTTTCGCCCCGCCAAATCGCCGCAGTTGCCTCGCCACCTGACCGGATTGCTGGTACGCTTTCCCCTCTAAGAGGAGGAAGCAGATGGGCAAGGACACGACGCAGCGTCAAAGCCGGCCGCGCAAGACTCCGGTCGAAAAGATCATCGAAGCGGCCATGCAGCTGGCGGCCGAAAAAGGCTGGCAAGCCATAAGCTTGGCCGATGTCGCCGTCACGGCGAAACTGCCCTTTTCCGAGGTCTACCAGCATTGTCCCTCCAAACCTGCCATTCTCGACGCGCTGGCCCGGCAGACCGACACCGCCGTCCTGGTCGGCGTGACCGGGCCATCCGACGAAGCGGCCCATGACCAATTGTTCGATATCCTGATGCGCCGTTTCGACGCGTTGGCGCCGTACAAGGACGGCATTCGCGCCATCCTGCGGGACGCGCCGCGCGACCCGCTGTCGACCCTTTGTACCGGCCCGCAACTCATGCGCTCGTTTTCCTGGATGCTGACAGCCGCCGGGGTATCCACCCGTGGTCTGCGCGGTCTGGCGCGAACCAAGAGCCTGATCCTGGTTTGGCTGACGACGATGCGGACCTGGTTGAATGACGACGACCCAGACCTCGGCAAGACGATGGCCGCGCTCGACCGTAACCTGCGGCGCGCGGAGACCTGGTGTGGCCTGACTGGACGCCGCCCCGACCGTGAGGCGCCGGCCGCTGCTGCGGCATGACCAG
>JANQOE010000008.1 GCA_028279245.1 Alphaproteobacteria bacterium
CGGGACGGCAATTGGCTGGTCGGGGACCGCTTGAGCGCCGCCGATGTCT
The DNA here is from genome assembly GCA_028279245.1 of Alphaproteobacteria bacterium. Classification (GTDB taxonomy): domain Bacteria; phylum Pseudomonadota; class Alphaproteobacteria; order UBA6615; family UBA6615; genus JANQOE01. The sequence continues at coordinate 50 of JANQOE010000008.1, forward strand.
GCCTGCTGGCCTACACCCGCGTCGCCCATGAAGGCGGCTTCGACCTCGCCGGGCGGCCGTCAATCCGCGCTTGGATCGCCCGTGCCGAGGTGGCCCTGGGCATCACGAATTGAAGTGTTCGTTGTTTGTTCTTGAAATATAGTGCCGATAAACCATATTAGAGACAATCCTCCCTGAAGAAAAACTGGCGCGGTCGAGCGTTTCCCCCTTTTTCGCTGGCCGCGTGCCCTTTCCTTGTCCTCCCGGTAGAGGCTTTGCGCCACCCCGGTCGCGGGCTATCCTGGCGGCGCATCGTCCACATCCGAGGGAAATATGGCTCAACGGGCAGCGGCACGCGCGTTCGACCCCGCCATCGTCGAGGAATTGAAGGGTCTGATCGGCGACCGTGTCACCACGACGTTGGCGGTGCGGGAGCACCATGGCCGCGGCGAGGATTGGTTCCCGGTCACCCCGCCCGATGCCGTCTGCTTTCCCGAGAGCACAGAGGAAGTCGCAGCGATCGTCCGCATCTGCGCCGCCCACAAGACCCCGGTCATTGCCTACGGCACCGGCACGTCGCTGGAAGGCCACGTAACCGCCCCCTATGGCGGGGTCTGCATCGACCTCTCCGGTCTGAACCAAGTCGTCGATGTCAACCGCGACGATCTCGACTGCCGTGTCCAGGCGGGCGTCACCCGCAAGCAGCTCAACGAGTACCTCCGCGACACCGGCCTGTTCTTCCCGATCGATCCCGGCGCCGATGCGTCCCTCGGCGGCATGGCCGCGACCCGCGCCAGCGGCACCAACGCCGTCCGCTACGGCACCATGCGGGAGAATGTGCTGGGGCTGACCGCCGTGATGGCCGACGGCCGGATCGTCAAAACCGGCGGCCGCGCCCGTAAATCGGCGGCCGGGTACGATCTGACCCGCCTGCTGGTCGGGTCGGAGGGCACCCTCGGCGTCATTACCGAGGTCCAGCTCCGCCTCTACGGCATTCCGGAGCGTATGGCCGCCGCCGTGTGCCAGTACCCGACCCTCGAAGATGCCGTGAACACCGTCATGCTGACCATCCAGTCCGGCATTCCAGTGGCCCGCATCGAACTGCTGGACGAAATCATGATGGGCGCCACCATCGACTACTCGAAGCTGGATGGGTTCGAACGCCGCAACACCCTGTTCTACGAGTTTCACGGTTCCCCCGCGGCGGTCGAGGAGCAAGCATCCCAGGTCCGCGAAATCTCCGACGAATTCGGCGGCACCAGCTTCCGCTGGACCACCTCGACAGAGGAACGCAACGCGCTGTGGCAGGCACGGCACGATGCCTACTACGCCATTCTGGCGATGAAGCCGGGCAAGTTCGCGATGTCGACCGATGTCTGCGTGCCGATCTCCCGTCTCGCCGAGACCATCCTGGAAACCCAGGAGGATCTCATTGCCAGCGGTTTCTCCGCGCCGATCCTTGGCCATGTCGGTGATGGCAATTTCCACTCGGTGTTTCTTGTCGACCTCGACGACACAGAGGAAGTTGCCCGCGCCAAGGCAACCAACGAGCGCATGGTGCAACGCGCCTTGGCGAAAGGCGGGACCTGCACCGGTGAACACGGCGTCGGCGTCGGCAAACAAGACTATCTGGTTGCCGAACATGGCGAAGCCGTCAGCATTATGCGCTTGGTGAAGAACGCACTCGACCCGGACAACATCATGAACCCGGGCAAGATCCTGCGCGCGTAGGTAGAATTTGCGGCTAGGTCTTTACGCCTTTCCGGAATGACTTAGACTGGCGTGCGGCCCGTCGCCGCCCACCGACAAAACCCGACCGCTCAAGCCATGAGGAGTTGCGTTGAAGGACTCAACGACGCCGTGGGTATTCCTTTTCGTCCTGGTCGCCGCGACGGCCCTGGGGCCGCTGGCGATGCAGATCTTCCTGCCGTCGCTACCCTCGATCCAGGCCGACCTCGGCGTCTCGGCGGCCCTGGCGCAGATGGTCTTCAGCCTGTCGATGGCGGCCATTGCCTTGTCGATGCTGATCTACGGGCCGCTGTCCGACCGGTTCGGTCGCCGGCCGGTGATGCTCCTGGGCCTGGTCCTGTTCCTGGCCGGGAGTCTCATCGCCACGGTGGCGACCAACGTTGGCTGGCTGATTGTCGGCCGAACCATCCAGGCCATCGGCGGTGCGTCCGCCCACGCCATTACCCGAACCATGGTGCGTGACATCTACGGCCGTGAGAAGTCCGCGTCCATTATTGCCTACATAACGATGGCGATGGTTGTTGCGCCGATGTTGGCGCCGGCCATCGGTGGCTATTTGAACGATCTAATTGGCTGGCGCGCCAATTTCGGCATTGCCGGCATCGCCTGCATCTTCGTGACCGCGTTGGCATTGAAGCACCTGCGCGAAACCCACACGGACCGTATCGAACTGCCGGGCCTTGGCAGCATGATGACCATTTTCGCCGCATTGATGCGGATGAGCGCTTTCCGTGGTTTTGCCTTTCATGGCGCATTCGCCCTCGCCACCTTCTTCTCCTTTGCGGCAGGCGCGCCCTACGTGGTGATCGTGGTGATGGGCGAACCGGCCAGCGTTTACGGCCTGTTTTTCATCATGGTGTCGGCTTCGTTCATGGTCGGTAACTTCGCCGCCGCGCGGATTTCCGAGCGAGTCGGGCTGGAGCGCATGGTGCATATCGGCAGTTGGATCGCCTTCTCCGGGCCGGTACTCAGTCTCCTGCTTATCGCCGGTGTCGGCTGGACCCCATGGGCGTTGTTCGGCCCCGGCATCCTGCTGGCCTTCGGCAATGGTCTGGCCTTGCCGAACTCCATGACCGGCGCCATCAGCGTCGATCCGCGCAACGCTGGCGCCGCCTCCGGGCTAATGGGATTCCTACAAATGATGCTGGCGGCGGGGTTCGCCCAACTCGCCGGCATGTGGCAGAACGGCACGCCCTATCCGTTGCTCGGCTTTATGGTCCTTGCCGCATTCCTCTCGGTGCTGTCGTTCCTGCTGTCGCATCGGCGCGGCGCCGGGGCGGAACCGGGCTCCGCCCCCGCTTCGTAACCTCAGTCGCCCATGACAGTGCCTTCGCGGCGCGGATCGGCGCCGCCGAGCAAGCCACTGCCCTCGACCACCTGAATACCGTGCAGACCGCTGTTCAGATCGCGCACCCTTACCTCGTGCCCACGCGCCAGCAGCGCGTCCTCGAAGCCGGCCATCGAAGTTCCAGCCTCCAGGTCGGTAGCGCCGTTGCGGTTGATCACATGCCCGAGGCTGATGGCGCTCTGCACATCCATCTCCCAGTCGAGCACCGCGACCAGCGTCTTGGCGACGTGGCCGATAATCGCGCTGCCACCGGACGAGCCAACCAACAGCACCAGCTCACCGGCTTCGTCGAACACGATCGTCGGCGCCATTGAACTGCGCGGCCGCTTGCCGGCCTCGACCCGGTTGGCGATCGGCCGGCCATCCCGCGACGGCCGGAACGAGAAGTCCGTCAGCTCATTGTTCAACAGAAAGCCGCGCACCATCAGGTTGGAACCAAAGCCACTTTCGATGGTTGTCGTCATCGACAGGGCATTCCCGTCCGCATCCACGATCGAAATGTGGCTCGTGCCCGGCAACTCCAGCGACAAGTCCGGCGCGTAGTTCGTCGCCTCCCGCCACGGCGGATTACCGGCGGCCACCGGCGTTTCCTGAGCGCGATCCCTGTCGACCATTTGCGCCCGCGACGTCAGGTAACTCTCGTCGAGTAGCCCGCGTGTCGGCACCCGTACAAAGTCGCTGTCGGCCATGTAGAGGCCACGGTCCGCATAGGCCAGCTTCGCCGCTTCCGCGAACAGATGCCACGCATCGACATTGTCCGGGCCCATCGACGGCAGGTCGAAATGCTCGAGGATGCCGAGGATCTGCCCGACGGTCAGTGCGCCGGAACTCGGCGGCCCCATCCCGCAGACGTCGTACGAGCGGTAGAACTGGCACACCGGGTCGCGCACGATCACCCGGTAGCCGGCCAGATCGTCCACGCTCAACAGGCCCGGATTGCCTGCCGCAGTGCTGACAGCCGCGACAATGTCCGCGGCGATCTCGCCGCTATAGAACGCGTCGGCCCCCTGCGTCGCGATCGCTTCCAGCGTGTCCGCGAACGCCGGGTTCTTCAGTGTCTGACCAACGGCAAGGGCTTCGCCGTTCGGAAAGAAGTAGTCGCGGGCCGCGTCGAACGTCTTCAGTCGCTCGCCCCGGTCGCCTTCTAACAAGCCCGCAAGTCGCGGCGAAACTTCGAAGCCGTCGCGTGATAAGGCGATGGCCCGCGCGAACAGGTCGGCCCACGGCAACCGGCCATGGTTGGTATGCGCAACCTCCATCAGCTTGACGGTCCCCGGTGTGCCGACGGATCGGCCGCCGACGACGGCATCCCAAAACCCCAAAGGTTCCCCGGCCGCATCAAGAAACAGGTCGCTATCAGCCGCGGCCGGCGCCATTTCGCGCCCGTCATAGGCAATGATCTCGTCCCGTGCCGCGTCGTAATAGATCAGGAACGCACCGCCACCGATGCCGCTGCTTTGCGGTTCCACCAGGTTCAGCACGGTTTGCACCGCGACCATCGCATCGACGGCGCTGCCGCCTTGCTGTAGGATCACATACCCCGCCTCGACCGCATGCGGATTTGCCGCCGCGACCATGAAACGTTCGGCGCGCACTGCTTCCTGAGACTTTGTGCCGGTGCTCTCCTCCGGCTGCGGATCTTGCGCAGCGGCGGGGCCGAACAGGAATAACGCTGTTACAACAGCGCTGTAGCGCAATACGTTGAACATGCTTTCGCCTCCCCAATGTGTTCGCCGGTCATTTACCGAGCCTGTTTTCTAGCGCCAACGGCTCGAAGACGTGCCGCCGCATCACGCGTTCGGTCAGGCTCGGCCAGTAACGTCCGAGCACAGCGTACGCCCGATTCAACTTTCCCGGAACCAGGCTCCGCCGCCGCTTGGTTATGGCATCCGCGATCGCGGCGGCGACCACGTCGGGGTGCATGCGCCGCGCCTCCGATGCACCCTTCGGTGAATACAACCGCGCATGTTCGGTGCGCGTCGGTCCCGGAAACACGGTGAGGCAGTCGAGGCCGAAGGCCGCACCGGCGACATACAGACTACGCGCATATGACGTCAGCCCGTCTTTGCTGGCCGCATAGACGCTCGCGCCGGGGTAGCTCACAAAATGTGAGAGCGAGGACACGAACACCACCGCACCGCCCGGCGCGATCAACTTGTGCCGCAGCGCCGCGCCGGTCAGCAGCATCGGTGTCAGCAGATTCACATTCAGTGTCCGCTGGTGATCGGCCGCGTCGATTTCACCGAACCGCCCAACCGAGTTTGTACCCGCGCAATGGACCAACAGTGACACCGGTCCAATACCGCGCATCTCATTCAGTATCGTCTCGTAAGCCGTTGGTTCGGCGAGATTTGTCTGAATGTGCCGGGATGTCTCTCGCGGGTCGACGGGGCGGACATCGACTGTGACAACCTGGCAACCGAGCATGGCAAGGCGGCGCGTCAGCGCCCGGCCGATCCCGCCCGCCGCGCCGGTCACCACGGCGGTCTGCGCCGCATCCGAAACACGGCCCGCCCGACGGCGTTTCGCTGGCAACCTGTTGACATGGCGCATCGCTGGATCGATCACCTGACCGAAGCGCCGACCCAATGACCAGATCGCCATGTTGGGCCAGCCCAACACATGCGACCCGCTGCGTCGTTCGATGAGAAACTTGATGCGCGCAGCGACGTCCGCCGCGGGCTGGAACCGGTGTACTGGCAGATTGGCGCCAGCCTTCTTATGCATCCCGGTTCGCGTCGCCCCCGGGTGGATGATGCGGACACGGGTGCGTCCACCCAACTCAATACTCAGACTGCGGGCAAACCCGTCGAGCGCGGCCTTGGTGGCGGCGTAAACGGCATAGGAGGGGCAGGGCAGTGCCGCCGCCACCGACCCGATCAGCACCAACTGCCCGCCACTCAACCGCGGCAGCAACGCGTGCGTGAGCGCAATCGTCGCCGCCAAGTTGACCGTCACCAGCTTTTCGATATCCGCCGGACCATGCGCGTCCAGCGGGCCGACCCAGCCGATGCCGGCATTGAGTATGACGGTGTCGAGCCTGTCGCCACCCAGCTGGTCGAGAAACGACAGGACAGTCCCCACGGCTTCGGGTTCAGCCAGGTCAGCTTGGCAGTAGGTCCGGTCGGAAAAAAGGCCTGCGGATAACTCCGCCAACGGCCGGCGCCCGACCAAGGTCAGCGCCGCACCATCGGCCGCATAAAGTCCAGCCAGCGATCGGCCGATCCCGTCCGTCGCTCCGGTTATGAGCACGTGAGGCGTCACTTCGCCGGCCTCCCCCTGCGCCGATCTATGGTCCGGTGTTTGCGTCCGTGACAGCAGAATCAACGTAACGCTTGGAATAAACGCACTGCAATAACACCCTTTGCTTACAGCGATAAATTGTCCGTTGGGACTCCGGTGATTGTGCTTGCCTTCGCAAGCCCCATATGGGACGGACAATTGTTCGCGCGACGGCCAAAGGCCCACGTCACACCGGGAGCATAGTTTGCGTAAGGTCCTGCTCATCGCGGTTATCACGTTCGTCGTATTGTTCGGTGGGCTGCTGATCGCACCCAGTTTCGTCGACTGGAACGTGTACAAAGGGCAGGTGACTAACCAGGTGAACGCCGCCACTGGCCGTGACCTGGTGATCGATGGCGATTTGTCGCTGACGCTTATCCCCCGCCCAACCCTGGTGGCTTCCGGCGTCCGTGTCGGCAACATCGACGGCGCCAGCGCCCCCGACATGATCCGGCTGCGCACTGCCCTGGTGCGCGTCGCGCTTACGCCGCTGCTGCGAGGACAAATCGCCGTCGACTCAGTCGTGCTGGTCCAACCGCAAATCGCGCTGGAGCGTCTAGCAGACGGCCGGGTGAACTGGAGCTTTACGCCGGAGCCGGAAGAGGCATCCGCGCCACCGAGTCCGGCGCCGTCGGACGGTGGCTTGTCGCTGCCGCCGATTGCTTTCAACAACATCAGTATCGAAGACGGCACCATCGTCTTCCGCGATGCGCAAAGCGGCGATATCCGTCGGTTCGAGCGCATCAACGCGACCGTGGCCGCCGGATCGCTCGAAGGCCCGTTCCGGGCTGCGGGTTCGGTCAATGCGCTCGGGGTGCCGTTCGAGTTGCGCGCCGACATTGGCCGCTTGGCTGAGGACCGGGCGATTCCCGTCAGCGCCGGCATCGAAATGGCAGACGGCGCCACCGCCGCCGAGTTTTCGGGGATTCTGTCCGGCTTCCCGATCGAGCCGCGGCTCACCGGCCAACTCACCGCGGAGGGTAACGGCGCCACCAGTCTGCTGGGCGGATTGTTCGGCAGCGCCGTTGGGGAGTTGGCCGACAGGAAGCTAAGTCTGGTTGGCGAAGTCTCTGCGACACCCGCCGGTGTCGCGGTCACTGGCATCGAGTTCACCCTGGGTGAGTCACGCGCCACGGGAACCGTCAGCGTTGCGCTGCAGCCGGATATCGCGGGCAACGTGACCCTCAACGTCACGCGGCTCGATCTCGATGCACTGCTCGGAGAGTCCGAAGACACGCCCCGCGACGAACCGTCGCCAAGGACCGACGCACCCATCGAGGTCGTGCCCGGTGCCCAAGCTGCCGGCGGTTTCACCTTTCCAAAGGATGTGGAGCTCAGCGTCGACGCATCGGTCGACGCCATCATCTATCGCGAGAACATCATTCGCCAGGCACGGCTGGCCGGCCAGTTGGTGAACGGCGAACTGACCGTCAGCCAGGCATCGGCGCAATTGCCGGGCGGCGCCGATGTCGTCTTGTTTGGCTTCGTGACCACGGCGGAGGGCGAGCCGGTATTCGAAGGGCAGGTGGAGTCCAACGCCGACAATCTGCGCGGACTGTTGAGTTGGCTCGGCACAGACACCGACGGCGTGCCCGCCGACCGTCTTCGCAAGATGGAACTCACCGCGGATATTCGCGCCACCCCGGCCCAACTCACCATCAGCAACGCCGATGCGCAAATCGACCTGTCTCGGGTCCGCGGTGGGGTTGCGGTGGCGCTACGGGAACGCCCCGGACTCGGGATCGGCTTTTCAATCGACAAGCTGAACCTGGACGCCTACCTCGCCGAGGCTCCGACCGCGGCCGAAGAAGCACCAGCACCCGATCAGACGGCAGAAACTGCGACTGAGGAAACACCGCCGGCGCCCGGCATCGATCTCAGCGCGCTTGCCTTCCTGGACACGTTCGATTCCATCGTGCAGTTCCAGATCGGCAGCCTGACCTACCGCAAACTGCCGATTCAGGGCGTCAACTTCGACGGCACCTTGCAGAACGGCAAGCTCGAGATCCGCCAGGCCAACATCGTCGATCTTGCCGGCACGACCCTGAAAGCCAGTGGCGAACTCACCGACCTCGGCACGGAAGTGCCGGCGGTCACGCTCGACATCGACGTTGACTCCCAGTCGGCGGGTCCGTTGTTCGAGGCGTTGGGTATCGAACCGGCGCCAGGCGCCGTTCCCGCGACCCTGGCCGCGAATATCACCGGCAACGCAACGGACCTGACCATCGACACCAACCTCTCGATGCAGGGACTAACCGTAGAGGCGGCTGGCCGCTTGACCGACCTGGCGGGCGGCCCAGGCTACGATCTGCAGCTCACCGCGCGTCACGACAGCAGCGCCGACCTGATGGCGATGCTGACGGACGGCTCGCCCGGCCGTGCCGATCTCGGCGCGGTGCAACTCACGGGCCGCGTGCAGGGCGATCAAGCCACCGCCAACGTCGACTTGTCCGGCCAATTCGGCCCCGGTGAATTGAGCATCGCCGGCGACATCGCCAACTTGAACCAGGCGCCGTCCGCCGATTTGCAACTGAATGTCGCCTATCCGGACCTGCAGCAGTTCGTGCGGTTGTTCAGTCCGAACTACCGGGCCGCGCTGACGGAGCTTGGCGAGTTCCGGCTAGCCGCGGCGGCGCGTTACGAACCGGCGGGCATCACGCTGTCCGGGTTGCAAGGCGCGATTGGCCCGGTCGCCTTGCAAGGCGACGCGAGTGTCGCGTTGGATGGCCCGCGGCCGCGGCTCGTCGCCAACCTCTCGACCAGCGAAATCATCGCCGACTGGTTCCTTGCCCCGGTCGCGGTGGCCGCCGCACCAGCGGCTTCCGGCGGCGCCCCAGCCGGCCAATCAAGCGCCGTCCAACCGGATGCCGTCCGTTGGTCATCCGAGCCCCTCGATCTCAGTGCGCTGCAGTCCTTTGACGCCGAACTGACGATCGACACCCCCGGACTGAGCTACGCCGCCTACAGCGTCGCCCAGCCCCAGGTCAAACTCATGCTCGACGATGGCAAGCTGCAGTTGGAGCGGCTGTCCGGTAAGGCGTTTGACGGCGACTTCAGCATGACCGCCGCGGTCGACGCGGGCGACAGAACCAACGCTGAGATTCTGGTCTCGGTCGTCGGCGCGGATGCGGCCAAGCTGACCGCCGCAGCGCAACAGGGCCGGCAAGCGGCCGGCGGCGGCGATGTCGTTGGCGGCGTCCTCGAATTGCTGTTCCCTGTTTCGGCAATCAAGCTCCAGTCGGGAACCATCGGCGCCGAACTCGGCTTCTCGGCCGCCGGCGCCACCGAACTCGAACTCGTCAGCAACCTGAACGGCAGCGGCGAACTCAGCTTTACCAACGCGGTGATCGACGGTTTCGATGTGTGCCGGCTGAGCGCGCAACTCGGCGACCTCAACGGTATCGAGAGCATTCTCGGCCTGGCGCTGACCGCCGACGGCGGCACGACGACCGTCAAGGACTTTGTCGGCCGGTTCGACGTCGTGAACGGGATCGCCGATCTGCCGCGGCAGCAACTCGACGCCGAATGCGCGCTGGCACAGATCTCCGGCCAGGTGGATTTGCCGCGTTGGCTGGTCGACCTCGGGATGGATCTCTCTTTCCCTGAGCATGCGCAGTTCCCGGGAATCGAGATCGAGGAGCGCGGGCCGCTCAACGCCCCCAATGTGCGGCTGGTGAACCTGAACGAAATCCAACAGTACTTCGTCGGCCGGGCCGCCGAAGGCTTGCTGCGGGAGCTGGTGCCCGGCGACAGGGTCGAGCCCACGCCAGAGCCGGTACAGCAACAGCCGACCGTGGAGGCACCGGCCTCACCCAATCCGGCCCAGGCGCCCAACACCGCCGAAGCACCCGCGCCGGTGGAGGCAGAGCCAGAAAGCCCGGCGGATCCCTTCATTAAGCTGTTGGATACGCTGATCAACCGCTAGGCCCCGGTTGACCGGCTTCGGGTCGGCGTCCCACAATCCCGGTGTCTGTGGGATCTAGGGAAGCTAAATGAAACTGTTCTCCTATAAGAACAGACCAGTACACCTCGGGCCGTTCCCGGCGGAACACCTCAAACGCACCAACCGGATCGATACGACCGCCCCGGCTGGCCCCCGGCCGCCCCGCCGCAACGGCGCCGCCGCGCCGTCCGGCATTGGTGCGGCAGCCCTTGAGTATTTGCGCTTCTTCGAAGGCTTCCGCGATGGCGATGTGGCGCCCGCCCAGGCCCCGGTCCCGGACGACCCGCAAGCCCTCGCCAACGAACTGAAATCCGCAGCCTACTTCATGGACGCGTCCCAGGTCGGCGTCTGCCGGATCCCGGAAAATGCCTGGTACGACGGCCAGCAGGATCTCGGGCACGACACCGCTTTTGTCATCCTGGTCGAACATGGCCAGCCGGTGGAGGTGGGCAGCCGCGCCGCCGCTTGGATTGGCGACGGCGCCGATGATTGCGCGGCAACACGCGCCGCCGAGTTGGCCGTCGTGCTGGCCGGCTACGTCCGCCGCATGGGCTTCCCGGCCCGCGCCCACACCCGTGATGACTCCGATGTGGATCAAGCCACCCTCGCGGTCGCCGCTGGTTTGGCCCAGCGAGATGGGACCGCCACCGTCAGTCCCTATCTCGGCACGGACTATGCCGCCGCCGTCGTCACCACGACGATGCCCCTGGCACCCGACCAGCCGCTCGCGCCGCAAGCCCTGCGTGACCGCAGCTTCGGCTACATGGTCGGCCGGGACGGCACCCGCTCACGCCTGCGCGACTGGCAGCAGCGCCGCCGCGCCAGCCATCTCGGCCCCTACCCGATGGAGCGCATCAAGCGGGTCGAGGACACCACCACCCTGATCCTCGAAGACGAAGTGCCCCGCGTGCCAAAACGCGCCGCGTTCTTTGAGCGCGCCCTGCGCGGTGACATGGGCGCCAAGGCGCAGCGCGAACGCGCCCGCTTCGCCACCAAGCATCCTTTCGCCCATGCGATGACGCCGCTGATCCGCGGCATGGTGCCGTTCCAAGATGGCCAGATCGCACCGCAACGCGCCGTGGGCCACGATGACGCCGAAGACAACACCCGCGCCATCAAGTCCCTCGGCTACTTCCTTGGCGCCGACATGGTCGGCATTTGCGAGGCCAAGCCCTACACCTGGTACTCACATAAAGAAGACGGCACGCCGATCGAGCCGCGCCACCGCTACGCCATCGTCATGCTGTTCGATCAGGGGCACGAGACGATGGAGGGCGCCAGCGGCGACGACTGGATCTCCGGCGCCCAGTCGATGCGTTCTTACCTGCGCGGCGCGGAGGTCTGTGGCCTCGCCGCATCGCACATCCGTAGTCTCGGCTACTCCGCCCGGTCCCAAACCAACGCCGACAGCGACGTGCTCCACATCCCGTTGGTGCTACTGGCCGGCCTCGGCGAACTCAGCCGCATCGGGGAGTTGGTGCTCAACCCTTATGTCGGCCCACGCTTCAAGTCGGCGGTCGTCACCACCGATCTGCCGCTGGTGCCGGACAAGCCGATCGACTTCGGCCTGCAGGACATGTGCAACAAGTGCCTGAAATGCGCCCGGGAATGCCCTTGCGATGCCATTCCTTACGGCGACAAGGTGATGTTCAACGGCTACGAGATGTGGAAGCCGGATGTGCAGCGTTGCACCAGCTACCGGGTGACCAATCCCCACGGCTCGGCTTGTGGTCGCTGCATGAAGATGTGCCCCTATAACCACGAGGGGCTGCTGTATCACCGGCTGTTCCTATGGATGGCGATCCACCTGCCGTTCACCCGGAAATGGATCGCCGACCTGGATGACACGGTCCGCCACGGCGCCATCAATCCGATCAAGAAGTGGTGGCACGACATCGAATGGCTGCCCGACGGCACAACCGCCACGCCCAAGGGCGTCAACCGGCGGGACCTCGACATCGCCAAAGGTGACAGCCTGAAGGACAAGCAGAAGATGGCCTACTACCACGCCAACATGATGCCGCCCCCGGATCATATCGACCCGGTTAAGGTTGACCGGAAGGCCGCCATGGCCGCGGCGGCGCTGCTTGAGACGCCGGATGAGGCCCGCCAGCGGCGGCGCCAGGGCGGCAGCCGCCCGGCTCACTACGTGCCGACCCCGCCCCAACACACCGCCTCTGAATAGGCCATATATTTCAGCACCTTAGGGCGGCAGCCGGAATCGCTTTCTGAGCCGGTTGGAATCGGCCCACCGGGATGTGGCAAGGTCGTGACAGATGGTTAACGCAGGGCCGAAGTTCGGGTCATGCTGCATTGCAAAAAACGCGCATCGGTTTTCGCCAGAATGCGGTCATATGAGCCGTGTTGAACATCGGCCAACCGGCCATCTTTGAGGGCACTGACCATGACCACCATTGCAAACGTTGCTGATCAAGCCACCGCCGCTGCCTACGTCCGTGGAAGCAGCCAGAAGCAGACAGCGTTCGCAGGGAGGACCCGCAGCATCTGGGCGAACCTCGTGTACCGCGCATGGCGCTGGTATCAGGTCAACCGGATCGAAGCCGCATTGCACCACAGAAGCGACCGCACCTTGACCGACATCGGGCTGGAGCGTGGCGAGACCCAACGCGCGCGGATCCACGCGCTGCTCGACCGGCAGGAACTCGGCCGGGAGCGCGCGGCAAAGGTCTACAGCGAATTGATGGCGCTCAACGATGCCGAGTTGGAAGACATCGGCGTGAAGCGGGACGATATCCGCTCGATCGCCGACGCCGGATACCACGTCGTCGTGAATGCCGCCAATCCGGACACGTCGCCGGTTCGGACCGGCCCGGCCGCCAACGACCAGCGGTACATCGCCGCCGCTTGACGCGGCACTCCAGTCGGCTCGAGGACAAGCGGGGCATATCCCTCGCACTCCAGGGTGGCGGGTCGCATGGCGCCTTCACCTGGGGTGTCCTCGACCGGCTGCTGGAACAAGATGGTCCGGACATCGTCGCGGTCAGCGGCGCCAGCGCCGGCGCCTGTAACGGGCTGTTGCTGGCGACCGGTTTGTTGCGGGGTAGCCGCGCCGCGGCCCAAGAAGCTCTGGCCGCCTTCTGGAACCGGATCGCATCGGATGTCGGCAACGGCCGGTGGATCGCCAGTTCGCTGCGCCGTCTCACCCGCGAGTTTTCCCCGCGCCAGCTAAATCCGTTTGATATCAGGCCTTTGCGTGCCATTGCGGAAGAAATGATTGATTTCGCTGCGCTGCGGGGAAGCCGCCGGACGGAGCTGTTCGTGGCCGCCAGCGAGCCCGTATCGGGTCGCGCCCGGGTGTTCCGTAATCATGAGCTGACCGTCGACGTGCTGCTGGCCTCGACCTGCCTGCCGCAATTGACCTCCGCGGTGGAGGTCGACGGGACGCCATATTGGGATGGCGGGTTCTTGGCTAATCC
>JANQOE010000100.1 GCA_028279245.1 Alphaproteobacteria bacterium
GGTCGGCGAGGTGGTCGACGTGACGATCGACGCCGGCGCGCAGGAGCATGTGCGGGCGGTCATCGAGGTGTCGGCGGACACGCCGGTGCGCACCGACACGGTCGCCGAATTGGTGCTGTCGGGGATCGCCGGCACGGTCGACGTGCTGCTGTCCGGCGGGAGCGCGGAGATGCCGTTGCTGACCGCCGCCGAGGGCCGGCCGGAGATCCCGTCGCGGGGCTCGGCGTTGAGCCAGGTGATCGAGGGTGCGCCGGAACTGGTGACCAGCCTGAACGCGCTGGTGGCGCAGGCGAACGTGCTGCTGGGCGGGGAGAACCAGCGGGCGGTCACCAGCATTCTGCAGAATCTCGAGGCGCTGACGGGGGCCCTAGCGGACGGCTCCAGCGACGTTCAACTGCTGCTGAACGACGGCGCGGGGACCTTGGCCAACCTTCGCGATACGAGCGCCGGACTGGTCGAGCTGACGGACCGACTGAACCGGTCGGCCGACGACATCCTGGCGGGCACGGACCGGGCGCTGAACGCGGTCGCCGATGCGGCCGAGACCGTGGACGCGCTGCTGGACGAGAATGGCGAGGTCATCGGCACCACCGTCGCGTCGATCGGCGCCACGAGCGACGAACTCAAGACCCTGGTCGAAGACAATCGCGAGGCGGTCACCGAGTTCTCCAACTCGGCGCTGATCGAGTTCACGCTGCTGGTCACGGATACGCGCGACCTGATCGAGCGGCTGAGCCGGCTGGCGACGGAAGTCGAGCGGGACCCCGCGCGCTTCCTGTTTGGGGATCAACAACAAGGGTATGAGGCCAGTGAGTAGCCCCATCCAAAAGCGGCGGACCTGCCTGCGCCAGCTCGGCGGCGGACTGCTGCTGCTCGGGCTCGGCGCCTGCGAGGTGCCGGTCCCCGGTCAGGGACCGCCGCCGCTGCTGTACCGCCTGACGCCGAAGAGTACCTTCGACGACGACCTGCCGACCGTGGACTGGCAACTGCTGGTCGAGGCGCCGGTGGTGCAGGCCGGGCTCAACACGACGCGGATCGCCCTGCAGCGCAGCCCAACCCAGTTCGAATACTACGCCCGGGCCAACTGGACCGACCGCGCCCCGGCGATGGTGCAGACCTTGGTGTTGGAGTCGTTCGAGAATTCGAACCGGATCGTGGCGGTGGGCCGGGAGTCCCTGGGCCTGCGGGCCGACTTTGTGCTGAAGATCGAGCTGCGCGAGTTTCAGGCCGAATATGACGGCGCCGGGGTGCCGAGCATACGGGTCCAGCTGAACGCCAAGCTGGTGCAGATGCCGCGGCGGGCGATCGTGGCGTCACGCCGGTTGGAGTCGATCGAGGCGGCCAGTGCCGACCGCCTGGAGCCGATTGTTGCCGCGTTCGACGAAGCGCTCGGCAAGGCGTTGCGCGGGCTGGTGGAGTGGACCCTCCGGACCGGCGAGAGGATCGTTAGTACCAGTTAGTCCGCAGGGGTTCGCCGTTGGATACGCGGCCACACGCTTTTCCCTTTGACAGCGCGGCGCACTGGGCTTTGTTTGCGGTTTCTTCAAGGATTCAGGGCTGAATCCGATGTCAATTCCGCTGAGGTCACCTTCCTTGCCGACAATGTCTTCCCCGGATCGGCGCCGCGCGCCGCCGCGCCCACAATTAGACTGGGCGGTCTTCATGGATGTGGATGGAACGCTGGTCGAAATCGCCGACGCACCGGACCAAGTTGTGGCGTCGCCGCGGATGGTGGCCACCGTCGGCGCGCTCGCCAAGGCACTTGGCGGTGCGGTGGCGCTGGTGAGCGGCCGGCCGCTCGCTGAACTGGATGCGCTGCTGGCGCCGCTGCGGCTGCCGTCGGCCGGACTGCACGGCCTGGAAAGCCGCGGACCGAGCGGCGAGATCGTGAGGGCGGAGAAAGAGGCGGCGCGCCTCGATAAGATCCGCCAGGAAGTCCGGGCGTTTGCCAAAGTGCATCCCGGCGTCGCGGTGGAGGATAAGCAGCTTGCCATCGCGCTGCACTATCGCGGCGCCCCTGAGGTGGGGCCGGCGGTCATGGCGCTGGCCACGGATCTGGTCAACAATCATGATGGCGGTTTGGGGCTGGTGCCGGGGAAAATGGTGGTCGAGATCAAGGCCAAATCAGCCAACAAAGGCATCGTGGTTCAGACCTTCATGAAGCAGTCGCCATTCAACGGCCGGGTGCCGGTGTTCATTGGCGACGACTACACAGATGAGGACGGGTTTCGCGCCGCCAACGCATTGGGCGGCCTGTCGATCCGGGTTGGCCCGCCACCGCCGGGCGTTGCCCAAACCGAGGCCCAATGGGAATGCGCGTCAGTGACCGAGTTGGTCACTTGGCTGGAGAGCTTCACCGCGGCCGGCTCACAAGGAACCACAAGCAATGTCTAGCCTGGACCTGGCCATCATCGGCAACTGCGCCTACCAGGCGCTGATCGACAAAATGGGCAAGATCGTCTGGGCCTGTTTTCCGCGGTTTGACGGCGACCCGGTGTTCTGCAGCCTGTTGGAGCCGACGGGGGAGAACGCGGATCGGGGCTTCTTCGATATCGAGTTGCTCGGCTACTCCCATGGCGAGCAACGCTACCTGCACAACTCGGCCATCCTGGTCACGCGGCTGCATGACAAAGAAGGCAACGCCATCGAGATCACCGACTTTGCACCCCGCTTCAAGCAGTTCGACCGGATGTTCCGGCCGCTTACCATCGTGCGGCATGTGCAGCCGATCGCGGGAAACCCCCGTATTCGGGTCCGGGTCCGGCCAACCTTCGAGTATGCCGCGCTACGACCACAGCAGACCCGTGGCTCGAACCACATCCGGTATGTCGGGTCGGATACCGCGCTGCGGCTGACCACCGACGCGCCGATTTCATTCATCGCCGATGAGATGCCATTCGTCGTCGAACAGCCCATCACCATGATGATGGGAGACGATGAGAGCCTGCGGGCGTCGCTGCAAACCACCGCCCGCGAGTTCTACGAGAACACCCGCACCTATTGGCGTGAGTGGGTGCGGTATCTGTCGATCCCATTCGAGTGGCAGGCGGACGTGATCCGGGCGGCGATCACCCTGAAGCTTTGCGCCCAGGAGGAGACCGGCGCGATCATCGCCGCGGGTACAACCTCCATTCCGGAGTCCGCGGATTCCGGGCGCAACTGGGACTACCGGTTCTGCTGGCTGCGGGATGCCTATTTCGTGGTCCATGCGTTGAACCGGCTGGGCGCCACCCGGACGATGGAGGACTTCCTCCACTACATCATGAATGTCATCGGCGGCGCGCCGAATGGTGACCTGCAGCCGGTCTACGGCGTGGCCACGGAAGCCAAGCTGACCGAGCAGCATGTGACGACCCTGGCCGGCTACCGCGGGATGGGGCCGGTCCGCCGCGGCAACGACGCCTATCATCAGGTGCAAAACGATGTCTACGGGTCGGTCGTGTTGACCCTGACACAATTGTTCTTCGACCGCCGACTGGAGCGCCCCGGCAATACGGCGCTGTTCGGGCGGCTTGAGCAGCTCGGCGAAAAAGCGACCCAGCTCTACGACAAGCCCGATGCCGGCATCTGGGAGCATCGGACGACCGCGAAGGTGCACACCTTTTCCAGCCTCATGTGCTGGGCCGCCACCGACCGGTTGAGCAAAATCGCGCATCAAATCGGCCTCGATAAACGCGCCGAGCATTGGCGTGGCGTCGCCGGGAAGATCCGGGAAGTCATTCTGGACCGCGCCTGGGACGAGAAACAGAACTCGCTGGTCGAGAGCTTCGACGGGGACGAGCTGGACGCCGCGCTGTTGCTGGTGCACGAACTCGGGTTCTTGGCTGCCGACGACCCGCGTTTCATTGGCACCGTCGAGGCCATCGGGAAGACGTTGAAACGCGGCAATTATCTGTTCCGCTACAAATCCGATGATTTCGGTGCCGCAGAGAATGCCTTCAACATCTGCACTTTCTGGTACATTGACGCGTTGGCGGCGATCGGCAGGGTCGACGAGGCACGTGAGATGTTCGAGCATATGTTGGCGCGGCGCAATCACCTCGGCTTGCTGTCAGAGGACCTGGATCCAAAGACCGGCGAGTTGTGGGGCAACTTCCCGCAGACCTACTCCATGGTCGGGTTGATCAGCAGCGCTATGCGGCTGAGCGTCCCGTGGGAGGAAGGCTATTGAGCCGACTGGTCGTCGTCTCGAATAGGGTCGCCCCGGTTGACGAGGGCAAGACCGCCAGCGGTGGGTTGGCCGTGGCGGTGCTGGCGGCGCTGAAAGAGACCGGCGGAATCTGGTTTGGCTGGAGCGGCGAGGTGGTCGAGGCCGCCGCGGATCACCCAAAGCTATTCAACGTCGGACGCCTGACCTACGCCACGCTCGACCTGACGGCGCAGGACCACGACGAATACTATAACGGCTTTGCCAACCGGACGCTGTGGCCGCTGTTCCACTACCGGCTGGACCTTCATTCATTCACGCGGCGCGACTATGCGGGCTATCTGCGGGTCAATAGCCTGTTCGCCAGCAAGCTGGCGCCGTTGCTGGAGCCGGATGATCTGGTCTGGGTGCAGGACTACCACCTGGTCCCCATGGGCGAAGCGTTGAAGCGGGCGGGGTTTACCGGGCGCCTCGGCTTCTTTCTGCACACCCCGTTCCCGGCATGCGAAGTGTTGCGGGCGTTGCCGAGCCATGCCGATCTGGTCCGGTCGCTGTGTGCTTACGACGTGGTCGGTTTTCAGAGCCACCGCGACGCAAATTCCTTCTACAGCTACATCAACTCGGAAACCACCGGCACGGTCACGGCGGACGGCACCGTGTCCGCGTTCGGGCGGACCTTGCGCGCGGCCGCCTTCCCGATTGGCGTCGATACGGAGAATGTCGCGCGGATGGCCGAAGGCGCGCAACGGTCGCCGCAGACAGTGCGGATGCAGGAGTCGCTCGACGACAAGCACTTGATTATCGGCGTCGACCGCCTGGACTATTCGAAGGGCCTGGTGCACCGCTTTGCAGCGTTCGAACGGCTGCTGGAGGCCTACCCGGAGAACCGGGGACGCGCGACGTTCATGCAGGTGGCCCCGCCGACCCGCACCGATGTGCCCGAGTATGCCGAGATCCGGCGGGAGTTGGAGGAGGCCGCGGGCCGGATCAACGGCCGGTTCGCCGATATCGACTGGGTGCCTATTCGTTACCTAAATCGTAACGTCAGCCGGCGGGCGCTGGCCGGGTTCTTTCGGATCGCCCGGATTGCCGTGGTCACGCCGCTGCGGGACGGCATGAACCTGGTTGCCAAAGAATATATAGCGTCGCAATCGGCCAAGAACCCCGGCGTGCTGATCCTATCCGAGTTCGCCGGGGCCGCAGAGCAACTGACCGAGGCGTTGCTGGTCAATCCCTATGACATCGACGAGATGGCGGAAGCCATGCAAAGTGCGATGAACATGGATGTGAGCGAGCGACAAAACCGTTGGCAGGCCATGTTCACGACGCTGCAAGAGACCGACGTGTCGATCTGGCGGTCGAACTTCATCGACGCATTACGGGCCGTCTAACGGCGCACCGCCGCCGGCGAAATTAACCGTTCATACCCCGTTCACAGTTAGAGTCCGCGGGTCAGCTTGTGTTGACAGGGATTCAGGGATCGGCCAGTTTTGCCGCAGATCGCTTAAGCGGTCAGAAGAGGGGAGTTCAGGGACCGGATGCGTGGCAAGTGGAGGATGCTGGGCGGTGCCGCCATCGCTCTTGTAGTCGGTGCTGTGTCCGTGAATGCATTCTGGAATCCGTCCCAGAAATTCTACATCGCCGATGGAGACAATGACGCCGAACGGAGAGCCCTGGCCGACGTCCGCTGGCAGACTGTTTGGGAGGGCGAGACCGAGCCCGCACCGCCGATGCCAATTACCACCGCGGTGGAGGTCAAATCCGGCGATAGCCTGATGCAGGTACTGACCAAGGCCGGTATCGAACGGCAGCAGGCTTACTCGGCCATCGAATCCTTAAGAGGCGTTTACGATCCGCGCCGCAACCTGCGGGTTGGCGATGAGCTGCGGCTGAAGTTCTCGCCGCCTACCCAACGCGAAGACAATGCGCCATTGCGGTTTGTCAGCCTGACGTTGCCGCTGGCCTTCGACCGGGACGTGGCGGTGCGCCGGCACTCCGACGGATCATTCTCAGCCGAGGAAGTCGCCAGGGACCTTGACCAGCGCACCGAGCGCGCCGCTGGCGAGATCAGCTCCAGCCTGTTTGTTGCTGGTGCCGACGCGGGCGTCCCCGCCGCGGTGTTGGTCGAACTGATCCGGATCTTCAGCTTCGACGTCGACTTTCAACGGGAGATCCAGCCGGGCGACGGTTTCGAGCTATTGTTCGAACGCTTTTACGACCGCGCGGGTACCGTGGTGTCGGAAGGCGGAATCAAGTACGCGAAGCTGACGCTGAGCGGCAAGGAGTTGCCGCTGTACGAGTACACGACATCGGAAGGTGACATCGACTACTTCAACGCCCAGGGCGAGAGTGTGCGCAAGGCGCTGATGCGTACGCCGATCGACGGCGCGCGCCTATCCTCTCGCTTCGGCAATCGCAAGCATCCGATTCTGGGCTACACCCGCCTGCATGCCGGCGTCGATTTCGCCGCACCGACGGGCACGCCGATCTATGCCGCCGGCAACGGCGTGATTGAGGCGATCGGGCGGAATGGCGGCTACGGCAATTACATTCGCATACGGCACAACGGCACGTACCACACGGCCTATGCGCACTTGAACGGCTATGCACGCGGTATGAAGAAAGGCACGCGCGTACGGCAGGGCCAGGTCATCGGCTATGTTGGATCCACCGGCCGATCGACCGGACCGCACTTGCACTATGAGGTGCACAAGCACGGCAACAAGATCGACCCGCTGAAGCTAAAGCTGCCGAGCGGTGAGAAGTTGGCCGGCGAACGCCTGGTCGCGTTCCAGCAGCATCGCGAACAGCTTGATGGGCTGTTCGCGAATACCGATCCAATCAAGGTCGCGTCAGACGGGCGGGATACGCCCTAACGCCGCTACTCCGCGGCAGCGACCTGATGCGCTGCCGGGCTCATCGTCAGGCCGTCGGGACCGACGCTGACAAACACCGTGTCACCTTCGTTGACAGTGCCTTCGAGAATCATGCCGGCGAGCGGGTTCTGTAACGACCGCTGGATGACGCGTTTCAGCGGGCGAGCCCCGTAGACCGGATCGAACCCGGCCTCGGCCAGCCATCCCTGGGCCGCTGCATCCAACTCCAACGTGATCTTGCGCTCCTCCAGCAGCGACCGCAGATGACGCAGCTGAATGTCGACGATGCCGGCCATGTGTGCCCGTTCGAGTCGATGGAAGAGCAGCGTCTCGTCGATACGGTTCAGGAACTCCGGCCGGAAAGCGGCGCGTACGACTTCCATCACCTGGTCGGCGACCATGCTGGAGTCCTGACCTTCGGGCTGGGCGGCCAGGATCTCACTGCCGAGGTTCGAGGTGAGGATGATGATGGTGTTGCGGAAGTCGACGGTGCGACCGTGACTGTCGGTCAGCCGGCCTTCGTCCAACACCTGCAGCAACACATTGAACACATCGGGATGCGCCTTCTCGATCTCGTCAAACAAGACGACCTGATAGGGGCGCCGGCGGACGGCTTCGGTCAGTGCGCCCCCCTCCTCGTACCCGACGTAACCAGGCGGTGCGCCGATCAGCCGGGCAACCGCATGCTTCTCCATGTACTCGGACATATCGATGCGCACCATCGCCTGATCGTCGTCGAACAGGAACGCGGCCAATGCCTTAGTCAGTTCGGTCTTGCCGACGCCGGTCGGGCCGAGAAACATGAAGGAGCCGAGCGGCCGCGAGGCGTCCTGTAAGCCCGCGCGGGCGCGGCGTACCGCGTTCGATACCGCGGCAATTGCCTCGGTCTGGCCGACCACGCGGCCAGCCAGGTGGCCCTCCATCTGGAGCAGTTTTTCCCGCTCACCGGTCATCATCTTGTCGACCGGGATGCCGGTCCAACGCGAGACGACGGCGGCGATGTCGACTTCCTTGACCTCTTCATCGAGCATCCGTTCGCTCGACAAGGCCTGGGCTTCCTGCATGCGCCGCTCCAAGTCGGGAATGACGCCATAGGCAAGTTCACCGGCCCGTTCCAGTTGGCCGTCACGTTGCGCGACTTCCAACTGCTGCCGGGCGCGTTCCAGTTCTTCCATTACCTTTTGGGTGCCGGCGAGCTGTTCCTTCTCGGTGCGCCAGACGGCGGTCAGTTCCGCCGACTGCCCTTCCAGCTCCTTCAGCTCAACCTCGAGCTTGCCGAGCCGGTCTTTCGACGCCGTGTCCGACTCCTTGCGCAGCGCCTCGCGTTCAATCTTGAGCTGGATGATGCGGCGGTCGAGTTCGTCGATCTCCTCCGGTTTGGAATCAACTTCCATTCGGAGCCGCGACGCCGACTCATCCACCAAGTCGATTGCCTTGTCCGGCAGGAACCGGTCGGTGATGTAACGGTCGCTGAGGGTCGCCGCCGCGACCAGCGCACCGTCGGTGATGCGCACGCCGTGATGCAGTTCGTACTTCTCTTTCAACCCGCGCAGGATGGAGATGGTGTCGGCGACGGTTGGCTGCGCGACGAACACGGGTTGGAAACGCCGCGCTAGGGCTGCGTCCTTCTCGATGTGTTTGCGGTACTCGTCGAGGGTGGTCGCACCGACGCAATGCAGTTCACCGCGCGCCAGGGCCGGTTTGAGCATGTTGGACGCGTCCATCGAACCTTCGGCGGCACCGGCGCCGACCAAGGTGTGCAGTTCGTCAATGAACAGCACGACCTCGCCTTCGGAAGCGCCGATCTCCTGCAAGACGGCCTTCAGCCGCTCCTCGAACTCGCCGCGGAACTTGGCGCCGGCGATCAGTGCGCCCAGGTCCAAGCTAAGTAGCCGCCGGTCGCGTAGGCTTTCCGGCACGTCGCCGTTGACGATGCGATTGGCCAGCCCTTCGATGATGGCGGTCTTGCCGACTCCCGGTTCGCCAATCAGCACCGGATTGTTCTTCGTGCGGCGGGACAGCACCTGGACGGTGCGCCGGATCTCTTCATCGCGGCCGATCACGGGATCGAGCTTGCCCTCGCCGGCGGCGGCGGTGAGATCGCGGGTGTACTTCTTCAGCGCGTCGTAGCTCGACTCGGCGGTCTGCGAGTCGGCCGACCGGCCTTTGCGCAATTGCTCGATCGCCTGGTTGAGTTGTTGCGGGGTCACACCGGCCCGCTGCAGGATTTTGGCAGCATCGGTGCTGGTCGCCATGGTCAGGGCAAGCAACAAGCGCTCAACCGTCACATAGCTGTCGCCGGCTTTTTCGGCGAGTTTCTCCGCCGCGTCGAACAAACGTGCGGTTTCCTGGCCGAGATAGAGCCCGGACGCGCCGCTGCCCTCGACCTTGGGCAGCTTGCTGAGGGCCTCGTCAACCGCGGTGACGGCCAGCCGCGGATCGCCGCCTGACCCACGAATCAGGCCGGCGCAGAGACCGTCCGTATCATCGAGCAGAGCCTTCAGCAGATGCACCGGCAGGAATTGCTGGTGCCCCTCGCGTTGCGCAATGGTCTGGGCGGCCTGGATGAAGCCGCGCGCGCGTTCCGTGTATTTTTCCGGATTCATGCAGTCGATCTCCCTCAAATAGGCAAGATGCTGAGGTGGACCCGGCAAGCGGCATCCACCGCGCGTACCGACGCTCGGTACCGACTAGATATGGGGATTTGCCGGGGGCAGCACAAGCGTGCTGACCGGCCAAAAACGGCGGATTTAGGCCGGTTGCGGCTCCGGCTCGCTCTGATCGTCCGGGGTCGCGGGCGCCGCCGCTTTTTCTTTTTCCTTTTCTTTTGGCTCGGCGCTGGCCTCTGGGCCGCTGGCTTCCGGCGCCGGCTGTTCGGGGGTCTCGCCCGATTCGGGGGCATGGCCGTTGGCCCGTGGCTGCTGACCGCGCCGCGGATCCGCGCCGTTCATGCCAGCAGCGCTCGCCAGCCGATAATAGTGCTCGGCATGCTGCATTAGATTCTCGGCACCAATTCGATCGCCGCTGGCTTGAGCATCACGGGCCAGTTGCTGGTACTTCTCGTAGATCTGATTTGCGTTGCCCCTGATACGAACGCTGGGGCCGTTACTGTCCAGAGTGTGCGAGCGCGGGTTATGTCCCCGCCGCGAGCCGCGATTCCGGGACCGCTTGACGTTTGAGCCTTGTCTCATGTCCTCAATCAGTCAGGTTTTGGCCGTTTTTGGTCCTTGCCAACGCAATAAGCGGGCTTTGGCGCCCCGCACCACACAGTTCTGACAAAACTGGTTAGCCGTGTCGGGAAACTAGCCGCAGCGTGGATAACAAAGGGTTACCCGACCTGCTCGGCACCGAAACCCTATTCGTTTGGCCCACCATTTCCAAGTGTTTTTTCATGCTGGGGGCCGGTTTGACGCACCCAGATCAGACAGCGCGGCAGGCCGGCCAGGTCGTGGCAGAGTTCCGGGGTCGGCAGCCCCACATCCGTGGCCAGGCGGGCCGCCGGCGTTGCCTGATCGGCGCCGATTTCGACTCCGGCCACCCCGCCCTCCCCGAGCCGTTTGGCGAGGCGCGGCAGCAATCGACGGTAGGCATCGAGGCCATCGGTGCCGCCATCCAACGCCTGTGGGGGCTCGTGGCGCAACTCCGGCTCCAGACCGGCGATGTCGCCGGACCGGACGTAGGGTGGATTGGCGACGATCACGTCGAACCGACCCGGTTCCGCCAGGTGCCAGTCGCCGACGGCAAAGGCTGCTCGATTGTCGAGTTGCAGGCGGGCCGCGTTGGTGCGGGCGACCGCCAGTGCGGATTGGCTGAGATCCACGCCGACGCCTTTCGCCGCTGGCAGTTCGGACAGCAACGCCAGCAGCAGGCAACCGCTGCCCGTGCCGAAGTCTAGAACGCGTAGTTCATCCTGACGGCGGCTGCCGAGACGCCGCAGGATGTTCTCGACCAGGATTTCGCTTTCGGGGCGGGGGATCAGCACGTCCGGCGAGACGGCGATGGGGAGCGACCAGAACTCCTTTTCGCCAACGATCTGCGCGAGGGGCACGCGGCGGGCGCGTTCGGCTGCAGCGGTCTGGAGCTTTTGCCGGGCTTCGGCGGTCAATGGTTGTTCCGGCGCGCGGGTCTGGTCGGCCAGGGTGAGGCCCGCGGTGTGGGCCAACAGCAGCCGGGCATCGAGACGCGCGTTCTCGCAACCTGCCGCCGCCAGCCGGTTGGTGACGTCGGTCAGCGCGTCGGCAACGGCGATGGTGTTAATTGTCATCGGCGGCGAGCTGGGCGGCCTGATCTTCGGTGACCAGGGCGTCGATCAATTCGTCCAGGCCCTCACCGTTCAGAATCCGGTCCAGCTTGTGCAAGGTCAGGCCAATGCGATGATCGGTGACGCGGCCCTGGGGGAAGTTGTAGGTGCGAATGCGTTCGGACCGGTCGCCGGAACCGACCTGGCTGCGGCGAGCGGCGGCACGTTCCTCCTGCACCCGCCGGCGCTCCAGATCGAACAGGCGCGCGCGAAGCACCTTCATCGCCTTGGCGCGATTCTTGTGCTGGGACTTTTCGTCCTGCTGGGTGACGACAATCCCGGTGGGTACGTGGGTGATGCGCACGGCGCTGTCGGTGGTGTTGACGGACTGTCCGCCGGGACCGGAGGAACGATAGGTGTCGATGCGCAGGTCCTTCTCTTCGACCTCGATATCGACATCCTCCGCTTCCGGCAGTACGGCGACAGTGGCCGCGGAGGTGTGGATGCGGCCACTGCTCTCGGTCGCCGGGACGCGTTGCACGCGATGCACGCCGGATTCGAACTTCAGGCGTGCGAAAACGTTGCGGCCCGAGACATTGGCGGTGACTTCCTTGTAGCCGCCAATGCCGGTTTCGCTGAGGTTCATCACCTCGGCGCGCCAGCCATGCAGTTCGGCATAACGCTGATACATGCGGAACAGGTCGGCGGCGAACAGGCCCGCCTCCTCGCCGCCGGTGCCGGCGCGGATTTCGACGATGGCGTTCTTCGCGTCGGCGGCGTCCTTGGGCAGCAACTGCAGCTTCAAACGGTGTTCGACTTCGGTGTGCTGTTCGCGCAAGGCGGACTGTTCGACCTGCGCAAGCTCGCGCATTTCGCTGTCGGTATCGGCGTCGCCGAGGAGTTCGGCGGCTTCCTCCAGCTCCGCCTCGATACGACGTAACTCGGTGATCGTTTCGACGACAGGCGTCAGGTCGCTGTATTCCTTCGACAGTTTGGCAAAGGCCTGCGTGTCGAGCGCGTCAGGGTTCGCCAGCGACTCCGCCAACTCGGTATGCCGTGTCGTCACCCGATCGAGGCGATCTTGAAGGCTCATTCCCTTTTCCCTGCCTTGTTATTGTCGAGCCGGAACAACGCCATCGCCGCTTCCGCCAGTGCATCCGGATTGGTGTCGGCCGCCGCCTGCCGCAGTGTGGTGAACGGGTCGTGCAGTAACCGGTTTACCAGCATGCGGGTGGCTTCGGCCGCGTCAAGGTCACCACCCCGCGCCAGGATCTCGTCGCGCACGCCCTCGAAATGCTGCTGCAGCCGGACAATTGCTGGGGCGGCGTCGCGGGTACGTACGTCCCGCTCGAAGCCATCAAGCGCCTCGTCGACAATGGCCCATGCAGCCGTCGCCGCCGCCTCGCGCCCGGCGCGCCCCTCTTGGGCAACAGCCTCAAGGTCATCGATGTTGTATAGGAACACATCGTCGAGATCGGCCACCGTTGCCTCGACATCGCCGGGAATTGCCGCGTCGATGATGAACTGGGGCCGGCGGCGGCGGGCGGCCAACGCCTGCTCCACCGCAGCCGCAGTCAACAGCGGCCGGCCGGTGCCAAGGTCGGCGATGACGATGTCCGCCTGGGGTAGCGCCTGATCGATTTCGGCGATAGTCACGCCGATCCCGCCGAGGCGCCGCGCGGCGGCGTCGGCACGGGTTGCGGTCGCCGCGGCGACAGTCACGTCATGCAAGCCCGCCTGCCGCAACTGTTCGAGCATCAGTTCGCCCATCTCACCGGGACCGAGGACCAGGCAGCGGTGCTGCGCCAGAGTCCCGTGGACGTCACGGGCGACTTGGACCGCGGATGTGGCAATGGAAACGGGTCCGCGGGCGATTTGCGTTTCGGTGCGCACCCGCTTCGCCGCGGCATAGGCGGCCTGCATGGTCCGCTCCAGTATCGGCCCCACCGTGCCGGCCTGGGCGGCGGTGGCGTGGCTTGCCCGGACCTGGCCGAGCACCTGGGGTTCGCCGACGACCATGCTGTCTAAACTTGCGGCAACCGAGAATATGTGGCGCACGGCGGCAGCGCCCCGGTGCGCATAGAGCTGGCCGAGGGTTTCCTCACGCGGCGCGGCGGCCCGGTCGACCAGCACGTCCTGGAGGGCCGCGATGCCGGCGCCGGGTTGCGTGGTCGCGGCATGCAACTCGACCCGGTCGCAGGTTGAAAGCACCAGACATTCGTCCAGGCCACGCTGCGCGACCTCAGACAAAAAGACCGGCATGGCGGCTTCCTCGACAAAGATCCGGTCGCGCAACGTCACGCTGCCGGACCGGTGGTTGGTGCCGACGACGACCACCTCGCTCGCAACCCGCTCACGCGGCGCCGTCATCGCTAGACGAGTGCGGCCAAGCGGTGTTCCAGTTCGTCCTGCTTGATTTCGATCTGTTCACCACTGTCGAGGTCGCGCAGGCTGACGCCGCCGCGCTCCAGTTCGTCGTCGCCGAAGACAATCGCCGCGCGGGCGTTGACCTTGTTGGCGCGTTTCATGCGGCGGCTGAGATTGCCGCTATAGGCAATGTCGATCGAGAGTCCCGCGGCGCGAAGATCGCGGGCCATCACCATCGCGCGCCGTTCCGCAGCGCCGCCAACCGGCACCAAAGCAATCGGTCGCGGCGGCGCAGGTGGTGCCGCGACCATCATCGCCAGTCGTTCGATCCCCGCGGCCCAACCGATTCCCGGCGTGGACGGGCCGCCCATCAGTTCAATCAAGCCGTCGTACCGTCCACCGGCGAGCACCGTTCCCTGCGCCCCCAGTCGCGCCGTCACGAATTCGAATGCCGTATGGCAATAGTAGTCCAATCCGCGGACCATCCGCGTGTTGATATTGTAGGCGATGCCGAGATCGTTCAGCCCCTCGCACACCGCGCCAAAGAAGTCCGAGGCGGCGGCGGTCAGATAGTCGGACGATTTGGGCGCGCCTTCGACGACTTGTTTGTCTTGCTGGTTCTTTGAGTCGAGCACGCGCAACGGATTGCGTTCGAGGCGGTCACGACTGTCGTCGGACAGTTCGCTGACGTGGTCGCGTAAGTATTCGACCAGCACACCGCGGTAGGCTTCACGGCTCTCCGTATCACCAAGTGTGTTCAGCTCCAGGCTCACATCCTGTTTCACGCCCAGCGCGTCGAGGACGGCGTCGGCCAGGGCAATAACCTCGATGTCCGCGTGGGGTGTCGCGACGCCGATCAGTTCCGCGTCGATTTGATGGAACTGGCGCTGGCGGCCTTTCTGTGGCCGCTCCCGCCGGAACATTGGCCCGGACATGAAGAAACGCAGAGGCAGGTCTTGCTGCAGGCCGCCGGAGATGAAGGCGCGGGCGATCGAAGCCGTCCCCTCCGGCCGCAAGGTCAGGCTGTCGCCGCCCTTGTCCTCGAAACTGTACATCTCCTTGGTCACGACGTCGGAGGTTTCGCCGAGGGTACGTGCGAACACGTCGGTGAACTCGAAGATCGGGGTGGCGATCGGGTGGTAACCGTGGCGGCCAGCAATACCTTGCGCCGTGGCGACAATTGCGGCGTGCGCCCGCGCGTCGCCAGGCAATAGATCGTGTGTACCCCGCACAGGTTGCGGTTTTTTCAACTTCCGCCTCCACGAAAGAGTTTGGGGCTAGTCCCCGGCAGCGGCCATCTTTAGTTCGTCCGCCAGCGTCTCGGCATCGATCTCCGCCGCCTTACGCTCCACCATCTCGACGAGATGATCGACGATGTCCCCGTTTTTCAGCCGGTGATCGGGCTGACCCGCCACGTAGATCTGATGCGTGCCACGGCCGCCGCCGGTCAAGCCGATGTCGGTCATGGTCGCTTCGCCCGGACCGTTCACCACACAGCCGATCACCGAGACGGTGAGCGGTGTGGTGATGTGGGCGAGCCGGTCTTCCAACACGCGGACCGTGTTGATGACGTCGAACTGTTGGCGCGCGCAGGACGGACAGGCGATGACGTTCACGCCGCGGTGCCGTAGGCCCAGCGACTTCAACAGGTCGAACCCAACCTTCACCTCTTCGACCGGATCGGCCGAAAGGGACACCCGCAAAGTGTCGCCGATGCCGCTCCACAGCAACATGCCGAGGCCGACCGACGATTTGACGGTGCCGGTGCGCAGGCCGCCCGCCTCGGTAATGCCGATGTGCAGCGGATGGTCGCAGGCCTCCGCCAGCTGCTGGTAGGCGGCGACGGCAAGGAACACGTCGGACGCCTTTACCGATATCTTGAACTGATCGAAGCCTTCGTCCAGCAGCCGGCCGGCGGAGGTCAGCGCGCTTTCGACCAGCGCCTCCGGGCATGGCTCGCCATACTTCTCCAGCAGCTCTTTCTCGAGACTGCCGCCGTTCACGCCGATGCGCATCGAGCAGCCATTGTCGACCGCCGCGCGGACGACTTCCCGCACCCGTTCCTGGGCGCCGATGTTGCCGGGATTGATCCGCAAACACGCGGCACCGGCCTCGGCCGCCTCGATGGCGCGTTTGTAGTGGAAGTGAATGTCGGCGACGATCGGCACGGTCGTTTCGGCGACGATCTCGCCGAGCGCCGCGGTGCTCGCCTCGTCCGGGCAAGAGACGCGGACGATGTCGGCACCGGCGACCTCGAGCTCGCGCACCTGCGCGATGGTCGCGCCGGCGTCGGCCGTCAGGGTGTTGGTCATCGACTGGACGGTTATGGGCGCGTTGCCGCCGACGGGTACATCACCCACCATAATCTGCCGCGACGGGCGCCGCTCGATGTCGCGATAGGGCCGGATACGCATTGCGCTTCACATACAGGAAGCGGCCCCTCACCCGGGCCGCGGATTGTCCGTAAAATGACGGCGGACCCCCAAAAAATCAAGGAGTCGGCAGGCTCTCCCTCAGGGCATCGGGGTCCAGCAGAATATCCCGGCGGACGGCACCCAGCGGCCCGAGGGACGGGACTTCGGTCCCATCGACCACGACGCGCAGGCCGCCAGCGTTGCCGGTCAGCAGCAACAGGCCGGCCTGATCCGGCACCCGATAGCTATCACCGGGCTGCAGCATCCGGGTCAGCAGCACGTTCTGGCCCTGGTCCCGGACCTGAACCCAACTGTCGACCGTGGCGGTCAGGACGATGCGGGCATCGGTGTTGGCCTGACCATAGACGCGGCCGCCGTCGCGGGTGTTGGTCACCGCCGGCACCTCGGGCAGGGCCGCGACTTGTGGAAGCGCCGGGGTGGTTTCGGGCTCGGCGGCGATGGCGGCGCGCGGCGAAATGTTGGTTACTGGTTCCTGGGCCGGTTCCTGGGCCTGGGCCGTTACCGGGCTTGGCTCGGCCGGGGCAACGGGTTGGTCCAAAGAAGCGATGGGGGCCTCGGCGATAGGAGCCTCGGCAACCGGCGTTTCGGCCGGTTGCGCCGGCAGGGAGGCCAGGCTGGGCGCGGGCTCCGCCGGGGCGGGCGTGCTGGTCTCGACCTGGGCCACTTCGGTCTCGTCTGGTTCGGCGACCTCCGGCAAGGGGGCTGATTCGACCAGTTGGGTTTCCGGTTCGACCTCCGGCGTTGCCGGCTGTGGCGCCGGGGCGACGACCTGCGGCATGGGCGGTGTTGCCGGGGCGGTGGCGACCGCTGGCGGTTCCGCGACCCGCTGCACAACCGACGTACTCTGTTCACCGAAATAGGACCAGCCGACAAAACCGCCAACGGCAACCAGCAGGCCGACAAACACGACCGCGCCGCTGGGGAACCTGCTCTCCGGCGCGGCAATGAAATCCAATTCGGTCTGGGTCGAGGAGTAGCCCATCGCCTCGCTCTTGAAGCGCGCGACTATGGCCGTGGCATCGAGACCGAGGAAGTCGGCATAGGTGCGGATGAAACCGACGGCATAGGTCGGCCCGGGCAGATCGCCGAACCGGCCGTCTTCGATGGCTTCTAGATGAGCCGGCCGGATACGTAGAGCGAGGGCGATTTCATCGACATCGCGCCCGAGGGACTCCCGCGCTTCGCGCAGATAGAGGCCGACATGATCACGGTCATCCGGCGCCGATGTGAGGGAAGGCTCTTCGTGACGAGAGGTCTCGCCGACTACGCGAAAAGAGAGTGGGCTCAGACGCACCATCAAACGCCCCGACACCGGGATTAACGACTCGTTAGGCGCAGCGTCCCGGCACGTAACCCCCGCGACGGCGTCACGTTAACATCCAACAATTGGACTGAATAAAGCCTTAATAGAAGCCACGTCCCTAGGGGAATGTATTTACCAAACAGGCGAGGGGGCTCGCAATACTTCATAAGAAGACATTGTGATCTATCGCAAAAGCGCGAAGGTGTGGGCGAATCGTTGGAGCCTCCGAACTCACCAAGGTGGAGACGTAATCCGCGAGCGGTGCAACCTCCAAGCTGCGGACCATTGCGCGCACCGGACCGACCGCGGTGGCCGGCATCGATAGGTTGCGGAAGCCGACAGCAACAAGCGCCATTGCAGTCAAAGGATCGCCGGCCATCTCACCGCAAAGGCTGATTGGCAGCCCGACTTCCTCGCACTCGTCCACCAACCGCCGCAGGAACCGCATCATCGGTGGCGACAGGGAGTCGTAACGTGCACTGACACGTGGGTCGCCACGGTCGCTGGCAAACAGAAACTGCTGCAAGTCGTTGCTGCCGACGGAAACGAAGTCGGCGACGCGCGCCAGGGCCGGCAACTGCATCGCCAGGGACGGTACTTCGATCATCGCACCGATCGAGATACGCGACGGCTGTATGTCGGGCGCAAGGATGTCGCGTTCGAGATCAAGAATGCGGCGCGCCGCCAGGAACTCGGCGACGTCGCTCACCATCGGGAACATCAAACGTAAATGGCGGCCCGCGCCGGCGCGCAGCAGGGCGCGGTACTGGTGGCGTAGAATGGCCGGCCGGTCGAGGGCCAACCGGATGGCCCGCCATCCCATGGAAGGGTTCTCGCCACTCGTGTCGCCGAGATGGGCCGCGAACTTGTCGCCGCCGATGTCGAGGGTGCGGAAGACGATCGGCTTGTCGCCGACCACCTCCATCACCTGACGATAGAACCGGGTCTGGGTGTCGACGTCGGGATAGGTCGCCTCGGCAAGGAACGCGATCTCCGTCCGGAACAAGCCGATCCCGTCGGCGCCGGATTGAACGAGTTGGGGGACGTCGAGCAGCAGACCGGCATTGAGATGCAGCGCAATAGCCACACCGTCCTTTGACTCGGCTGGCAGATCACGCGATGCCGCATAACGCCGCTGCCGTTCGCTGCGCGCCTCCAGCGTCGCCTCGAACAAGCTCATTACTTCGCCGGTGGGCCTGACAAACACCGTTCCATGTTCGCCGTCGACCAGGATTTGATCGCCGGCCTCGACCCGCGACGTCACACTGGCCAAGCGGCCAACGACGGGAACGCCGAGGGCGCGGGCGATGATGGTCATGTGGGCGGTGGCAGAGCCCTCCTCCAGCACGATGGCGGCAACGTGTTCGCGCTGATAGTCCAGCAACTCGGCCGGCCCCATGGAGCGCGCCACCAGCACCGTCTCGGGCCCGATCTTGGCGGCCTCGGCGGTCTTCCCGGTCAACTCGCGCAGGAAACGATTGGCGAGATCGTCCAAATCGAGCAAGCGTTCGCGCAGATAAGGGTCGCTGATTTGCGCCATGCGCGCGCGGGTCTCGTCCTGCACTCGCTGGACCGCCGCCTCGGCGGTCAGGCCGGTCTGAATGGCTTCGTCGATCCGCCGCAGCCAGCCGCGGTCCCGCATGAACATCGAGAAGGTCTCGATAATGTCGTGGGACTGTTCACCGATCGACAGGCGCTGCAACGCGCCGTGCAACCGCTCCTGGGTTGCCTCCAAGGCCTGACTGAGCCGTTCGCGCTCGGTATCCGGATTGTCGGCCACCATGTGATCGACGGTGACCCGGGGCTGATGCAGCCGCACCGTGCCGCGCGCCAGACCGGGGGCGAGCGCCAGTCCCTCCAACCGCTCCGGCATCAGCCCGGTGCCGCCGCCGGTCAGGATTTCGGTGGGCGGTACCAACTCGCCGCCGGCCAAAAGTTCGGCGAGGACCATGGCCACCGTTTCGAGAGCCTCGACCTCCTCTTCCGAGTAGTGACGCGACGTGCGGTTCTGCACGACCAGGACCCCGAGACCACGCCCGCCGCGGAGGATCGGCACGCCCATCAGCGATTTGTAGGCTTCCTCCCCGGTCTCCGGCCGGTAGGCAAACAACGGATGTTGCTGGGCGTCGGCCAACGCGAGCGGCCGAGTGCGGGCGGCGATATCGCCGACCAGTCCTTCACCGACCCGCAGGCGGGTGCGGTGCACGGCGTCCTTGCGCAGACCTTGGGTCGCAAACAACTCGAGGATATCGCCGGCCCGGCGAGCGTAGATCGAACACACCTCCGCCACCATGTCGCGGGCGATGAGTTTGGCGATCTTCTCTAGGCGGGCTTGGGCGGTGCCGGGGCCCGCCATTAGGTCCCGCATGCGGCTCAACAGCCGGCGGGAGCCTACCCAATCTCCCTGAGCCATGCTTTTTCCCCCGTCACGCCCCGTACCGAGGCGACGGCTACCTACGGTTTATCGAGCCCATAGGTGGTGTGTAACGTCCGCAATGCGAGTTCGGCGAACTCTTCCGCGATCAAAATGCTGATTTTGATCTCCGACGTGGAGATCACCTGAATATTGATGCCCTTGTCGGCCACCGCCTGGAACATGCGTTGGGCGACGCCCGCATGACTGCGCATGCCGACGCCGACAACAGAAATCTTGACGACGGACGCGTCGGGGACGAGGCGCTTGAAACCCAGTTCGGATTGACGCTCCGTCAGAATCCCGACAGCGCGGTTGAGATCGGCGCGGCTCACCGTGAAGGTCAGGTCGGTGGAGCCGTCCTCGGACACATTCTGGACGATCATGTCCACGTTGACGTTGGCCTCGGCCAGCGGGCCGAAGGTCGCCGCCGCGACGCCGGGACGGTCGGCCACATCGACCAGGGTAATCTTGGCCTCGTCACGGCTGTAGGTGACGCCGCTTACAAGTTCTTGTTCCACGATCTCTTCCTCGTCGACAACTAAGGTGCCGGGTTCGTCGCTGCCAATCGCCTTGCCAAAGGTCGACAGGACTTGCAGTGGCACGCCATGTTTCATCGCCATCTCGACGGAACGGGTCTGTAAGACCTTGGCGCCGAGCGACGCCATCTCCAGCATCTCTTCGTAGGTGATTCTCGACAGGCGGCGGGCCGGTTTGACGATGCGCGGATCGGACGTGTAGACGCCGTCGACATCGGTGTAGATGTCGCAGCGATGCGCCCCCAGCGCCGCGGCCAGCGCGACTGCGGTGGTGTCGGAGCCGCCGCGGCCGAGGGTGGTCGTCCGGTTGTCGGACCCGACGCCCTGGAACCCGGCGACCACACAGACCTGATTGTCGGCAAGCCGTTGGCGCAATTCGCCCGACGAAATGTCGGTGATCCGGGCGCGGCCATGGACGTCGTCGGTATGGATCGGGATCTGCCAGCCCAGCCAAGACCGGGCGGGGACGCCAAGCGCCTGGAGCTTCAGCGCCATAAGGCCGGCAGTTACCTGTTCGCCGGTAGAGACCACGACATCATACTCGCGCGCATCGTGGAGCGGATTGGCGCCGCTGGTCAGCTCCACCAGCTTGTCCGTGACCCCGGCCATCGCCGACACGACCATGGCGACCTGATGGCCGCGGTCGACCTCCTGTTTCGCCTTTTCGGCGGCAGCGGCAATACGATCCAGATCCGCGACCGAGGTCCCGCCGAACTTCTGCACCAGTAGTGCCATTGGAACTCCGCAACGACCCTTCAGCCACCCGCTCGCGGCGTCTTACCGCACTCTATTCGCTTGTTGGCTGGAGATGGCCTATCCATACTCAGTCGGATTAGGCGACGCAAGCACGGCAGAAATACGGGATATTGGCCCATGTCAGCCTCGGTTGAGACCGTCGATCCGGCGGAAACTGCCAAGTTTGCGTCCCTCGCCGACCAGTGGTGGGACGATGACGGCCCGTTTCGTCCCTTGCACCGGCTGAACCCGACCCGGCTGGGCTTTATCCGCGACTGCGTCTGCCAGGAATTCGGCCGCGACGCGAAGGCAGCCGACCCGTTCGCCGGGCTGGCGGTGCTGGATATCGGCTGCGGCGGCGGGCTACTGGCGGAGCCGATGGCGCGGCTGGGGGCCACCGTGACGGGCCTGGATGCTGTCGAGAAAAATGTCCGGGCGGCGGCGAGTCACGCAGCCGAGGCCGGGCTACGGATCGATTATCAGTGCCGCACCGCCGAGGACCTGGCGAAGGACGGACAGCAGTTCGACGTGGTGCTGAATATGGAAGTCATCGAGCATGTCGCTGACCGCGACGCCTTTGTGCAGGCCAGCGCCAGGCTGGTCCGGCCCGGCGGGCTGTGCATTGCCGCGACGCTGAACCGGACGGCGAAGGCTTTCATGATGGCGATTGTTGGGGCGGAGTATGTGCTGCGCTGGCTGCCGCGGGGCACCCATGACTGGCGCCGCTTCGTGCGGCCTAGCGAGTTGGACAGTTGGCTGCGCCGCCATGGCCTGGAACGGGTGCGCCTGGCCGGTATGCGGTACCATCCGCTGACCGACGATTGGACGCTGGATGCCGGGGATCTGGAGGTGAACTATCTGGGGTGCTGGCGAAAGCCGGCCGCAGACTAGCTGTCGTCGCGCTTAATCCACGGGATGCGCGCAAACTGGACGCCCTCGTCGGCGAGGGCGGTAGCCTCCGCATCGGTCGACTCGCCATAAATGCTGCGGGATTCGACCTCGCCTTGGTGGATCTTCCGCGCCTCCTCGGCAAACTTGTCGCCGACATAGTCGCAGTTCTTTTCCACATGGTCGCGCAGCTTCTTCAGCTCTTGCCGCAGTTTGACGGGACCTGAGAGGTCGGTCTTGGCGGCGCGCACGGTCGGCGCCATCGGCGCCTTCGAGATCTTGGTCGCGCCACAGGTCGGGCACTCCACCTGACGCCGCTTGACCTGCTGGTCGAACGCTTGGCTACTCTGGAACCAAGCTTCGAACTCGTGGTCCTGCTCGCATCTGAGGTTGTAGTGAATCATGTGCCCCTATGCACAAACCTGTAACACCGGGTAGATGGGCCATATTAGATGGTGAATCAAGCGTTTAGCAAATGGGCGTTGGTGCTGCCAGGGCCCGCATGACCCCGTCCGAATGGGTCAAACGCTTTGCTGGCCTGGTGCCCGATGGCCGGCCGGTGCTCGACCTGGCGGCGGGAAACGGCCGACATAGCCGCCTGCTTCGGGACTTGGGCCATCCGGTGACCGCCATCGACAGGGATACCGCGCGGCTGGCCGAGTTGCCCGGGTTAACCGTCATCCAGGCGGACCTGGAGGATGGCAGCCCCTGGCCGATAGAGGGTCGGTTTGGCGGGGTTGTTGTCACCAATTATCTGCACCGGCCGATCCTGCCGGAGATCGTCTGGGCCGTCGCCGATGGCGGGGTGCTGATCTACGAGACATTTGCAGTGGGGAACGAGGCCTTCGGCAAGCCGTCGCGGCCCGACTTTCTGCTGCGGCCGGGTGAGTTGCTGGAAGCGGCCAAGGGGCTTGCCGTGGTGGCCTATGAAAATGGCCTGGTCCGTTCGCCACGTCCGGCGGTGGTGCAGCGGATCTGCGCGGTACGGTCGGCGCAGCTGCAGGCGGTGGGCTAGTTGGCGGTCTCACCCAGCTTGGAATCGAGGCCACCGGCTGAGTCCAGCGCATAAAGCTCATCGCAGCCACCGATATGCTCGCCGTCGATGAAGATCTGCGGCACGGTGTGGCGGCCGTTGGCCCGTGCCATCATCTCTTTCCGTTTGCTCGGATGCATCAAGACGTCCGTCTCTTCGAACGCGACGCCTTTCGATTTCAATAGCCGTTTGGCCGCGTGGCAGTAGCCACAGAGCATGCTTGTGTAGATTTCGATACGTGCCATCTCACCGCTATCGCGCCACTGGCGCGCCCCAAACCCGAGAGGAGATAAACCTCGATTGGCCGGGGGCCAGCCCAAAAGTCGCATCAAAAGCCTGTGACCGGCGGATCCGCCCCCTCCCGGAGGACGCGGGCCAATGTCAGGACATCGACCGACTTGGCGCCAGCCCGCCGTAGTACCCGGGTGCACTCGGCCACGGTCGCCCCGGTGGTGAAGACGTCATCGATCAGCAGCACGGATCGCCCCGCAAGCCGCGCGCGGGCGGCGGCTGGGACACGAAAGGCGCTCCTGACGTTGCGGTTGCGGGCGCTGCGGCTGAGCCCGCCCTGGCTGGGCGTGCGCCTGATGCGGATCAGCCCGCGCTGCAGCACCTCGATGCCACATTGCCGGCCAAGGGCAGCGGCCAGCAAGCCGGCCTGGTTGAAGCGGCGGCGCGCCAGGCGCCAGCGGTGCAGCGGCACGGGCACGCAGAGGTCTGACCGGGTGATCATGTCACCGTCGGCATTGGTCAGCAGCCGGGCCAGACCAGGCGCGGCATCGGTGCGGTCGCCATGTTTGAAGCGCAGGATCAGATCGC
>JANQOE010000105.1 GCA_028279245.1 Alphaproteobacteria bacterium
GCGCCTTCTACTTCATCGAGGTCAATCCGCGCGTCCAGGTCGAACACACGGTGACCGAAATCGTCACCGGCATCGATATCGTCAAGGCGCAGATCCGTATCGCCGGGGGCGCCAAGCTCGGCACCAAGGACAGCGGCGTGCCGGCGCAGGGGGACGTCAAGTTGACCTCCCATGCGATGCAGTGCCGGGTGACGACCGAAGATCCGGAGAACAACTTCATCCCCGACTATGGGCGCATCCGTGTCTACCGCAGCGCCGCCGGGTTCGGCATTCGGCTGGACGCCGGCACGGCCTATAGCGGCGCGCTGATCACGCCCTACTACGACTCGCTGCTGGTTAAGGTCACCGCCTACGGGCTCGACCCGGACGAAGCGATCACCCGGATGGACCGGGCGTTGCGGGAGTTCCGGGTGCGCGGCGTATCGACCAACCTGCGCTTCCTCGAAAACCTGATCAACCATCCGCAGTTCCGCGGCGCCGACTACACAACGCGCTTTGTCGACGAGACCCCTGCCCTGTTCCGCTTCCCGAAGCGGCGGGACCGGGCGACCCGCACCCTGCGCTTCATCGGCGACGTGATCGTCAACGGCAATGCGCTGGTGAAGGACCGGGTGCAGCCGGCGCGGCTGCCGCCGCCACCGGTGCCGCCGGTGCCCGCGGCCGACCCGCCGGAAGGCACCAAGCAGTTGCTCGACCGGCTCGGCCCGAAGGGGCTGGCCGACTGGATGAAGGGCGAGACCCGGGTGCTGGTCACCGACACGACGATGCGCGACGCGCACCAGTCGCTGCTGGCCACCCGCATGCGCAGCTACGACATGCTGCAGATCGCCCCGGCCTACGCGCACCGGCTGCCGCAGCTCTATTCGATGGAGTGCTGGGGCGGCGCGACCTTCGACGTGGCCATGCGGTTCCTCAACGAATGCCCGTGGGAGCGGCTGGAGCGGCTGCGGGCGGCGATGCCGAACCTGCTGTTGCAGATGCTGCTGCGGGCCTCGAACGCGGTCGGCTACACTAACTACGCCGACAATGTCGTGCGCTACTTCGTCGAGCGGGCGGCACGCACCGGCATCGACCTGTTCCGAGTGTTCGACTCCCTGAACTGGGTCGACAACATGCGCGTGGCGATGGATGCCGTGAACGAGACCGGCATGCTGTGCGAGGCGGCGATCTGCTACACCGGCGACATCAACGACCCGGCGCGCAGCAAATACGACCTCAAATACTATGTCGAACTGGCGAAGGAGTTGGAGCGCGCTGGCGCCCACATCCTCGGCATCAAGGACATGGCGGGTGTCTGCCGGCCGGGGTCGGCGCGGACCCTGGTGCGCACCTTGAAGGAAGAGATCGGGTTGCCGATCCACTTCCACACCCACGACACTAGCGGCATCTCGGCGGCCAGCGTGCTGGCGGCGGTGGAGGCCGGGGTCGACGCGGTCGACGCGGCGATGGATTCGATGAGCGGCCTGACCTCCCAGCCCAATCTCGGCTCGATTGTCGAGGCGCTGGCGCGGACGGAACGGGACACCGGGCTCGACCCGGCGGAACTGCGGCGTATGTCGGAGTATTGGGAAGCGGTGCGGTTTGCCTACACGCCGTTCGAAAGCGACATCCGGTCCGGCGCGTCGGAGGTTTATTTGCACGAGATGCCGGGCGGCCAATACACGAACCTGCGGGAGCAGGCGCGGGCCCTGGGCGTCGATCATCGCTGGCACGAGGTGGCACGGGCCTATTCCGACGTGAACCAACTGTTCGGCGACATCGTCAAGGTGACGCCGACCTCCAAGGTCGTCGGCGACATGGCGCTGATGATGGTCACCAACAACCTGACACCTGAAGACGTGGCAACGCCGGACAAGGACATCGCCTTTCCGGAGTCGGTCATCTCGCTGTTCCGCGGCGACCTCGGGCAGCCGCCAGGGGGGTGGCCGACGGCGCTGCAGCGCAAGGTGCTGAACGGCGAGACGGCGCTCGACACCCGACCCGGCGCGGTGATGCCGCCGGTCGAGTTGGGCGGGGCGCGGCAGGAGGCCGAGCACAAGGTGCACCGGCACATCAGCGACAACGAGTTCGCCTCGTACCTGATGTATCCAAAAGTCTTTACGGACTATGCCAAACATCATAGCCACTTCGGCGATGTCACGGCGGTACCGACGGACGTGTACTTTTATGGCATGGAGGCCGGCCAGGAGATCAGTGTCGAGCTGGAACGTGGCAAGACGCTGATCATCCGCTATCTGGCGGTCAGCGATGCCGACGAGGAAGGCCAGCGCACCGTCTTCTTCGAGCTGAACGGGCAGCCGCGTTCGATCAAGGTCGAAGACCGGACGGTCGCGCCAACCCGCAAGGCGCATCCGAAGGCCGAGGCGGGCAACCCGAATCACGTGCCGGCGCCGATGCCGGGCATGGTGACCAGCGTCGCCGTGCAGAAGGGCCAGAAGATCGCGCGGGGCGACGTGCTGCTCTCCCTCGAGGCAATGAAGATGGAAACCGCGGTGCGGGCCGAACGGGACGGGACGGTCGCTGACGTGTTGGTCAGCGCCGGCACGCAGATCGACGCGCACGATCTACTGCTCACTTTGGACGGCTAGCGCCTTGTAACCTCACGGGCCGGCGCTACACTCGCCAGCCGCGCAACAGGAGACGAAACAATGAATAGCCAAGGGTCCCTCGCCGACAGTCTGATCGCCGGTCAGCCGCTGACACGCGCCATCTGGTACACCGTGCTGGCCTTGCTCGGCACGTTGCTGATCGCGGTCGCGGCAAAAACGAAGGTGCCGATGTGGCCCGTCGATATGTCGTTGCAGACACTGGCGGTCCTGACCATCGCCGCAACCTTCGGCACGCGGCTCGGCTTGGCGACGATCTTGCTGTACCTGGCGGAAGGGGCGATGGGCCTGCCGGTGTTCCAAGGCACGCCGGAACGCGGCATCGGCCTCGCCTACATGGCCGGGCCGACCGGTGGCTATCTCGTCGGATATGTCGTGATGGTGGCCATGGTCGGTTGGGCGGCGGACCGCGGCTGGGGCCGGCAGCCGCTGCGGCTGTTCGGGGTGATGCTGGCCGGCGGCGTGCTGCTGCTGGTGTTCGGCGCCATCTGGCTTGCCGTCCTGTTCGGCATCAACCAAGCCTTCGCCTACGGCATCGGCCCGTTCATCGTCACCGACCTGATTAAGACCGCGCTGGCGGCGGCGCTGGTGCCGGCGCTGTGGGGCCTGACCGGCCGGCTGCGGTCGCGGGACGCCGAATAGTGGCACGACTGATCGCGGGGCCGACGACGATCGAGGCAGCCGGCAACAAGCCGAAGCTGGTCGAGGAGTCCGTCGGCCGCGTGAACTCTCAGACCGCCGACCTCAGCATCGCCCGGATGAAAAGCCCGGGCGGCTGGGTCGAGCCGGGGCAGACGCCCGACTTCGACGAGTACACGGTGGTGCTGGCCGGGACGTTGCGGGTCGAAACGAAGACCGAGACGCTGGATGTCGCCGCCGGCCAGGCGGTGCTCGCGCCGAAAGGCGAATGGGTCCGCTACAGCAGCCCCGACGACGGCGGCGCGGAATACATCGCGGTGTGCCTGCCGGCGTTCAGCCCGGAGACCGTGCACCGGGACGAGTAGTAGCGGCGGCGCTCACCCTTCGACAGGCTCAGGGTGAGATTCATAATCACGTACCCTCATGCTGAGCTTGTCGAAGCATGAGGATCGCGTAGGCGCGCCAACAAGCTGTCATCCCGGCCGGAGAGCGGGGATCCATGTGACGATCGCGCGGGCTTTGAGATGGATCCCGGATCAAGTCCGGGATGACAACGAGAAGGAACTAACCGGAGAACGCAAACACGCCGGCCCGGAGGAAGCCCTCGGGGTCGACTGGGACGCCGTCGACGGTGATCTCGTAGTGCAGATGTTCGGCGGTGCTGCGGCCGGTGTTGCCCATTTGGCCGAGGCGTTGGCGGAAGTCGATCTCCTGCCCGCGCTTCACATAGATCTTGTTCATGTGGCCATACCGCGTGCGGATGCCGAAACCGTGGTCGACTTCGACCATCTTGCCATAGCCGCCGTTGATGCCGACAAAGGTGACCTTGCCGGGGGCCGGCGCCAGAATCAGGGCGCGGCGCTTGCCGATGAAGTCGGTACCCTGGTGCATTGCGGGGCGGCCGGTGAATGGGTCCTTGCGGCGGCCGAAGGTGCTGGTGATCTGGTAGCCGTCGAGGGGCGCGGTGAGCGGTAGCTGCTCGATCAGGTCGCGCAGGCCGCGCCATTGTTCGACCCGGGTGTCGAGTTCGTCGATCTGGTTCTCTAGGAGCGATGCGGGCTCGGTGCTGGCGATCTCCACGAACGGGCCGCCGCGGCCGATGGCCGGGGCACCGACGCGGCTCAACATCTGATCGAGATCGAGGCCGGCCATGGTGATGATGCGCTGCATGGTCTCGACACTGTCGCTGGTGCTGGCGTCGAGGCGGGCCAGCACTCCGACCTGGTCGCGCTGCAGCGCGTAGAGACGGTCGTGCAGGCGGGCAACTTCGGCGCCCATGTCATCACGCTCCCGCGTGCGCTCATCGAGGGTGCGTAGCAGGGTGCGGTTGGCGCGGCCGACGTTGGTCAGCACGGCGCCGATGGAGTCGAGGCGGCCGGTGAGCTGGGTGCGCTCCTGCTCCCATTCGCCGCGTGCCTCCTTGAGGCTGGCGAGTTCGGTTTCGAGGCGGCGTAGTTTGCCGCGCTCGCCACGGCGCAACGCGGCCTGTTCCACATTCTGTTGCTTTAGGAACGCTACCTTGTCGGTCAGGGCCGCCCGCTCCTCTTCGATCAGCGCAGCCGCTTCCGCGGAGCGTGAGGCGGCCCGTTTCAGCGAGTCGACCTCGGCGCGCAAGGCAGCCTGTACATTGCCTTGCTGGCGGTCCCAGGCGGCGAGCTGTTCGGCCAACTCGGATTCCGCGTTGGCCGCAGACTCGCTCAGGGCGCGCTCCAACTCGCGCTGCACTTCCAGCAGCTGGTCGAGTTCGCCATCCATCGCGGCGACGCGGACGACCACACCGTCGGTGACCCCATTT
Source organism: Alphaproteobacteria bacterium (assembly GCA_028279245.1). Classification (GTDB taxonomy): domain Bacteria; phylum Pseudomonadota; class Alphaproteobacteria; order UBA6615; family UBA6615; genus JANQOE01. Next base: position 5,041 of record JANQOE010000105.1, read on the forward strand.
ATCCCTTCACTGGCGACCGGCGGGCCGATGACCGGTGCGGTCGCGGCCTCAAAGGCCGCCTGTAGCCGCTCTTGCTCGGCACGGAGGACGGCGATGGTCGCGTCGGCGTCGGCGATGATTTCGGTTTGCGCGGCGGTGCGGCCGGCTTTGTAGACGAAGCCATAGGTGGCCGCCGCAGCCCAGCCGACCGCCACCAGGGCGACGGCGAAACCGGCGACTTGCCAGTGACGTTGCACGGCCACGTAGCGGACGCGCCCGTCGGTGCGGACGATGACTTCGCGTTGTTTGGGGAAGGCTTGGGCACATGACTGTGCCAGCCGTTGCGCCCACCGCTTCATTGTCTTCTCAACCCTGAAACTTGGCGTGTTTTGTTGATGGTTAAGCTAGCAAGTGGCCCCTGGCCCTGGCAAGGACGCGCGCGGCGGACCCTACCCCAACGGTTAGGGTGCGAAGTGGTATTACCTACTAGCGATGGCCGTTCGCGAGCTGCCGGGCGTCCGGTAAGCCCCGCAGTACGCCCATGGCCCAGATCCCGAGGAACGGGCCGATTGCCAGTGAAGCAAAGGCATAGCGCCAGCCCACCAGTTCGACCAAGGGCGGGATCATATGGATCGTCAGGATGGTCAAAAGGAAGCCGACGCTGGTCTGCACGGTGACCATCGTACCGACCAGCCAGGGCTCTGCCAGCTCCATCACGCTGGCCGAGAACTGCGCCGAATCGGCGACCACGGCTATGCCCCAGATGAGGAATAGCAGCGTAACGAGCCACGGATTGGCGCCGAACAAGAGTCCGGCCAGGATGGCACAGGTGCCGCTGATCGCCATCGCCCCCATGGTCAGAGTGGTGCGGCCAATGCGGTCGGCGAAGATGCCACCGAACAGACACCCCAAGCCGCCGACGGCGATGGTGGCGAAGGTGAGCAGCTTGGCATAGACCTCCGCCTGGCCGTCGCCGGGGCGGATGGCGAAGCTCTCGCTCAAGAACAGGCCGGCCCAGCCCCACATCGCATAGAGCTCCCACATGTGGCCGAAGTAGCCAAAGTTGGCGAGGCGCAGCGACTTCTTGGTCCAAGCCTGGAGGGCGAAACGGGGCTGGAACTTCGGGGCGCGGCGCAGGTTGGGGCCGACCTCGACCAAGTTGATCAGTAGACCCGCGGCCGCGGCGAGGGCCGACGCGACGAGGATGGTCACCCGCCAGTCGAACAACGGGAACGCGTTGACGAGATGGGGCGCGGCGGAGCCCAGGGTCAGCGCGCCGACCAGCAGGCCGACCAGCAGGCCCATGTCCCGCTGGGCCCAGGAGGCGACGATCTTCAGGCCAACTGGATAAATGCCGGCCATGCACATGCCGACCAACAGCCGCAGCAATGGCACGGCCAGCGACGTCGGTAGCACGGCGAGGATGGCTAGGTTGGCGGCGGCGGCGGTCAGGCAGGCGGCCATGAAGAACAGGCGCGGCCTGATGCGGTCGGCGAGGCCGTAGACGGCGCTGATCAGGGTGCCAACGACAAAGCCGAGGGCGACGCTGCTGGTGATCAGCGAGCTTTGCAGGCTGGTGAGGGCGTAGTCCTGCTTGAGCGCCGGGATAACCGCGGTGGCGCTGAACCACAGGGCCAGGGCAAAGACCTCGCAGATGGCCAACAGCAGAATGGCGCGCCACTTCCGGCCGCTGGGAATGTGCGCCAGCGTGAGGCCGGGTTGAGGCGCGGTCGCGGAAGAGTGGCCCGGCGGGTTGAAATAGCCGGGTGGCTCGTCGGGTGGACGCGGGTCCTGCACGCGGCAGAGTCCCAGACGCGTAACCCCGGGGTCAAGTCACGGGATCACACGGGATTGTACGCAGACCTACTGTGTCGCGCCGCTGAAGCAGTAGTCGAATAGCAGTTCCCACTCCCGGGCCTGCACAGCTTCGCAGAATACCTGCAAACCGGCATCGCCGCCGACCGCGGCCTCGCAGAGGTCGATGAAGGCGGCGGGGTCCCAGGGGGCGTTGGCGAGGGTGCGGGCGCGGGCTGGGGTGTCGTCGGTGATCAGGTTCGGCAATTCGGCGGCGACTTGGGCAAACACCGGATGGTCGCCGACGCGGCGGAACCAATACTTCGCGTTGCTGAAGTCGTTTTCGCGGCGATGCATCAGGCCGTGCCAGTAGCTGCCGTCGGTGGAGCCGATCTGTTGGCTGAGGCGATGGGATTGGTCGAGGAAGTTGTGGCGGAGCCAGAGGGCGGAGTGGCAACAAGAAGCCATTTCCGCATCCGTGACGGTACCGTCGGCGAACAGCGCGGCCGTCGGCTGTTCAAGTTGGGCGCGGACGTCGAGGTTGGGCTCGCCGGCGTCGAGGGGCATGGTGCGGTCGCCGAGCAGAGCGGCGATGGCTGGACCGTAGGTGTCGGGGGCTTTCATTCAGTCGACCTCGATTGTCTTGTCGGATGCGATCAATTCGGCGACGGCGTCGAGAGTTGTCGCCCCGGCTTCGACCCGGGCCGCCGCGTCGGCCTCCGCCTGCTGTACGAGCTTGAGGCGTTCGATGACCGTGTCGATCATGGCGAAGGGCACGATGACGACACCGTCGCGGTCACCGATCACCAGGTCGCCGGCGGATACCTGACGTCCGGCCAGTTGGACGGGCAGCCCGCCGGTGCCGGGACCTGTGCGGGCCGGTGAGTTCGGGGTGACGCCGGCGGCAAAGACCGGCAGACCGACGGCCCGGATACCGTCCTGATCGCGGACCATGCCGTCGGTGACGAAGGCGACACCGCCGCGGTTGCGCAGCATGCCGATGACCAAGTCGCCGACGACCGCTGTCTCCCGGTAACCGTCGTTGGCGCAGATCAGCACATCGCCCTCCCCCACCAGGTCGAGCCCGGCAAAGAAGCCGAGATTGTCCGCCGGGTAGGCGTGGCAGGTGACGGCGGGGCCGCAGAAGGTGGCACAATCGGGATCGAGGGGCTTGATGGCGGCGTTGAGCGCGCCGCGGCCATCCATGCAGTCGACGACATTGCCGGTCTGCACACCCTGGAATGCGGCGACTTGCGCGGGGCTGGGACGTTCGAAGTTGCGGCGGATGCGCAGGAGGGGCGGGTCTTTGATCATGCCCGCCCATTGTACGGCGGGCGGGCGGCTGTGGCGATGCCTGAGAACCTGTGGGGTGCGATGCGCGAGGGCTATGAACGCGCTGTCATTGCGAGGGTGCGGAGCGCCCGTGGCAATCCAGTGCCGGCGTCACGGTCAGGGCTGGATTGCCGCGGCGCGCTTTCGCGCGCCTCGCAATGACGGTGGGGCTAGGTGCGAGGCTCATGCTTCGACAGGCTCAGCATGAGGGTGCCGGTGGGAGGCCTTACCCTGAGCTTGTCGAAGGGTGAGAGGGCTAGGCGCGGCCGCGGAGGACGAGGCGTTCGATGACCTTGTACTGCTCCTCCGAGACGTGCTCGAAGGCGCCGGCGAGTTGGCGGCCGTCTTCGTCGATGCGGGTGATGCGGAGGTCCAAGGGGGCCGCGGGGCGTTTCGGTTGGCTGAGATGGAGGGCGCAGACTTGGCCCACCGCCCAGGTGGCAAGATCCGGGTTCTCGTCCTCGATCTCAATGTCGAGGCCGCTGTGGCTTACATTGCGGATGCGGACGCCGATGCCGTCGATGACGCCATGGGCCAGGGCGTCGCGGCGGCGGTCTTTCCGCTGCTCGGTACTCCAAAAACCAACGATCCGCCGGGTTGCCACGCCGCTCTCTCCTGTGTCGTGGGACAGCGGCATTTTGGGGCGGCTTCGTTAATGGCGGCTAAACCAAATGGGGGTTGAGGCAGCGGGTGGGCGGCGGCCCGCCGACCGCCGCCCTCCGACCGACCATCCCCCTCGGCCTTGCGCTGGAGGTCCTGTGCGCATCCGTTTGCGAGGTCGGCCAAACGCATCGGGGTGTGCCTCGTCAGACGGGGGGACCTTGGTAGCCCTGCACGATTCGAGCGAAACCCAATTTGGCGGTAGTCTCAGCCCTTTGCGGGGCACGGACTTGTCCGAATCGGAGGGAGGTGCCCCTGCCCGCCGCGTGACCTGCGGCATGAATTGGCGTATGGCTGGCGTCTTGACCCCCTCCCTACCGGTCTTCCGCTTGAGTCCGCAACAGACAGAGATACCGCAACGTTTGGTCGGCGTCGCCTTGATGTGCGGCGCCCTGGCGATGTTTGCCAGCCTCGATGCCATGGCCAAGGTGCTGTCGCAGTCGTTGCCGGTCTCGCAGGTGGTTTGGGCCCGCTACGCCGGGCATTTCGTTTTTGCGTTGGCCTTCGTCTTGCCGAGCCGGGACCGGTTCCGGCTGTGGCGCACCAACAGCGTCAGTTTTCAGATGATCCGTGGTTCGCTGCTGCTGGCCGGCACCGCCTGCAATTTCTTCGCGCTCCAGCATCTGCAGCTCGCCGTGACCTCCGCCTTCTTTTTCACCGTGCCGCTGATCGTGGCGGCGCTGTCGGTGCCGTTGCTGGGCGAACGGGTCGGCCCGCACCGCTGGGCGGCGATTGGCGTTGGTTTCATCGGCGTGCTGCTGGTGGCGCGGCCAGGCATGGGAGTCATGCATTGGGCGGTGAGCCTTTCGTTGCTGACAGCGCTGTTCACCGGGCTCTACCAAATCTCGACCCGGCGGGCGGCGCTGACCGACGATCCCCGCACGTCGCAGCTTTACGTGGCCTTGGCCGGCGTTCTGGTGATGACGCCCATGCTGCTGGTCTCCTGGCAGGATCCCGGCTGGCGCGGCTGGTTGCTGTTCGCGGCGATGGGGCTTGTTGCGGGTGTTGGACACTATTGGCTGACGCTCGCGCACCGGCTGGCCCCGGCCTCGGCGTTGGCGCCGTTTTTCTACGTGCACATACTTTGGATGACCGGGCTCGGCTTCCTGGTGTTCGGCGATGTGCCGGATCAGTGGACGGTCGCCGGGGCGGCGGTGGTGGTTGCGGCGGGGTTGTATCTGGTGCGTCGGGAGAGGTTGCAGGCGCGGCGCGGGACCTAGGTTCCGATCTGCCGTTTGTGTTTGGCGCCGAGGCCGACATAGTGGACCGGCGCCCACTTAAGAAACTCTCGTTCCTGATCGTTCACCGTGCGGGCGCGGCGTGCCGGGTTGCCGACCCAAAGCTCACCGCTGGGCACGCGCTTGCCGGGGGCGATCAGCGCCCCGGCGGCAACGATAGCGCCTGATTCAACGACCGCTCCATCCAGCACGATCGCGCCGATGCCGATCAGGCAACGGTCTTGCAGGGTGCAGCCATGGAGGCGAACGCCGTGGCCGATGACGACATCGGCGCCGATGTCGGTGGGGTGGGTTTCGAGGCTGACATGGATGACGGTGCCATCTTGCACGCTGGTGCGGGGGCCGACGCGGATCCAATGGTCGTCGCCGCGCAGTACGCACCCGTACCAGATGCTGGCCTCGGCGCCGACGGTGACATCGCCGATGACAGCAGCGCCGGGCGCGACGAACGCGGCGGGATCGATGTCGGGTGTCTTGCCCTCAAATGGGTGGATGATGTCCCCGGTCATAAATCGGCGCTATCCCAGATAATGGTGACGGGCCCGTCGTTGACGAGCTCCACCGCCATATGGGCGGCGAAGGTGCCGGTTTCGACCGGTATGCCGTGGCCACGCAACTGGTCGCAGAATCGTTCGTAGAGTTCGCGGGCGAGGTCCGGGTCGGCGGCGCCGGAGAAGCCCGGGCGGTTGCCGCGGCGCAAGTCGGTGGCAAGGGTGAACTGACTGACCACCAGGGCGACGCCGCCGCTTTGCAGCACCGACAGGTTCATCTTCCCAGCATCGTCTTCGAAGATGCGGAGGTTGGCGATCTTGCGGGCGGCCAGATCGGCCTGCTCCGGACCGTCGCCTTGGACCGCGCAAAGGAGGATGAGCAAGCCGGGGCCGATTTGGCCGGTGACCTGATCGTCCACGGTGACGCTAGCGCGGGCGACGCGTTGGATGACAGCCTTCATGGCGGTTTAGAAGAAGTCCTGGATTTCGCTGTAGCCGACCAGGCCGTCGGCGAAACCGAACCGGCCGCGATCCCGCATCTCCTCGCCGGCGCGAATGAGGTTGCCGTACGCGACCCGCGCCAGGGTCGAGCCGAGGCTAATGCGCTTGACGCCAGCGGCGGCCAGTTCCTCCACTGTGAAGTTGGCGCCTGCCATGCCGACCACGACGTTCACCGGCCGCGACACCGCCGCACAAACCTCGCGCACCAGTGCGATGTCGCGGAGGCCCGGGGCGTAGAGCACGTCGGCGCCGGCGTCTTCGAAGGCACGCAGGCGTTTGATGGTGTCGTCGAGGTCGGGATTGCCGTGCAAGAAGTTCTCGCTTCGGGCGGTGAGGACGAAATCGTCGCTTAGGGCACGCGCCGCCTCGGCAGCGGCGGCGATGCGCTCAACCGCCAGGCCGAACTCGAAGATCGGCGGGTCGGTGTTGCCGGTATGGTCCTCGATGGAACAACCGGCGAGGCCGGTCGCGGCGGCCTTGCGCACCGTCTCGGCGGCACTGTCCGGCGTGTCGCCGAAGCCCTTCTCGAGATCCGCCGATACCGGCAGAATCGTTGCGCCGACGATGTCGCGACAGTGCAACAGCACTTCTTGCTCACTCACCGCGCCGTCGCGGCGGCCAAGCGAAAAGGCCATACCCGCACTGGTAGTGGCGAGTGCTTCGAACCCCTGCCCGGCGAGGATTCTCGCCGAGCCGATATCCCAGGGGTTCGGAATGACGAACGGGCGGTCCCGGTTATGCAGCGCGCGAAAGGTGTCAGACACAAATGATCTCTTACCTGGTGTGGTCAGGGATCATTTCTTTTCCGGCGCGCCGGAACAAGTGGGCCGGTACGAGAACATTGTACCGGCCCAATCGGTTAGTTCGGCAGCGAGCCTTGGACGCCTTCGACGTAGAAGTCCATGGTCAGGAGCTGCTCGTCAGACATCACCTCACCTGCGGCGACGATTTCGTTGCCGGCCTGGTCGTTGATCGGTCCGGCAAAGGCATGCAGGTCGCCAGCGATGATCTGCGCCTCGATTTCCTCGGCCATCGCGCGGATATCGTCGGGCACGGTGCTGGCATAGGGGGCCATTGCGATCATGCCGACATCCATGCCGCCCCAGGTGTCCTCGGACTCCCAGGTGCCGTCGATGACGGCGCGCACGCGCTCGACATAGTACGGGCCCCAGTCGTCGATGATCGACGTCAGGTGAGCCTCCGGCGCGAACTGGGAGTTGTCGGAGGCTTGGCCAAACGCGAACGCGCCACGTTCCGCCGCGACCTGCAGGGGCGCCGGGGAATCCGTGTGCTGGGTGATGATGTCGGCGCCCTGGTCGAGCAGCGTCTTGGCGGCGTCCGCTTCCTGGCCCGGATTGAACCAAGTGTTGAGCCAGACAACCTTGACCTCGGCCTCCGGGTTTACCTTGCGCAGGGCGATGGTGAAGGCGTTGATGCCGCGCACGACCTCGGGGATCGGGAATGCGCCGATGTAGCCGATGATGTTTGACTCGGTCATCTTGCCGGCGATTGCGCCGATGACCGCGCGACCCTCGTAAAAGCGCCCCGAATAGGTCGACACGTTGTCGGCGCGCTTAAAGCCGGTGGCGTGTTCGAACTTCACGTTCGGGAAGTCCTTGGCCACCTTGATGGTCGGGTTCATGAAGCCAAACGAGGTGGTGAAGATAATGTCGTGGCCGCTTTCCGCGAGCTGGCGAATGACACGCTCCGCATCCGGGCCTTCCGAGACGCTTTCAACGAAGGTCGTTTCAACCTGATCGCCGAACTCCGCCTCAATGGCCTTGCGGCCTTCGTCGTGGCGGAAGGTCCAACCAAAGTCATCGACCGGACCGACATAGACAAAGCCGACCTTCACCTTGTCCTGGGCGAAGGCGTCGGCCGCACCAAACACAGCGATGACCGCGGCTGCGACAACGCCAAGAAGCTCTTTCATTTGCTCTCCTTCCGTTTTGTCCTGGGCCTAGGCCGCTGGGGCGAAGGCCTTGCCGATGCAGGCGGGGGCGTTCAGCCGGACCCGCGCCGCATTCGACGAAATAATCACCAGTACAATCACCGTCGCCAGATAGGGTAGCGCGCTGAGGAACTGGGACGGTATGGGAATGCCGAAGCCCTGGACATGCAACTGCGCAATCGTGACCGCGCCGAATAGATAGGCGCCGGCCAGGACCCGCAATGGACGCCAAGAGGCGAAGACGATCAATGCCAGGGCGATCCAGCCACGGCCGGCGGTCATGTTCTCCGCCCAGAATGGGGTGAGGGCCAGGGAGATATGGGCGCCGGCGAGGCCCGCCATCATGCCGCCGAAAGCGACCGCGCCGTAGCGGATGGCGATCACCTGGTAGCCGATGGCGTGGGCCGAATCATGGGACTCGCCGACGGCGCGCAGAACTAAGCCGAGGCGCGAGCGGTTGAGGAACCAAGCGACCGCCAACAGCATGCCGATGGACACATAGACCAGTACGTCGTGGCCGAACAGTAGCGGGCCGAGGATGGGCATATCGCTTAGAACCGGCGCGTCGAATACCGGCAGCCTAGCCAGGGGCTGACCGACAAAGGGGGTGCCGATGACGGCGCTGAGGCCGGTCCCGAAGATCGTCAGTGCCAGGCCGCTGGCAACCTGATTGGCGCGCAGGGTCAGCACCAGGACGCCGAAGATCAGCGAGAAGGCAGCACCGGCTACCGCGGCGGTGACGACACCGGCGAACCAGTTTTCCGTCAACAGGGTGGCGGCGACGCCGGTGACGGCGCCCATCAGCATCATGCCTTCGACACCGAGATTCAGTACGCCAGACTTCTCGGTAACCAGTTCGCCGGTGGCGGCAAGCAGCAATGGAGTCGCCGCGGCGATCACCGATACCAGGATGGAAACGGTGATGGTGAGGCTCATGAGGTTGCCACCTGAGCATGCTTCGTGCGGACGCGGACGATGCGGTAGTTCATCAACACATCCGACGCAAGCAGGAAGAACAGCAGCATCCCTTGGAACAAGCCGCCGACGGAGCGCGGCAGGCCGTTTTCGATTTGCACCATTTCGCCGCCAAGGAACGACAACGCCATCAGCAGTCCCGCAAACAATATGCCAATCGGGTTCAGCCGGCCGAGAAAGGCGACGATGATCGCGGTGAAGCCGTAGCCTGGCGAAATGATGGGCACGAGCTGACCGATGGTGCCCGAGACCTCAATCATGCCGGACAGCCCGGCAAGGCCGCCGCCGATCATCAGGGTCAGCCAGATGACGCGGCGTTCGGAGAAGCCGGCGAAGCGGGCGGCGGTCGGCGCGGCGCCGCTGACGCGGATCTGAAAGCCGATCAGACTGCGGCCCATGACGATCCAGGCGGCGAACACGGCGATCAGCGCCAGGGGCCAGCCGAGGTTCAGCCGGGTCCCGGACCAGAGGCGCGGCAGGGTCGCCGCATCATGGAACAACCGGGTTTCCGGGAAGGCGAAACCGTCGGGATCCTTCCAAGGGCCGTGCACCAGGTAGAGCAATACTTGGGTGGCGACATAGACCAGCATCAGGCTGGTCAGCAGTTCGCTGGTGTTGAAGCGGGTGCGCAGGAAGGCGGGTATGGCGGCCCACGCCATGCCGCCGAGGATGCCGAAGACGATCATGCCGGGCAGCAGCAGCGGCGTGTCGATGTCATAGAAAGCCAGGGCGAGCCCGCCGGCGAACACCGCACCGATGGTGTATTGGCCCTCGGCGCCGATGTTCCAGACGTTAGCCCGGAAGCCCATGGAGAGGCCGATGGCGATGAGGATCAGCGGGGTGGCCTTCAGCAACAGGTTGGTGATCCCGCTCGGTCCCAACAGGGGCTTGACGAAGAAGTTGAAGAGCGGATCGAGCGGTGGGAAGCCGAGGATGGCGAACAGGATCAAGCCAAACAGGACCGTCGCCGCGAGGGCGATGACTGGCGAGAGATAGACCATCGCCGGGGCGACTTCTTGCCGGGGAACGAGCCTGATCATGCTGCCGACCTGCCCTCCTGGTCCGCCGCGCCGGCGGCGCCGTGCCCGGCCATCAACAATCCGATTTCTTCAATTGTGAACTGGTCGGTCGGGCGCGGCGGCGAGAGCCGACCGCTGTACAACACTGCAATACGGTGGCTGATCGCCAACAGTTCGTCCAGATCCTGACTAATCACAAGCACGGCAGCGCCGCGGCCCGCTAAGTCGATGAGTGCCTGCTGGATGGCGGCAGCGGCGCCGCTGTCGACCCCCCAGGTCGGCTGCATAGCTACCAAGAGCTTGGGCTCCTGCTGGATCTCTCGGCCGATGACGTATTTCTGCAGGTTGCCGCCGGACAGACTGCCGGCAGCATGCTGGATGCCGGGGTGCCGTACCTTGAAGCCGTCGCACACGCGCTGAGCAAACTGGCCGGCTAGCCGCAGCAGCATGAAGCCGCGACTGACAAAGCCGGCGGTGCGATGGCCCGTGAGAACGGCGTTTTCGACCAGGCTCATGTCCGGGACGGCGGCATGGCCGATGCGCTCCTCCGGGACAAACGCAGCGGATAGATCACGGCGGCGATTGGGGCCTAGCAGCCCGGCCGGTGTGCCGCCGATGCGGATCATCTCAGCGGCCGGGGCGCGCTGCTCGCCGGAGAGAAAGGCCATCAACTCGTTCTGACCATTGCCGGCGACACCGGCGATGCCGACGATTTCGCCGCCGCGAACAGTGAGGCCGATGTTGCGCAAGGCGGTGCCAAACTGATCCGGCGGTTCGGCCGACAGGTGCTCGATAACGAGGCGCTCGGGACCGGCCGCCTCGATGGCCGTGCGTTTCGGCGGCGTCAGGCGGGTGCCGATCATCAGTTCCGCCATCGAGCGCGGGCTTTCCTTGGCCGGGTCGCAATCGGCGACCACCTTCCCGCCGCGTAGAATGGTCGCGCGATGACAGAGGGCGATGACCTCCTCCAGCTTATGGGAGATGTAGAGGATTGACCGGCCCTCATCCGCCAGCCTCCGGAGCGTGCCGAGCAGCGCCTCCGCCTCCTGCGGGGTCAGGACGGAGGTCGGCTCGTCCATGATCAGCAGCTTTGGGTCCTGCAAGAGGGCGCGGATGATCTCGATGCGCTGCTTTTCGCCGACCGACAAGGTGTGGACATGGCGGCCTGGTTCGAGGGGCAGATTGTACTGTTCCGCCAACGCGGAGATGCGCGCATGCAAGGTGCGGCGGTCGCCGGGATCGTCCATACCGAGTTCGATGTTCTCGGCGACGGTCAGCGCCTCGAACAGCGAGAAATGCTGGAACACCATGCCGATGCCGAGGGCCCGGGCGGCTTTCGGTGTCTGGATTTCGACCGGCTGGGAATCCCACAGAATGTCGCCCGCGTCGGCGCGGAGCACCCCGTAAATGATCTTCACCAGGGTGGACTTGCCGGCGCCGTTTTCCCCTAGAAGGGCGTGGATCTCGCCAGGTAGAACCGTGAAATCGACGTTGTCATTGGCTTTTGTTCCCGGGAAAGACTTGCTGATCCCACGCAATTCCAGGCGCGGGCGCGATGCTGCTGGCCCCATTCTTCTCCGCTCGACGCTTGCCCCGGAAATCGAGCCAACACCAAAATGGCGGACAGTGCAATCAATCCCTCAATCCCGCTGCCTAACACTCGGTTGTGACCACATTTTTTGCATGTTGTTGTCACATGGTGATCGGAATCACGGCACTTAATCTGGGCGCTGTGCTGAACCGTATCCAAGTCAGCATTTCGCATTTAAGGATCGACCAAATGAGTATTGGAAGCGCACGTAAGCCATTGATTCTGGCCGCCGCGGCCTTCGCTTTGTCAGCTTGTGGCAATGCCGCAGGGGTCACGGTTAGCAACATAGATATCTCCCAGCAGTACCGGTCCACCGAACTTGGCTTGTTCTCCGGTGGTGACCGCGAGCTTCGGGTCAACGTCATCAATAACCCGTTCGAAGAGGTGCCCAAGGAGACGTTCGACGCCGAGGTGGTGAACCACATGCAGGGCCAGGCCCGCGGCTACCCGGTGGATTTCAGTCTTGATCCGGCGGTCGAATACCAGCCGGAGCGGCGGATTCGCGTTGTGATGGTGTTCGACCCGCCCCGCGGCGTGGGCACCATAGGACTGTGCCGCCAGACCGACCTGGAAACCAAGGCGGCGACCCCGCCTGAGGGCGCAAACCCCGATCGACTAAGGGTTCTTGGCGCCTATTGCAAAGGGGATGTGACCGTGACGCGGGCCACCGCTACCACGCCGCGCGGTACGCAACTTGCCAGCACGAATATCGATGGGCTGATGTCTCAGATGACATCGACCCTGTTTCCAACCCGCAACAGAAATCTCGAAGACGATGACGGCTGCTCACCGTTTGTGCCTGTCTGCTAACTTGAAGCGAGGGCGCGGGCGGACCTAGCCCGCCGCCTTCGCCCACTCTCGGGCGGCTTGCAGATCACCCACGGGAAACAGCGCGGATTCCATCCGTGCGTCGCGTAGCAGTTCAACATAGTCGGACCATTTGGGTGGGCCGACCACGGCCAGGCGGCTTACATGCTGCGCATTGGCCTCGCCGAACTTCATGTCGTCCCAAAGCACCGAGGGCTCGATGTCAGCATCCTGGGCGATGTCGAGGATGGCGGAGAGCTTGCCAGGCGCATTGGCGATCACCGCTTCAATGCGGGGCATCATTGCCTGGTACTGGGATTGGTCGACAACGCCTTCGATGCGAACGACCAACAATCCGTCGTCATCCTGGGTGAAATCGATCACGGGCCTCTTCCTCGGTTTGCGGAGACAAGGCCATTCTAAAGCGGGGAAGCTGGCGCCGCTACGCCCAGCCTAGGTCAGAAACAGACTGTGAATGGCGGCAGCGGCCAATAGTGCCATGGTCCCACCGACGTAGATGTAGAGCGCGGCTTGCTCAATCCAGTCGCGACATTCGCTCATGTTGATCCCTCCAATACCGATCTGTTTACGAGCCAGACCGGCGTTTGGATGAATCGTTGCGCCAGAATCCCGAGGGTCCGGCTAGCGGGCGCGGCGATCCGCTAGAATCATGTCCGATGCCTTCTCGGCAATCATGATCACCGGAGAGTTGGTGTTGCCGGAGGTGATGGTCGGCATGATGGAGGCATCGACCACCCGGCAACCGGACAGGCCGCGGAGGCGGAGGCGATCGTCGACGACGGCGGCCGGATCGTCGCCCATTTTACAGGTTCCCACCGGGTGGAAGATCGTGGTGCCGAGGTCGCCGGCGGCGCGCACTAGATCCTCTTCCGATTGGGCTTCGATGCCGGGGCGATACTCAATTGGCTCAAAAGGTTTCATGGCGCCCGCCGCGCAGATGCGCCGGGTCAGGCGCATGGAGTCCGCGGCGACCTGACGGTCGGCCGGCGTCGAGAGGTAGTTCGGCTGGATCGTTGGTGGCTGCCGCGCATCCCGACCGGCGATGCTAACATGTCCCCGGCTCTCCGGACGGAGGTTGCACACGGACGCGGTGAAGGCCGGGAACCGGTGTAGCGGGTCGCCGAACTGGTCCAGGCTGAGGGGCTGTATGTGGTACTGCAGGTTCGGCGTTTCACGGCTGTCGTCCGACTTGGCGAAGGCGCCGAGTTGGCTCGGGGCCATGGTCAGCGGGCCACGCCGCCAGAGCGCATATTGCAGGCCCATCGCCGCCTTGCCCCAAAGGCTGTTCGCCTGTTCGTTCAAGGTGAGCGTGTTGCTGACCTTGAATACCATGCGGATCTGCAGATGGTCCTGCAGGTTCCGACCGACGCCCTGCATGTCGCTGACGATGGATACGCCGTGTTCCGAGAGCAGGTTGGCCGGTCCACAGCCGGAGACCTGCAATAGTTGGGGCGAGCCAATTGCGCCGGCTGCGAGCAGGACCTCCCCGCCCTCGCGGGTGTCGGCACGGTGCGCATGACCCTCTTGCCAAAACTCGACACCGACGACGCGCTTGCCCTCAAAGCAAAGCCACTTCGCCGGCGCGTTGGTCAGGACACGTAAGTTCTGTCTAGCTTTTGCCGGGTGTAGGAACGCCTTGGCTGTGGTCCAGCGAATGCCCTTGCGTTGATTGACCTGGAAGTAGCCGCAGCCTTCGTTGTCGCCGCGGTTGAAATCGTCGGTGCGCGGAATGCCGACCTCTGCGGCGGCGGCCTGGAAAGTGTCGAGGATCTCCCACGACAGGCGTTGGGGTTCAACGCGCCATTCGCCCCCCGCACCATGATGTTCGGTCTCACCGGCGAAATGATCTTCCGACTTGCGAAAGTAGGGAAGGATGTCGTCCCAGCCCCAGCCGGTATTGCCGAGCTGGCGCCACTGGTCGTAGTCGCGCGCCTGGCCGCGCATGTAGATCATGCCGTTGATCGACGAGCAGCCGCCGATCACCCGACCACGGGCGTAGAGGATGGAGCGGCCGTTCAGGCCACGTTCCTCCGCGGTCTGGAAGCACCAATCCGTCCGCGGATTGCCGATGCAGCGCAAGTAGCCGACGGGAATGTGGATCCACGGGTAGTTGTCGTTGCCACCGGCCTCCAGCAACAGCACCGAGATCTTGGGGTCGGCGGAAAGCCGATTGGCCAGGACGCACCCGGCACTGCCGCCACCGACGATGATGTAATCGAACGCGCCGATAGTGTCGGCCATGGTCAGCCGGGGTCCTGGTTCAATCCGAGTTCGCGCTGTTTCTTCTTGGTCAAACCGAGGGAGACGATGCGGTGGGACTCGCGGAGATATTCCTTCAGTTCGGGTCCCGACAAACCCGGTGCTTCGAAGTGCTGGATCCACTTCATGCCACGCGACGCCATGTAGGGCGCCGGACGCAAGCCGGGCTGATTGCTGAGGATCTCGAACGCCAGATCCGACACCTTGAAGGTGAAGCGCGCGCCATCGCCGTCGTCCCAGCCACCGATTGCGAACACTTTGCCGCCGACCTTCCACACATCCGAACCACCCCATTGAACCACATGGGTGGTCGCGGGCAACGCCCGGCAGAAGTTGTTGAACTCGTCGTAGGTCATCCCCGGCTGCTGCTTCGTCATGCGTTCGGCGTGGTTTCGTC
>JANQOE010000009.1 GCA_028279245.1 Alphaproteobacteria bacterium
TTCGACCGCCTGGCCGCGCAGGCGTTCGGCCATCGCCTCTTGCCGTTCGGTGTTGTTGGTGGCGAACCGCTCCCACACCGTCAACGCCTCGGCCATCGACGACTCAAAATGGCGGCCGCTGTCTTCCGCCTGCTCGACCGCGGCCGTCGCCGCGCTGGTGATGTTCTCCGCCAGGTTGGCCGATGCCTCGTCGAAGCGGCGGCCCGCAGCGGTGGCGTGCTGTTCCACCGCCATCGCCAGATTGCCGGCGCGGGTGGCCAGTTTCTCGACATCCTCATTGGCGCGTGTACCGGTCTGGGCGAGCTGTTCCGCCAGGCGGTGGCTGATCTCGCCGGTGCGGGTACTGAGTTGCTCGGCAAGTTCGCGAGCCTGCGCCTCCGTCTTGGTGTTCTGCGCGGCGAAATCTTCGATGGCTTTGGCGACGACCGCCGACAACGTCTGGCCGGCGGCTTCGGCGTTGCGTCCCAACTCTTGCGAGACTTGCCCGACTTTGACGCCCAACTCATCGGTCGCGTTCGCCAGCCGGTCGGCGGCGTTGGCGGTTGCCGTGCCGTAGCGCTGGGTCGCCGTGGCCAAGCGCGTGTCGAATTCGTCGAGCAGCCCCTCACTCCGTTGCAGGGCGCCCGCGGTGGCGCGGTTGAACCTGTCGGCGGCCTGCGCCACGGTCGATTCGACCTGCTCGCTGCCGGCAACGGCGCGGGTTTCGACCTCGGCCACCACCCTTTTCGCTTCTTCGGCATTGGCGGCCAGTCGCGTCGTGAACTTGCCCAAGGTTTCGTTGGCCGCTTCGTCGAGCAATTGACCCGACGCCACGGTCTGCATCGCGAAGTCTTCCGCCAGTTGACCGGCCCGGCTCGTGGCCGCCTTGGCGGCGCGGTCGAACTCCGCCGACACGCGGTCGGCTGCGGCCTCGATCGCATCGCCTGCCTCTTCCAGGCGCGACGCGGCGGCGCCGGCCATGCGTGCGCTGTTCGATTGGGCACGGTCGGTCATGTCGTTGATGCCGGATTCGATGTCGGCCAGGGAGTCGGTGAAGGCCTGGCGCTGCGCCGCCATCAGACCATCGATGTCTTCGCCGATGGACTCCGCCGCGGTACCGGCGGCGGCAGCGGCCTCGCTAACCTTGCCGGCGGCGCGGTTGGCCGAAGCTTCAAGCGCGGCTCCGGCGGCGGCGATTTGAATGCGCATGTCGCCGGTTGCTTCGCGGGCGCGGTCCACCGACTGCTCGGCTTGCTTTGACACATCGGCCAGGGCGTCGTTGGTCATCTCGGTCAGGGTCCCGCCAAACTTGCTGATGTGCCGACCGAGGGCGTTTGTCAGTTCGGTGACCTGGGCGCTGGCGTCCGACGCGGCGCGGCTGAGCGCGGCGGCCTGCTCTTCCCCCTGGCCGCCGAGGGAGCGCAGTTCGTCCGACACCCGGTCGATCGCGACAAAGAGGGTATCGGCCTGCTTGCTCAACGCATTGCTGCCGGCATTGGCCTGGCGCATCGCCTGATCGGCGGCACTGGTCAGCAGCGCGGCTTGCTGGGCGAAGGATTGGCCGATCTTTTCGACGTCGCCGCGCGCCTGGTCGACCGAGGCCTGCAGCGACGAGGATTCCGAGCGCATGCGTTCACCGAGTTGCTTCAGGCCGGCCTCGGCTTCGGTGTGCGGCGCGGCCAAGCGCGACACCTGGGCTTCCAACGCGTGCACGGTCTCATTGCTCTTCTGCCGGCGCATAAACAGGGCGGCGAAGGCTGCCAGCAGCGCGAGGGGCGCCACCACACCGGCGACCAGGCCGCCAATCTCATGGGGCAGCAGTTGCGGGATGAGATGCCAGCCGACGGTCGCCTGGACGAACCAGGCGGCCAGCGCACACCATGTGACAATCGCCAGGAGCAAAATGGACGACGCTGCATTGGTTGTGCGGGGCGTGCTGGGCCCACCGATCGGTTTTAGTCGAAGCGCTCTCATCTACGCTGCCTGTTCTCGCGATTGCCGAATGATTTTGAGGATTTCTGTCGCGGCCAGCGGGATGTTGGTGCCCGGGCCGTAGATGCCCGCGACGCCGGCCTGGCGCAGCAGGTCATAGTCCTGTGGCGGGATCACACCGCCGCAAATCACAATGATGTCGTCACCGCCTTGGGCGCGCAGTTCGTCGATCAGCGCCGGCACCAGGGTCTTATGCCCAGCGGCTTGGCTGGATATGCCGACGATATGGACGTCGTTTTCGATTGCTTGGCGCGCCGCCTCTTCCGGTGTGGCGAACAGCGGACCGATGTCGACATCGAAGCCCAGGTCGGCAAAGGCGGTGGCGATGACTTTCGCGCCGCGGTCGTGCCCGTCCTGCCCGACCTTGACGACAATCATGCGCGGGCGGCGGCCTTCGCGTTCCGCAAACGCCGTCACGTCCGCGCGGACCTGCGCGAAGTCGCTGTCATCCTCGTAGGCCGCGCCGTAAACTCCGGATACCGAGCGCACGACGGCGCGGTGTCGGGTGTAGACCTGCTCAAGCGCGTCGGAGACTTCGCCGACGGTCGCACGCTCGCGGATCGCCTCGATGCTGGCTTCGAGCAGGTTCGCATCTTCGGATTGCGCGGCGGCCGTCAATGCGTCCAGCGCGGTGCGGCAGCGCGCGTCGTCGCGCGCTGACCGGATCGTGCGCAACCGCTCGATTTGAGACTCGCGCACGGCGCGATTGTCGATGTCGAGGATGTCGATCGATTCTTCCGTATCGGGCTGGAACCGGTTGACGCCGACAATGACGTCTTCGCCGCGATCGATGCGCGCTTGCCGGCGCGCCGCGCTTTCTTCGATGCGCAGTTTCGGCATACCGCGGTCGACGGCCTTGGTCATGCCGCCCATCGCCTCCACCTCATCGATCAATGCGCGGGCGTGGCGGGCGACGCTGGCAGTGAGACTTTCCACATAATAGGATCCGGCCAGCGGATCGACGACGTTCGCGACCCCGGTTTCGTGTTGCAGGATGAGCTGGGTGTTGCGGGCGACACGCGCGGAGGCCGGCGTCGGCAACGCCAATGCCTCGTCGAACGAATTGGTGTGCAGGGACTGAGTCCCACCAAGCACCGCGGCGAGCGCTTCGAACGCGGTGCGCACGATGTTATTGTGCGGATCCTGTTCGGTCAGCGAGACGCCGCTGGTTTGACAGTGGCAGCGCAACATCAAGCTGCGCGGATCCTGCGGCTGGAACAACTCCTGCATCAGTTGCGACCACAGCAGGCGGGCGGCGCGCAGCTTCGCCACCTCCATGAAGAAGTTCATGCCGACGTTGAAGAAGAAGCTGAGGCGCGGCGCAAACGCGTCGACCGCCAGGCCGCGCGACTGGGCGGCGCGTACATATTCGATGCCGTCGGCCAGAGTGAACGCTAGTTCCTGCACGCAGGTCGCGCCGGCTTCCTGCATGTGATAGCCGGAGATCGAAATCGAGTTGAAGCGCGGCATGTGCCGGGCGGTGTGGGCAATGATGTCGGCGACAATCCGCATCGAAGGTGCGGGCGGATAGATGTAGGTGTTCCGCACCATGAACTCTTTGAGAATGTCGTTCTGAATCGTGCCGCTGAGTTTCGCCTGGGGCAGGCCCTGTTCTTCCCCGGCGACAATGAATGCGGCGAGCACCGGCAGCACGGCGCCGTTCATGGTCATCGACACGCTGATTTGGCCGAGGTCGATCCCATCGAACAGGATCTTCATGTCCTCGACCGTGTCGACCGCCACGCCCGCCTTGCCGACATCGCCGACCACGCGAGGATGGTCGCTGTCGTAGCCGCGATGGGTGGCCAGATCGAACGCGACGGACAGGCCGCGCTGGCCGCCGGCCAGGGCCCGGCGGTAGAATTTGTTCGACTCCTCCGCGGTGGAGAAACCCGCATACTGGCGCACGGTCCAGGCGCGGTTCGGGTACATCGTCGCGTAAGGCCCGCGCACGAACGGGGGCGACCCCGGCGGCGCGCCGAGCCACTCGATACCTTCCAGGTCCGCCGCCGAATAGATCGGTTTGACTTCGATGCCTTCCGGCGTGTGCCAGGTGAGTTCGTCGACGGCTTTCCCGTCCAACTCCTTCTCGGCCAGCGCCCGCCACGCATCGAAGTCTTTCGGTGGGAACTTGACCATTAATTCTCCGAGTCGGGCGCCGGAGTATAAACCATTGAGTCGAAAAGGGTCTATTTGCGCCGAATGGGCGGATGACTTAAATCGCCACCGGGATTAGGACTACTCCGCACAGTCCCCACAAGTAGAGCACACCCTTCCTGCAAGGAGGCCCAAGTGTATCCGCCGACATTGTTTCGCGAAGAGCGAGTCGAGGTCTTGCACGCCCTTGTGGCGGCGCATCCGCTGGGCTTGCTGATCACGCGCGGCGGGTCACGCCTAAGGTCCTGCCATGTACCAATGCTGGCCGAGCCGGCGCCGGCGCCGTACGGGAAGCTGTGTGGGCACGTCTCGCGGGCCAACCCGGTGCTGTCGGACCTTGATCCGGATACGCCGGCCCTGGCCGTCTTCCAGGGGCCCGCGCACTATATCACACCCTCTTGGTACCCCTCGAAACAGGATGACGGACGGGTGGTGCCGACTTGGAACTATGTTGGCGTGCAGGCCGAAGGTACGCTGCGTTTCCACGAGGATGCGGACTGGCTGCGCACCCACATCACGGCACTCACCGACAAGCAGGAAGAACACCGGGACGAACCGTGGGCGGTAACGGACGCGCCGGTCGAGTTCATCGACCGCATGCTGAAAGGAATCGTCGGCTTTGAAATGACGATCACCAGCCTGATTGGGACGTGGAAGGTGAGTCAGAACCGGACGCCGGTGGATCAGGCCGGTGTCGTGGCGGGGCTGCGCGAGGTGGGGAGCGACGCGGCGTTGGCGATGGCCGACATCGTAGTAGAACAAAATGGGGTGGCCATATGATCACCCGGGCGGAGCTCGCGGCGTGGGACGCGCAGGATTCACTCGCATCCTTTCGCGACCGCTTTCATCTGCCCGATGGCGTGATCTACCTCGACGGCAATTCGTTGGGGCCGTTGCCGAAGGCCGCGGTCGACCGGTTGCAGACCGTGGTGAACACGGAGTGGGGCGAAGACCTGATCCGGTCCTGGAACAAAAACGACTGGATCGGCCAGCCGCAGCGATTGGGCGACAAGATCGGCCGGCTGATCGGCGCGGCGCCAGGACAGGTGGTCGCGGCGGATTCCACTTCGATCAATCTCTACAAGCTGCTGGCCGCCGCGTTGCCGATGCGGCGGGACCGCAAGGTGATCGTGTCGCAGCGCGACAACTTCCCGACGGACCTTTACATGGTGCAGGGATTGATGGTGCAGCTCGGCCAAGGTCACACGCTGCGCTACGCCGACCCGAATGATATCGCGGCGTCACTCGACAGCGACGTGGCGGTGCTGATGCTCACCCATGTCAACTATCGTGACGCGCAGATGTATGACATGGCGGCGGTGACAAAAGCCGCGCACGACTGCGGTGCCCTGGTCATCTGGGATCTGGCGCATAGCGCCGGTGCGGTGCCGGTCTCGCTCGACGCCGCTGGAGCCGACTTTGCCGTGGGCTGCGGCTACAAGTTCTTGAACGGCGGACCTGGCGCGCCGGCTTTTCTTTACGTTGCGGAACGTCATCACGCCGAGGTACGCCCGGTGCTGGCCGGCTGGATGGGGCATGCGGCGCCGTTCGATTTCAGCAGCGACTATGCGCCCGCACCCGGCATCAAGCGCATGCTGTGCGGTACGCCGCCGGTCCTCAGCATGTCCGCACTGGAGGTCGCGGTGGATCTGCTGCTTGAGGCTGACATCGCCGCCACTCGCACGAAATCGCAACGGCTGACGCAATTGTTCTTCGACCTGGTTGATCAGGAGTGCAGCACTTTCGGGTTTGTCAGTACCGGTCCCTCGGATTTGGACCGGCGCGGCAGTCAGGTGTCCCTGACCCACCCGGAAGGCTATCCGATCATGCAGGCGCTGATCGACCGTAACGTCATCGGCGACTTCCGTGCGCCGGATATTCTGCGGTTCGGACTGACACCGCTTTATCTACGTTATGTCGACCTGTGGGACGCGATCGCCGTGTTGAAAGAGGTGATGGCAACCGGCGCGTGGGACGCACCCGCCTACAAGGTGCGCGCCGCCGTTACCTAGTTTCCCTTACCAGCGCAGAGCCGGCAGACCAAAAGTCGGCGTCTGGCCGATGTCCGCATACAGGGCGTCGGCATCGCTTTCATCCGGTACTTCGCCGAAGGTGACACCCAGGTGTTCCGCATGGATGCCGCCGAACAATAGGGCCGAGGCGAAACCGGCGGCGTTCGCACCGGCGATGTCCGTCGTCAAGGAGTCGCCAATCACCAGGGTCCGGGCCGGATCCGGATCGCCTAGCAACGCACGGCACCGTTCGAACACGGCGGGATAGGGCTTGCCGTGCCAACGCACGTCGCCGCCCAGCTTCTCCGCATAGTATTGGGCGAGGCCGCCGGCGCAGAGGGCGCGCATGCCGTCACTGCGCAACACCACAACATCCGGATTGGCGCAGATCATTTTCAGGCCCCGGGCGTAGGCCGCTTCCAGCAGCTCGACATGCTGCTCTAGAGTCGTCCATTCCGGTTCTTGAGGACCGACGCAGAGCACGAAATCCGCGCCGTCGATATCGGGTGCCTCATCGAGGGCCGGATGCTCGTCGAGCATATCGGTGTGCCGGTCCGGGCCGAGGTAGAAGGCGCGGTTGCCGAAACTGCGATGCCATTCGTCGGCGCGGTGCAGTAGGGCATCCCAGGTCTCCTGCCCCGAGGAATAGAGATGATCGTAAAGGTCGGGGCGAATGCCGATCTGGGCCAGCATTGCGTGGGCCTTCTCGACCCGTCGCGGCACGTTGGAAAGGAAGGCGACCGCCTTGCCGGCGGCCTGTAGCCGTTCCAGGCAATCCACGGCACCCGGCAGGGGCGCGGCGCCATCATGCACGGTTCCCCACAGATCGACGATGAAGGCATCGAACCGGTCGGCCAGCGGGGCCAGGCCAGGCAGCATTTCGGGCATGGAGGTCTCTTGTGGCGGCGGAGGTCCCGTTGTGCCACGCCGCCCCGGTCGGGGGAAGCCTAGTTGGCCTCGCCGCCGCCGCGGCGGGGTTCGCCGAATAGGAAGCCCTCGCCATAGTCGATGTTGAAATCGAGCAGCTCGATAAGCTGCTTTTCGGTCTCGATCTTTTCGACAATCAGGTCGATGCCGGCACGGTCGAGGGCGCGTTTGAGGTTCTTGATGTCCTCCAGTCCGCCGTCGATCTCGACATGTTCGAGGATGCGGTGGGCGTCGATCTTGATGAACTTCACATTGTCGCGGGACAGGGCCGCGAGGTCGAAGTTGATGTGACGCACGCCGTCGAGGGAGAAGCGGAAGCCGAGCGCCGACAGGCGCCGCAGTTTCTCCAGCAGAGCATCGTCGGCCTGCTCCAGATCGCGCTGGCGGAACTCGAACACCAGTTTCGCGGCCAGGTTGTCGTTCTCGGCAACGAAATCGACGAAGTCGGAGAAGAACTCCTTGTCATTGATGCTGTCGCTGGCGACGTTGCAGAAGAACAGAGTCTCGTACCGTTGCCGCTGGTCGCGGCGGATCAACTGCACGGTGCGGAACAGCAACAGATTGTCGATCGCCGGCACCAGGCCCTCGCGCCGAGCCAGGTCGATGTATTGCTCCGGGACGATGACCTCGCCGTTGGCGCCGCGGATCCGGGTGTAGCATTCGAGGAACCGGACCTTGCGCTGGGGCAGGCTGACGGCGGGCTGGACGAAGACCTCGACGCGGTCGGTGCGGATGCCCTCGCGCACGGTCGTCAGGATCTCTTGCTCCGTGGCGGAGTAGTCGGGGGCCGGGGTTGGATCGGCCTCGTCCGGCTTGGTCTGGGCCGCGGCGCGCGGCTTGGCGGCCTTCTTCGGCGCCGCCTTGCCATCCTTGTCCGGTTGGAAGCGCTCGATCAGGCCCTGGAGGACCTTGACCTCCGCTACGACCTCGGAAATCCGCTCGGCGTCGGGGTTGTCGGCGATGGCTTCGCGCAGCCGGTCGGCTTCGTTGTGGGCGCTGTCGACGCTGCGCGCCAGATGGTCATAGGCCCGGCGGATGGCCAGCAGTTCGGACTCGACGTGGCGCTGCCGCTCCGTCTGGACATACATGAAGTGCACCAACGCACCGGCCACAAAGACCACACCGCCGATCGTTGGCGGAACGGTCGATGGCAACTCCGGCACGTATTGCGGCAGCATCAATGCTGTCGCACCGGAGATGACCAAATATGAGACGGCTATAAGGACGTGTAATAGAAAATACATTTCTGCCGACCAGCGCAGCAGCCAACCTGGCGGCGAACCTTTGCCAGATGGTTAATCCGTTGTTTAAGAATGGACTTTTGGCGGCCTAGGTGGCTGGCGCGGCGAGTACTCGTTCGGCTAGGCGGACCCAATAGCTGGCGCCGGCGGGCAGGATGTCGTCATTGAAGTCGTAGCGCGGGTTGTGGAGCATACAACCGCCGTCGCGGGCGCCATTGCCGATCCACAGATAGCAGCCGGGGCGTTCCCGCAGCATGAAGGCGAAATCCTCCGAGCCCATCAGCGGCTGGGGGTCGCGGTCGACCCCGCCGGTGCCGGCGACTTCGGCCGCCGCGGCGGCGGCCAACTCGGTTTCCGCCGCGGTGTTCACGGTCGCCGGGTAGCGGCGTTCGTACCGCAGATCGAAGGTTGCGCCATGGGCGGCGCACAGCCCGTCGGCGATGCGCCGGATCTCCGGCTCGAACCGGTCCTGCACCGCGTCGCGGAAGGCGCGGGTGGTGCCGCGCAGGGTCACCGCGTTGGGAATGACGTTCCAGGTGTCGCCGCCGTGGATCTGGGTGACGCTGAGCACCGCGGCGTCGAGGGGATCGGTGCCGCGGCTGACGATGCCTTGCAACGCCGTGACGATCTGCGCCGCTACGAAGACCGGGTCGCGCCCCTGGTGCGGCATGGCGGCGTGGCTGCCATGGCCGGTGATGGTCAGCTCGAAGATGTCGAAGGCCGCCATCATTGGTCCGGGCCGCACCGCGAACTGGCCGACCGGCATGTGGGGCATGTTGTGCATGCCATAGACGGCTTCGACCGGGAACTGGTCGAACAGCCCCTCTTCGATCATCACCCGCGCGCCGCCCTCATTCTCTTCGGCCGGCTGGAAAATGAAGTAGACGGTGCCGTCGAAGTCCTTCGTCTCGGCCAGATGGCGCGCGGCGCCGAGGAGCATTGTCGTGTGCCCGTCATGGCCGCAGGCGTGCATCTTGCCTTCGTGTTTGGACTTGTGGGCGAAGTCATTCTCTTCAGCAATGTGCAACGCATCCATGTCCGCGCGGAGGGCGATGGCACGGTTGCCGTTGCCCGAACGCAAACGGCCGACGACACCAGTACCGGCAAGGCCGCGATGCACTTCAATGCCGAAGGACTGCAGTTTCTTCGCCACAACGTCCGAGGTGCGCTTCTCCTCGAATGCGGTTTCCGGATGGGCGTGGATGTCGCGCCGCCAGGCGGTCAGTTCGTCGGCTACCGCGGCAATGCTATCGATGACTGCCATTTAGATCGCCACCGCGGTGGGTAACTCGTCGAGCCGGGCGGCAATGGCTTCCGCATCGGCGTAGGCCGATTGGCAACCGATGGTCAGGCAGGCCAGGGCGGCGCCGATGCTGGCGTGGCGCATGGCCGCCGGCAGGTCTTCGCCGGCGTCGAGGGCCGCCGCTAGTGCGCCGACAAAACCGTCGCCGGCGCCGGTCG
>JANQOE010000019.1 GCA_028279245.1 Alphaproteobacteria bacterium
GGCCGGGGTGGCGGTGTGGACGGCCAGCGACCGGATGTTTGCGATGTGGTTCGTCGGCGGCAGCGTGGCGCTGCTGATTGCCTTCCTGGTCGCCGGTGCGGGGGTGATGGCCGGGGCGCGGCGGGTTCGCGGGATCCGTCAGCCTGGGCTGCGGTTGGCGGTGGCCAATTTGCATCGGCCGGGTGCGTCGACGCCGAGTGTGGTGCTGTCGTTGGGACTCGGATTGACGGTGCTAATCACCATCGCACTGATCGAAGGGAATTTCGGGCGCCGCATTCTGGAAGAGATGCCGGACCGGGCACCGGCGTTCTTTGTTATCGACATTCAGCGCGACCAGGTTGCCGGCTTCACTGAGATCGTCGAACGGGCGGATGGCTTCGAGGAATTGCAGGACGTGCCGATGTTGCGCGGGCGCATCGTCGCGATCAATGACGTGCCGGCGCGGCAAGCGGCGGTCGCGCCAGACTCGCGCTGGGCGCTGCGTGGCGATCGCGGCGTGACTTGGGCGGCAACCGCGCCGGCGAACAGCCCGCTGGTCGAAGGCGAATGGTGGGCCGCCGACTATGACGGGCCGGCCTTGATCAGTTTCGACGCGGAGACCGCGTCCGGGTTCGGCGTCGGCATCGGCGATACGCTTACGGTGAATGTGCTGGGCCGGGAAGTTGAAGGCCGGATCGCCAACTTGCGGCACATCGAGTGGGACAGTCTCGGCATCAACTTCCTGATGATTTTTTCGCCAGGGGTGTTGGATGGGGCGCCATTTTCTTACCTGGCGACGGTCTATGCCGACGGCGCCGCGGAGGAGCAGATCGAGCGGGAGGTGACGGACGCCTATCCGAATGTCAGCCCGATCCGGGTGCGGGCGGCGCTGGAGGCGATTGGCCAACTGGTCGGGCAGATGGGCAACGCGGTACGGGCGACGGCTTCGGTGGCGCTGGTGGCCGGGGTGTTGGTGGTCGGCGGCGCTGTGGCAGCCGGACACCGGCGGCGGGTCTATGACGCGGTGATCCTGAAAGTGCTGGGCGCCACAAGGGGCCGGGTGCTGGTGGCGTTCTTGATCGAATACGGTTTGTTAGGCCTAATGACCGCAATTATTGCCGCCATCGGAGGGACTATAGCGGCGTGGGCGGTTGTTACCTACATCATGGAGTTGGAGTGGAGTTTCTTGGCCGGACCGGTGATTGTCACCGCCGTCGGCTGCCTGGCGGTGATGCTGATTGTCGGTTTTGCCGCAACCTGGGCCGCCCTCGGCCAAAAATCCGCCCCATTGTTGCGTAACGAATAGTGTAACAACCAATCAGAACAAATAAGAAACAGGCTCAAGACGATGTTTTTCCTCGGCGCCGAGGGCGGTCGCCCCGGCCGTGCCGCTTCACTTGCCGCCATGCATTTTGCGGCCGGCGCAACAGTGGTCAGCCTCGCTTCGGTCACGCTGGTTTACCTGACGGCAGTTGGCCCGGCCTTTGCGGTTTTCAGCCTCGGTGCGTTCACCGGACTGGCGCTGGTGATGGCGGTGGCGGCGCCCCGGCTTGCCTTGCCGGGGCAGGCGTTCGGCGCGGCGAACCAAGTCACGCTCGCACGGGCGGTTCTCGTTAGTTTGATCGCCGGTTTGCTTGCTCCCAGCGCGCCCGGTGGTTATCTCGCGGCGTGGGCGGCGGTGGCGATTGCCGCGACGGCGCTGTCGCTCGATGGCGTTGACGGCTGGCTGGCGCGCCGCAGCGGGCGGGTGTCGAGTTTCGGTGCCCGGTTCGACATGGAGACGGACGCGTTGCTGGCGCTGGTGCTGTCGTTGCTGGTGTTCAGCTTCGACAAGGCCGGTGCATGGATCATTGCGGCGGGCGGCGCCCGGTACGCGTTTCTGCTTACCGGCAAGGCGTTGCCGCAACTGCGCGGCACGTTGCCGCCGCGGTGGCGCCGCCAGGCGGTCTGCGTGTTGCTGATCGTGGCGCTGACGATTTGTCTGGCGCCGGTGGTGGAACAGCCGTTCAGCGGTGTGGTGGCGGCGATTGCGGTCATGGCCGTCGCCTGGTCGTTCGCCGTGGACATCGTCTGGCTGTGGCGCCGGCCGAAACATGGAGACGCTGATGACAGGTTTGCGATGGTTGGGCGCGGTGCTGGGGGGCTTCGGCCTGGTGACCACCTCCGCATGGGCGGCGCCTGAGTCCTACCGGATCGATCCGGAGCATTTCTCGATCGGCTTCATGGTGGATCACCTGGGGTTCCAGAACCAGCTCGGGATGTTTCTGGAAGGCGAGGGCTCTTTCACCTACGACGCCGACGCAGCGGCGGTCAGCGACTTGCGGGTCGAGATCGAAGCCGACAGCGTGTTCACTAATCACAAGCGGCGGGACCGGCATCTGCGCAGCCCGGACTTCCTCAACAGCAAAGAGTTTCCGAAGATCATCTTCACCGGAACCGAGGTTGAAAAGACCAGTGACACGACCGGGCTGGTGCATGGTGAACTGGAACTGTTGGGGCAGACCCGGCCGGTGACGCTAGAAGTGACTCTCAACCGTGCGGCGGTCTATCCGTTCGGCCATGAGCAGGAGACGCTGGGCATCTCGGCCCGCACATCGTTTCTGCGGAGCGCGTTCGGCATGGCCTACGCGGTCGATAACGGCCTGGTTGGCGACGAAGTGGAACTGATCCTCGAATTCGAGGCAATCAAACAATAATCGCTAAATTTTGATAGGCTGTCTCTATCAAATCATAGGCAATTTCAAGGGGAGTCACCGGCTGGAATAGGTTGATTCAACGCGGCGTAGTGGCCATATTTCGAGGGTCTAAGATTCATTCGCAGGAGAAAGCGACCATGGCTGAACTAGGACGGCGCGTGATGCAGGGTGCTGCCGTCGGGCAAACCGCTGCCGTCGATGAGGGCCTGCGGTCCTACATGCTGCGCATCTACAACTACATGACCACCGGTCTCGCGCTGACCGGTATCATTGCCTACTTGGTGGCGAACACGCCGCCGCTGATGCAGGCGATCCACGGCACGGGGATCGGCATCGTCGTGGCGCTGGCGCCCCTGGGCATCGTCTTCTTCTTGAGCTTCCGCATCCATAAGTTGTCGTTCGCCGGAGCGCAGATGGCGTTCTGGGCGTTCGCGGCGGCGATGGGCCTCGGCCTCTCATACGTCTTTGTCGTGTACACGGGGGCGAGCATCGCCCGGGTGTTCTTCATCTCCGCCAGCATGTTCGCGGCGATGAGCCTGTACGGTTACACGACGAAGCGGGACCTGAGCGGTTTCGGCAGCTTCCTGATGATGGGCCTGATCGGCGTGATCATCGCCAGCATCGTCAATATCTTCGTCGCCAGCTCGATGCTGCAGTTCATGATCTCGGTGATCGGCGTGCTGGTGTTTGTCGGCCTCACCGCCTACGACACCCAGCGGATCAAGGAAATGTACTACGAGCTCGACGACTCCGAGGTTGCCGGCAAGAAGGCGATCATGGGCGCTCTGAGCCTGTACCTGAACTTCATCAACATGTTCCTGCTGCTGCTACAACTCTTCGGCGCCGCGAGGGAATAGCGGGAACCGATAACCGCTGAGAACGCCCGGCAACGCCGGGCGTTTTCTTTTGGGCAAGGGGCAAGGATGTTCCGCAACACGAGTGAGCGTCTGGTCGACTGGGGCGATTGCGACCCGGCGGACATCGTCTTCTACCCGAACTTCTATCGCTGGTTCGACTCCGCCTCGCGGCAGTTGTTCGAGGCGGCCGGGCTGCCGTGGCAGGAGCTGTTTGCCCGCTACGATGTGGTTGGATTGCCGCTGCGCGACGCCACGGCGCGGTTCGTTTCCCCCGCACGGCACGGCGACAAGTTGCACATCGTCAGCGAGGTCGAAGCCCTCCGGGAGAAGGCGCTGGTGCTGAAACACACAGTGTCGGTCGGCGACCGTTTGGTTGCCGAGGGGACAGAGGTCCGGGTGTGGGCGCAGCGGCACCCCGAGGATGCGGAACGGTTGCAGTCGGTGGCATTGCCGGACGAGGTGCGGGAACGGCTCAGTCGGCCGGATTAGCTCTCGTAGCTGTCGCTCAGCCGGCTGAGCAGCCGCATGAGTTCCTGCCGCTCGTCCGCGGAGAGGCCGTTGGCGAGCAGATCGTCTTGCTTACGGACCAGGGCGTTCACTTCCTCAAGCTTCTTGCTGCCGTCATCGGTCAGGCTAAGGACGTGAAAGCGGCGATCGCGCTGGGACTTGCGGCGGGCGATCCAGCCGCGCGCCTGCAGGCGGTCGAGCAGCGATACGAGGCTCGACTGGTCGGTACCGGCGGCGGCCGATAGGGCGCGTTGGGACAGGCCGTAGTTGGCGGCGATCAGCGTTAGAACCGCGAACTGGGTCGGCGTGACGTCGAAGTCTTGCAGGTGGCGGGCGAAGTTTTGAAAGACGATCAGCTGGGCGCGGCGAAGCTGATACCCCAGGAGACTGGGCAGCATGCCGAAGTCGAGGGTTTCGTCGTCATCCGTGGTGAGTGCCAAAGCCTGTACCGGTTGGTTAGTCGAACTACCGTGTCTCTAAACTATTAGTACTACCAACGGCTTGGCAAGCGAGCGGGGCTAGGTGGCGCTGGGTTGGGGCTTCGGTTCCGGTGCGGCGGTGTCGGCCGCCGCGCGATCGCCGATGCGGGCGACGATGTCGCCAATGCTTTTGTCTGGGACACTGAAGGCGGTCTCGTCGCCGGCGTTCGCGTTCGCGCCTTGGCTTGCGGCCAGGCGGTTGACGCGCCGTTCCAGGCGGGTCCTGATTTCGTCGAGCTTGCGGTGGCGGCCGGTGCCGACGGTGGTCAGCATCGATTGCAGCAGGGCACGGAGCTGTTCGTTTTCCTGGGTCAGCCGCTCGACTTCTTCTTCGAGCTTCACCATATCGCTGCGCCGTTCCAGATGCTTCTGCTCCACCTCCTTCAAGGAGGCGAGCAGACCTTCGCAGAAACTGACATTGCGCTCGTCGACGAGGGTGAACAGAGCAATGGCGGATTCGACCTGTTGCTTCAGTTCGTCGATGTTCACATTCTCAATCCGGAAGACTGCGTTCTTTGGGAGCATCGACGCGAACGGTTAGCAACCAATTAAGTTTTTGTTCACTGTGATACAGTGGTTAGCGGAATATTTACGTGACAGGGCGAGGTTCAGCGGCTGTTCGCTGAAGACCGGGATTGCCATGTTTGCTCCGCGTCACCTCATTCCGCTGGTCGTTTGCGCATTGTTGGCCGGCCCGGCCATCGCGCAGGAAGATGCCTGGGAAGGGCTGGTCGCCGCCGGGCAGACCGCTTTTCAAGCCGGCGACTATGCCGAGGCGGAAGCCAAATTCGATGCGGCGTTGGAGATTGCCGAGACCTTCTCCGAACTCGACACCCGGTTGGCGACGACCCTGAACAACATCGCCGCGGTGCATTACATCAAAGGCGACTATGTGGCGGCGGGACCGCTGTTCCGGCGGGCCTTGTCGATCCGCGAACGTTCGCTCGGGCGCGATCATGTTGAGGTTGCGACTAGCCTGAACAATCTGGCCGCGGTGTACCGTAAAGAAGGCGACTTGATCGCCGCGGTGCCGACGTTGGAGCGGGCGCTGGCCATCCGCGAAAGCGCCCTTGGCGAAGGTCATCCGAGCACGTTGGTCGTGTTGGAGAACCTTGCCGGGTTGCACAGGGATCTGGGGCAAGACGCGCCGGCGGAGACGTTGCTTCGGCTGAGCTTGGACCGGCGCCAGGCGTCGGGGGAACGCGATGCGGCCGCGGAGTCGGAGATTCTGGAGCGCCTTGCTGGTATTCAACAGGATGACGGCCGTTATGGCGAGGCCGCCGAGAGCCTGACGCTGGCGGCGGCGCGCCGCCGGGATGGCGGATTAGATGCCGCAGAGCTGGAGCCGCAAATCGCCGCGATGCGTGAAATGCTGCGCGTCGACGGCGATGTGCAGACGGCTGCCGTCGCAAAGCAGGAAACGCCGGTGGCGCCGTCCGTGCAGGTGCGAGAGCCTACGCCGGTGATTGCGGAACCAGAGGAGGCGCTGGCCGGGTTGCCGGGCGTTGTCTCGACCGCGCCGAACCCGGTGGAGCCGGAGCCGCAGGGAACCGATGTTGCGGCGGTTGGCGATGCGGCATTCGATGACGCGATCGGTCGGCAGTTCTATTTGCAGCTCGTTTCGCTGCAGTCGCGGGACCGGGCGCAGTCCGAATGGGCGCGGTTGCAGGGCGCGTTCACCGATGTACTGAACGAGTTGGCCGCCGATGTGGTGCGGGCCGAACTGGGTGATCATGGCGTTTGGTATCGCCTGCAGGCCGGCCCGTTTGTTGACTTCGACGTGGCGGCCGCGGCGTGTGAGGCGCTGATCAACCAGGAACAAGCCTGCCTGGTCGTCGAGCGCTAGCGGTTAGGGGTTGCGGACCCCGCTCCACACATCCTGGGTGAAGTACGGATCGACGGGCACCGCTGCCGGTTCGCTGGATGCCGGCCCCGCGGCGGGCAGGATCGTGTCGTTGCCACCCGTGAGGGCGGCGCCTTCCTCGGTATCCTCCGCTTCTGTGTCCTCCGCCGGCTCATCGTTGCCGGCGGCCGGGAGCACGGTGTCGGTGGTGACCAGCCGGTAGCCGCCGCTGAAGATGTCGACCGGGACCGCGTCGATCAACGGACTTTGGACGAAGGCTTCTTGGCCCGGTGTTTCCTGTTCGGCGAAGCGCAGTGGCAGTGGGCTATCGGCTTGATCGATGGCGGCAGCGAGTACCGTGACATCGGTCGGGATGACCGGGGCGGCGACGACCTCCGGCGCTGCCGGGGGTGGCGGCGGTGGCGGCAAGATGCAGGCGACGGCGTTGACCGTGCATGGATCGGGGATATTGGTGTTGATGATCTGCAACTCGTTCACGGCGGCGGCGCGGGACTGACCGTTGATGCGGCCGGTGATGGCCGCGCTATCGCCGCCGATCTGCAGGCTGTCGGTGTCGATGGTTACGCCGATGGCGCCGCCGGCACCGAGTGTCGTTGCGCCACCGCGGACAGTGCCCGCCGCCGACGTGATATCGCCGGCTGCGCTAACGCTGATCGCGCCTTTGGTGCCGCTGCCGCGGGTGTCGATGTTCCGCAGCAAGGCATTGCCGGTGGCGGCGGCAATGGTCGCCGCACCGCCCGCGGTCCCACCGCGGGTTTCGATGTTGCGGTTCAGGGTGACTGCACCGGCTTGCAGTTGGATCGTGCCGCCCGAGGCGTTGCCACGCGTGGTGATGCGGGTTCCGCCGCCGGCCGTCCCGCCAACGGTGAGGCTGCCATTGCTGGCCTGCATCGTAATCGTGCCGCCATTGCCGCCGCGGTTGCCGCGGGCGCTGATCGTTGCGCTATCTGCGGTGCCGATGGAGCCGTTGCTGCTGGTCACGGTGATGGTACCGGCGTTAGCCGCATAACCCGATGCATCGACACTGGTGTTCAGTGCGATGTCACCGGTGGCGGTGACGTTGATGGTGCCGCCCCGACCGGATGTCGTGCCGCCGCGCGCGGCGATAGTGCGGGCAGTGACTTGGCCCGTGGTTGCGGTGATGGCGACCGAACCGCCATTGCCCTGGGCGGCGCCGGCCACGCTGATGCTGCGGTTCAGGGTGACGTTCTGGCCGCGCAGGGTGACCGTCCCGCCATTGCCGGCGGAGCCGGTGCCGCCGGCGTTGGCCAGCAGTTGGGTGCTGTTGCCGGTGGTTGCGCCAATGCGGATGTCGCCGTTGGCAGCGGCCAGGCTGACGCTGCCGGCGTTGCCGCCGCGTAGACCGCGCGCGGCAATCGAAGCCCGGTCGCCGGTCAGGATAGAGCCGACTTGGCTTACCAGGCTGACGCTGCCGGCGTTGCCGGTGTTGGCCGAGGCGTCGATGCTGCTGTTGGTTTCGATGTTGCCGGTGGCGGACACATTGATCTGTCCGCCCTTGCCACTCGTGGTGCCGCCGCGCGCGGCGATGCCACGAATGGTGGCCGCGCCGTTGGTTGCGGTAAGGGTGACTTGGCCGGCGTCGCCGCCGGAGGCACCGCTGGTGTGGATCGCACGGTTCAGGGTCAAGGCCTGGGCGGTCAGCTCGACGTCGCCGCCGTTGCCAGTGGCGCCGGGGCCAAGGCCACGGGCGTCGATGCGCGTGCCATTGCCGGAGGTCTGACCCAGGGTGATTGTGCCA